>JAYVOE010000131.1:0-21210 GCA_043758065.1 Spartobacteria bacterium | reverse complement strand
CGCGCGGATGTGGTTTTTGGGTCGCGTTTCCTTGGTTCCGAAGAACATCGCGTCCTCTACTACTGGCACTCGGTGGGGAATATTTTCCTTACGACTTTGAGCAATATGTTCACCAACCTCAACCTGTCGGACATGGAGACGTGCTACAAAGTTTTCCGCCGCGAGATCATCCAAAGTATTCAGATCGAAGAGGATCGCTTCGGCTTCGAACCGGAAATTACCGCCAAGGTGGCGCGGATGAATGTGCGCATCTACGAGGTGGCCGTTTCGTATCACGGCCGGACTTATGCCGAAGGGAAAAAGATCGGCTGGAAAGACGGCTTCAGCGCCATCCGTTGTATTTTGAAATACGGCTTCGCCGCGTAGCTGTGACTGTTCCCCCAACAGCCGCAGGAACCCAGCCCTACGCGCACTCGCTTTTCAGCGCAAAAGCATGGGTGCTTACAACGACTGCACTGACGCTGGGCGGTTGGACATTGTCGCTCGGCGGCGTTTTGACCCCACTAGGATACGGATGCCTCTTAGCATTCGCATTATGCCTCGGCGGCGTCTGGCTCCACTGCGCCCGCAACGAAAAAAATACCCTACGAACCGGAGTGCGCCTGCGCAGATTTCGTCAGCCAGCCGCGATGCTTTTTCTGGCCCTCCTATTGATGGAAATAGTAGGCGGATTTCTGTATGCGCCGACCAATTACGATGGATTAACGTATCGTGTCCCGCGCCTTCTGCATTGGCTGCAAACCCATCGCTGGCACTGGATCGGCGGTTGGAATGCGCGAATGGATTACAGCGCAGTTGGATACGAATGGCTGATGGCCCCGATCCTCGCGTTGCTTCGCTGTGAGCGTCTGCTTTTCCTTCCCAATCTGATTTCTACTGCGCTCCTGCCGGGATTGGTTTTCAGCGCGTTTCGGGGGCTCGGAGTTGCCGCTCGGGTAGCCCGTTTCTGGATGT
Source organism: Spartobacteria bacterium (assembly GCA_043758065.1). Lineage (GTDB taxonomy): Bacteria > Verrucomicrobiota > Verrucomicrobiia > Chthoniobacterales > DASVRZ01 > DASVRZ01. The sequence goes on along the minus strand of JAYVOE010000131.1, from coordinate 20,256 downwards.
GGATTCTCCCGTGCGGTTACAGTCTCGTGCTGCAGGCTGGCAGTATCGGGAACGATTCCTTCGCGGTCGTTTTCCTGCTCGCGTGCCTGGCGTTTTCCCGGCGTGCGCACCGTTTCCAATCAAGCAGTGACGCGTGGCTCGCGCTTCTTTCCATGGGACTTCTAACGGGCGCGAAAGCCAGCAACCTTCCTTTGTTGCTTCCATGCATGGTGGCTTTCTGGCCAGCGATTCCACTCTTAATCGACTCAAAAAAACACGCCTTCGGGACGGTCCTCGCCATCATCGTCAGCACCTCGGTTTCGTTCGTTCCCATGGCCGCGATCAACTGGCATGAGACGGGCGACTGGACGGGAGATCCGGCGAACGAGGGGAAGATGAAACTGGCCCATCCCGCTTCGGGTCTCGCCGGGAATGCACTGCAACTCGCCTGGGAAAATCTCCAGCCCTCCATCTTGTTCGCGGCTGCTGATATAAACAAAACGTTGGCCCGGTTTCGGGAGACCCAGGCTTTCAAATATCTGTCAGCGGAATACCCGCGCTTCTCCGTCCGCGCCAATGAGCTCGCCAGCGAAGAAGCTTCAGGTCTTGGCTTGGGACTCACCGGGCTTCTCGCTTTTCTCTACGCGCGTCGTTGCGTCAAATCGCTCCGTTCCAATCTTCCATCATCCACAGAGAAACGGATTGGATTTACTGTCGGCTTGGCCGGTTGGATTGCGCTCCTGGTCTTTATGGCGAAACTTGGCAGTGAGGCCGTTCCGCGAATCGCAACCCCGTATTATCCCCTGCTATTCCTCTGGCCATTGTTGCCGCACGACGCCGCCCTTCTGATCAAAAAACCCGGCTTTCGATGGACCGCATGGCTGGCAGCGGCAAGTGTCATCCCAGCCGTGATCCTCAGCCCAGCGCGACCACTTTTTCCAACCCAGCGGGTCGTTGCCTACATGGAAAAACATCATCCAGGCGAGACTCTCTCGAACCGCATGAAGACAGTTTATGAAGTTTACGCCCGCCGATCGGACATCCATGCACGGGTGCGCGAACAGCTCCCACACCATGCGCGAGTCATCGGATTTGCCGGGACCGGTGACGACTCCGAACTTTCATTCTGGCGTCCCTTAGGCCGAACCGTAGTCCGCGATTTGCCCGCCGGTGAGCGTCATCGTTTGCCGAACGTTGGTGGGGTAGACGTAATTGTTACTTACGAAGGAGCTTGTCGCGAACGCTATTCCCGTTCGGTCGAAGAACTGGCGGCCGCACTTGGCTGGCAGGTCACTGCGTCTGTCCCCGTGCAAAGCAAAGCTGCGGCGCAGATTGAAAACTGGATTATTCTCGTTCCACCGAAACGCGAAATCCCCGCAGCCACCATTCCGCAGAATCCGATCTAACTCGGACCTGTTTTTACCGGATCTTTTCGAACGATGAAGACGTCTGTGGAATAACGCGACTCCCAACCGGGATAGCCTGCGCTCTCGAACTTCACGACGCGGCAGTCGTCGCGATTAAAAGTGGAAAGAATGTGGTCAACCGGCTGCCCATAGAGCGGGATGAATGCCTGCCCCTTGCTCCGCCATTTTCGAATCCCATCCGCAACCCAATTCGGCACCAGCCGACGAATGCCGCGCGCATGGATGGTCTGGAAAAACGCGCAGCCGCCCGGCGCGAGTAATCGATAAAAATCCGCCAAATAAGCCCGCTGAAACTCCGGCGGCGTGTGTTGCAGCGCAATTAGCGAACAGATGAAATCATATTTCCCAGCCGGAAACGTCGCGAGATCCGGACGGACATTGAGATGGAAATTTAGCTTGTCGGGAAACCGATTTAATTTCTCCGCGTGTCGAATCATCGAGGAGGAAATATCGACGCCGTCGACGGAGCCAAAGCGGGCTGCGAGAGCCTGACTCAACCGCCCGACTCCACATCAGAAATCCAGGGCTTTTCCCGTTGCGGGAACCACTCCCACGTTGGCCATTTTCTGGAAGACCTCGTCGATCTCCACCCGCCCCGTTTCAAAAAAATCTTCCTCGGACCATCGGTTGCCACTTTTATCCGGCGCAGTCAGGACCACCCACATCGGGTCGCCTTCGCCAAGCTCCGTCCAGTTCTTTCCGGCTTCGTTAATATCCACGTTAAGATCGTTAGGGATTAGCAGAGGGCGAGTCAAGCCGCACCGGTTTAGTCCAAGGCCATTCGACAAGCTTCGATGACCTCGACCGGACGGATTCGATTCATCCAGAATTCGCCTTGTGCAACGTTCGCCTCGATCTGCTGGCACAGCCTAAATTTTGAATCATCCTGGGCATGCACCACCAGTGACGCGCTACCGCTGGGAGCCCAAAGGGGCAATGGAGTAACTCCGAATAGCGCTACAACAGGCACGCCCACCGCCGAGGCAAGATGCATGGGCCCGGTGTCTACCGTCACCAGGAGACGCACCTCTCGAAGCCGTTCAGTCCATTCAGCCACGGTTGTGCATTCCAAAATTTTCATTCGGGTTCCAACGAAATGACGCACCTCTGCAGACTGCCCGGGGCCGCATAATGCGATCACCTGCCGGTTTGCCAATTCCAGCGAGTGCAGAAGTTCCTGCCAGGATTCTGCGGGCCAAAGTTTTCCTGACCACGGAGCGACCGGTAGCACGGCAATCGTTTCCGCCGTTTCAGAATGTTGGTAATCCAGAATGGGACTCTTTTGAGGCGTATCAATCTCCACCGCGGAACGAAGGCGGAGAATCTCCTGCCAACGCTTATCGCCCGGCACGGAATTGGCCGTGCGAGCCGCGAACTTTGAAACGCCCAGCGTGGAACCCGTGTAGTGATCAAGCGAAACAACATCCCGACAGCCCAGCAAATGCAAAAATAAAATGCTGCGCACATCTCCCCGCGGATCAATTCCCAGAGCACCGGAAAATGAGGCGAGTTGCATCCGTATCTTGCGCAGCAAAACCAACACTCTGCCAAGGGAGTGGTATTTTTGCGCATCTGAATAACTCGCCCACGGAAATTCCGACGCAATCCAGGCCTCGTAATGGGCACTTGGGATCAGGTCTTTCCAAGCTCCCTTTGCGAGGACAATTACTTTCCAGTCTGCGTGGTGCAGCACTTTCAGCAACGGCCCAAGCGACACAATATCCCCCATCCCAAACGGCTCCATAACGATCGCAGTCCGCTGAAATTCTTTACGCCGACGTGCAAACAGACGTGAAACAATCCGAACGCCCGCGCACACCACTCCCAGAACGAGGGAAAGAAGACGCTTCTTGATCGAAAGCGAAAATCGCTGCCCAGCCACCGGCCAGGGACCGTCCTCTGCGCGTGAGATCATCGGTTGCTCCGACCCGGGTTGAAAAATTCTGCGCGCACACAAAACCCATACGCGACTCCTGCATTACAGAGAAGCTTCAAAAGTTGCGTAGACTGCCACCAGGTTTGCATCTTTCCACCTGCGCTTAGGTTGCGTAAACTCACCTCGCATTGATGAAAATTCTCTTCGATCATTCAGCTCCCTTCTTGTTGGCGCACGGCGGCCAGCAAATCCAGATCGAGGAAACCAAGCGTGCTCTGGAACAGATCGGAATCCAAGTCGAATGGCTTCGCTGGTGGGATTCGGCGCAGACCGGAAATATTATTCACTACTTCGGAATCCCGGATCACGGATACCTGCAACGCGCCGAAGCCAAGGGGCTGTCAGTGATCCTGACGCATCTGCTTTCTGCCACGTGCAATCGGCCCGATTGGAAATTGCGATTGCAAGGTCTGGTCATCGCCACGCTTCTACGCATCCCGGGCTGGGGCATTATCCGCAACCAATTGACCTGGAAAAGTCTCGCCGCCGCCAAGAGAATCGTCGTCGGACTCGAGGCGGAAAAAGAAGCATTGGAGTTAGGTTTCAATGTGGAACCGAAAAAAGTCAGCGTCGTGCCGTTAGGACTTTCCGCTCCATTTCTTGGGGTGACGCCAGCTTCACGGTCGGGTGATTATCTCATCACCACAGGCACCATTTACGAAGTAAAACGATCCGTCGAACTCGCCCAGATGGCGCGCGCCGCCAACGTGCCGCTTCTCTTTGTGGGAAAGCCGTATTCCGAAACCGCACCCTACTGGCAGGAATTCAAATTGCTGATCGACGGCCACTATGTTCGCTATCTTCCGCACGTGGAAAATCGTGATGAAATGGTTCGACTACTGCAAAATGCGCGTGGTTTTGTGCTTTTCAGCTGGTTTGAAAATTGGTGCCTTGCCGCTCAAGAAGCGGTGGCCTGCGGACTGCCGCTCCTGGTGCAAAACCAAAAGTGGTCGCAGGAGCGTTTCGGCAGGCACGCAAGTTTTTTAGAACCCGGCGGCACGCTTGAATCCAATGCAACTCGACTGAAAAAATTCTACGACGAATGCCCGTCGCTGCCGGTTCCGAGTATTCCAATTCCTACGTGGGAGAATGTGGCGAAGCGGTTGGCTGAGATTTATCGAGAGGTTGCATCGCACCAAGATTCGCACTGATCGGCGCGAAGAGGCAATTGTGGCCCAGCGTCCGATGAATTCCAGGCCGGAGTTCGCCGTTTTCGTTCCCGACAGAATACAATTCGTATCCAGCCGGCGTGTTCGCCAGAATTGCCTCATCAGTCAAAGAGAGGTTCTCAAAAAAAATCAGCGGTTTCTTTTCAGCAATGATTTTCGGCAGACCCGCGATCACTTTTAATTCATGTCCCTCGGTATCGATTTTGATGATGTCCGGCATCGGAATCCCGTCCTCCTCCGCGAGTGAATCGCCACGCTGGCAGCGGACATCGACTCGCCTGTTTGGCTCCGTGGCTGCCGCTTCCAAAGAGGCGCAGGCACTGCCTTCGCGCGGAATGTTCAGCGTTAGCACGGTGTTGGAGTCCGACAGTGCGCAGTTATGAACATGCACCGCTGGAAACGGAGCGAGGGCAGCGCACGCCATCGAAAACACAGTTGGGTTAGGTTCAAATGAGTGTAATCGGATTCGTTGGTTGCGGGCCCAGACAGCGAGTCGATAGCTCAGCACGCCGGAATTTGCGCCGACATCCCAGATCACTGCATCCGCGTTAGCAAGTGACTGAATCGCGTCAAGCAAGCCGTCTTCCTGAAAGCGATCTCCCATGAGGTGGTTAAGCCAGAAAAAAGCTGCGGGATCCCGGAAATCAACGGTGACAGTTTGTCCTTCTGGTAGATTCAACGGGAACTTTTGCAAACCATGCGTGTAAGGCGCGGCCCAGCGGATCAGGCCACCTGCGCCTTTCAAATGCAGGCGACCGTGCCAGAGACGATAAAATCCAATGATGAAATGAGCGACTAAAGGCTTACTGGGCATGGGATTTCTTACGTTATTCTAGCCTGGAGCCATTCCAATGGAACTCGCATGGAGTGCATGGTATCTGCGGGAAAGACCTCAAAGGTATGCTGCAAATCGAGACAGATCGCAATAGTTTCGTAGCACCCGTTCCGGTAGTTGTCGGCGAACAGTTCGAGCACGCAACAACCCGGGCGGCACCAAAGCAGGTTGGTGAGTGCCGCGCCATGTTCCGCCACAACAAATTCGGCATTTGAAAACCACGCGATTTGCTCGGCAAACGAAAGCGTTTCCAAATCGATGACGGCCCATCCCGACCGGAGAAAAAAATCCAGCACTTCCCCGATGTTGGTGATGCCGCGAGTCTTTCCCCGGCGAGTGACAAAGAACTTTTTTGGGGTGTCTCCCGGCGCAGCATGCGGGAGAAGTTTCGTTCGCAACCATGCGACTCCGCGCGGATTCGTGCAACCGGTCATCACAGGAGGCGATGAGAAATAATAGTCCTCCAGAATCAAATGGCACTCCGATGTCTCCCGGACCCGGTCAAGTAAACCCAGCAGGCGGAGACTTTCGCGCTCGAATTTCCCGAGCGGAAAATGCGCCAGAATCTGAGTGTTTGCTGGAAAGTAGGAGAGTAGTTCGAGTCGCGGAAGCGCGTCCGTCAGCCAGTGATAGTAGCCTTTGGTGATATCTCCGATGATGCTCGTCCAAGCACCGGCCAAAAGGACAGGCGGCTTTAGCAATGTGTAAAAGTAGGACGGCGATTCTCTGCAAAATTCTTCGCCATAGACGGATTCGATGAGCAACTTTTTCTGATCATTCATCAGGGCGAGCGAAGGTCCGACCAGGCGGGCATTCGCAAAACGCGCCCAAAAGATTGGCCACGGCTGGCGACTATTCTGGCGCATTCCACAGCCTTCGATCATGGATGGATCAGGCAACGCAGGCAGGTCCTGGCCGGCCAGCAAAACGCTGCCTTCGCATTCGCCGGAAGTCACTTGCTCGTAGCCGCTGAAAAAACCACGCGCCGCGCCGAGTCGAAATCCCCAGCGCCATTTCCTTGCAACTCCGATGGAAATTTTGCGAGGCAGTCTCCAAAAAAGTCTTGCGCTCGTAAAGAGCCATGGAAACTGGCGGAGCCACGGAACGAGGCGATTTGCAAAGGTGATCTCGGCCATGGCAATTCGTTCAGGAGTTTTGCAAAAGGAGTTCGCGATAAATCTCCAGATGGCGCTGCGCGACGACCCGTGGATGGTATTTCCGTCTCATGGTTTCCACCCCGGCATCGGACCGAACACCGCCACGTTCAACCCATGCTGAAACGCTGGATTCGAGATACGACCAATCTTCCGGATCAACCAACTCAGCATCAAAAACTCCCGCGCAGATCTCGCTGATTCCACCCACGTTTGCTGCAAACATTTTCAATCCGCGCGCCAGGGCCTCGGCTACGACCAAGCCAAAAGATTCTTCTACCGGGAAATGAACCATGGCGTGCGAGCGGTCCATTTCCTCGCGAATTTCCGTGAACTCCGTCCTTCCTGCAAAGCGGATAAACGTTTGTGCTTCGCGACTTTCGACCTTCTCTATAAACCGGCGGCTGTAGTCATCCGTTCCAATCGGCCCAATGAAAGTCCAGCGGATTTCGGGATGTCGCCGGTGGAGTCGGAAAGCCAAATCTACCAATTCCAGCTGCCGTTTTCGGGGAGAAATCACGCCAACGTTCAGGAGCGTTAGCTGGGGATATTCCGCTGTTCCTGTGCGTGGGACAAAGAACTCCGACATCAATGGATTGGGTATCATCCAGGTCTTCTTTGCGTTTGGTGCTACGAGAGAATGCGTGTAAGCCGAGTTGCAAAAAACGCCGTCGGTTCGTGGCAATACAAAGCCTTCCAGGCGCGCGGCCAGCCAGTTGAAACTGAAGAATGGAGCCGCAGTCAGACGCGCCAATTCACGCATATTTCCGTGGATCGTCAGGACATTCGGCAAGCCCGAAAAGATCGCTGGCAGCGCACATTCCCGCTCCGTGCCTTGACCGTGCACGACGTCTGGTTGGATCTCTCGGATTTTTTTTAACAACGCCCGCGTCGAGAATAAATAGAGCGACTTCATCATTCCCCACATCGGCGTAGGGACTTCGTGGTAGAAGATATTTCCTTCCCGGCGCATCGGTTGGCAATCGCGCCGGACTGCCATCAAGACGTGGATTTCATGTTCGGGAAACGCTCGGAAACCCTCCATCATCGCGACCACGGTCGTTCCGAGACCGTAATGTGTGGTTTGCTCCCACGCCTTGAGCAAATCCCGACCGGAGGTGGCCAGCCAGACGATTTTCATAACGGTCTAACTCCGCTCATTTTTTAAAGGTGTGCCGCACCGACGGGATGGAGAAGTTCAATCAAACCAGCGCATAAGGAATGCTGACGCTGTTTTGCCAGTAAGTATCGCCAGGTGGAATACGGGAGCCCCGGTAAAATCAACGGGCAGGAGCGCACGGCTTGGGAAATCATGCGAGTTCCATAGGAGTCTGCGCCGCCTTTTATGCACATCGCCAACCCGCGTCGGAGCAAGCGTGCGTTGGCGAAATACCGGATCATGCTGATCCGCTTTTGAGAAACAAAATCTCCGTATTTTCCATCACCTAAAAGCGCGGCGACGTTTGCAACAACGGACGAGAGTTCGTAGGTTTTTTGCTCGGAGGACATCGTTTGCGTGAGTTGACGGCTGTGGATTCGATAGAAGCAATCGAGGTGATCCAGGTAGCCAAAACCCCATCCGCGTGCGGCGAGCAACATCCATAAATTCCAGTCGGGCGTGTAAGTGTAGGCGGTCGCCAGAAATTCCGCGCGGACTTCGTTAAATGCAGTGCGACGGATCAGCGTCGCGGGCAAAACTAAAAAATCATGGGTGAAGATGGCTTCGAGGAGATTTTGACCGGACATTTCCTCCTGCAGCCGGGCCCAATACCAGTAGTCCAAGCCCAGATCGCGGCTGTTTTCATCCACGAATATCGAGCGCGAATGCACCAACCCCAATTGCGGCTTTGCATCCAAAAAAGTGAGGTGAGTTTCAAGGAACTCAGGCGCATAAAAATCATCCTGGCCGGGCAACAAAAAATATTCGGTGTCGGCTGATTCCTGAATGAGCCGAACAATATTTTTGAAAAAGCCCCCATTGGTTTCGTAGTCAATCCAGCGAAAGCGTGGATCGGAAAGATACTGCTGAACCAGCGCGACGGAATGGTCTGTGGAAACGTCGTTCCCAATCCAAACGGTAAAATCGGTGAAGGTCTGCGCCTGCAAAGATTCGAGCAGGGCCTCGATATAATCGGCCCCATTGTAAAGGGGCACACAGACGCTGATCCGGCTCATCGCCTAACGCAGTCGGCCGATGTAAAGACCGTGAAAAAAGCCGTCATCGAGTAGCGTCTCGAAGCCTGCTTCTTCCAGGATTCTGCGGCATTCCGTGATCGGCGTTTCCTGGGTGGGATCGCCGTGCAATTCGGCCAGGATTAGCTTAAACCGACGCCACGACGCGGGTGGCGTATTGCGCAGGATTTCCCATTCCGCTCCTTCGCAATCCATTTTTAGAAGGTCGAAATCGCCTTCCACCGTTTCCAGCCATTCCTGAAATGCGATGACGCGCACGCGCTTAGTCTCGTGCGCCACGCCGCTAGGTTTGCCGTAGATGTTGTGGCTGCAAGGCTGGTTGCTGTTCACCCACATATCGATCTCGCGCGTGGAACCGCCAATGGCATGGGGAATCGCCGTCGCTTGGGGGCAATTATTTTCCGCAAGGTTAAACCGACAGAGATTGAACGAACTGGGGTCGGGCTCGAAGCAAAACGCCTCGCGAATGCCGCGAATTTTATCGAGCCAGATGGTGAAGGAACCGAGGTTTGCACCGATATCGATGAGCCGTAAAGGACCCGCTGGGAGGAAGTCGCGGAGGAGCTTGTATTCCTCGTCGACGAGCACCGTTCGCAGGATGTTCAGGTCGGAATGCTTTATGGATTCCGGCCGGGCGAGAAGGTTATACTGGCTGCCATTTGCCTCTAACCGGTATGAAAAAAAAGGGAGTCGAGCCAGACCCAAACGAAGGGCGGTGACCAAGACGGGATTTCTAAAATGCCTGAGAATCGTCAGCCAGGCGGAAAATTTGAGGAGGGTTTCTTTCATTAGCCGTCGGAATCTGAGTTGAGGGGATCAGCTGTTACTAATGAAGCCGCCTCTGGGTTTCAAGTTAATCTCTCTTTTTCAATCGATGCCGAACGTGATAAATCTCTATCCTCCAGACACACATGAAGTATCGCAACCACCCCACCGCGGCAGTTTAGATCGAGCATGATTGAAAATTTCCCGCGGCTACTCGTGGCCACTGAGTTTCCGCCAAACGGTTCCGGCGGCGGCGCGGCGATTGTCCGCCAGATGTTGCAGGGCTGGCCCGCGGATAAGTTACATTGGTGGAGTCTCTATCCTGATGCAGACGCGCATTTCGGGCAGCAAGTGCAATCGCACGACACCATTCAGATCCCACGAAGATTGATGCCCTTCGTGCGGCTGCATCGCCTCAAAAGCAGCGTGCTGGAACGCTTCTGGGTGCCATGGGCTTCGCGTCATCTTCGACAAACCATTCGCAAAATTCGGCCCGAGGTGATCTGGGCGATCCCATCGGGTTGGTCGATCCGTCCTCTAGCGGCTGTTATTTCTGAGAGTAAAACGGGTGTCCATGTTTCAATTCATGATTATCCCGATGACCTTCGCGCAGTTCGAGTCATGGGAGAAAAGCGCTGCCGGGAGGTGGCGCGTTTGGTGGACGTCTGCTACGCAAAAGCCACGACGCGGGATGCGATTTCCCAGTCGATGGTGGAGGATTTGCAGGCGCGAACCGGCCGTGGCGGAGAGGTTTCACACGCGGGCCTACGCCCGTCGGACTTGGAATTTCTCGAGCACAGAATAGAAAAACATCCGAGTTCGATCCGTATCGCGTTCGTCGGGTCGATTAGCGCTGAGGAGACTTTTATAGCCTTTGTCAATGCGATCACATCGATCCAGCCGCAATTGACCCGTCCAGTAACACTGGAAATTTTCAGCGCACATTCCTATGCCACCCGACCGTGGTTCGATCCCAGCTGGATGCATGAACGCGGCAATCTAGCTGATCCCGAGTTTACCGCTGCCCTGCGCGAATGCGACTGGGGTTTCGCGCCAATGTCCCTCCGCGATGACGACCCACGGCATCGCTTCAGCCTCTCGACAAAATTTGTCAGCTACCTATCCGCCGGTCTACCAATCATCACCATGGGCCACCCCGAGACGGGAGTCGTGCAACTAGCAAAAGAATACTCCGTTGGGCTTTGCCTCAAGTCGACCAACCGGCCCGCCATCGATGAGGAAATTTTACGAGTTCTTTCGATTTCTAATGCTTGGGAGAAGTTTGGCCCAGAAATTGTCCGCTGTGCTTACGCAGAGTTCGATCAAGCTCAATTGAAAAGTAGCTTGTGGGCAAATTTCCAGCGTTGTGCCATGGTCACCGCTAGATCCAAATGACAAAAATTCGGGTTATTCTGCAATACTTCGGGAAGCTGCCGACTACGTTTCGCTTCTGGTTATCTTCCTGCCATTACAATCGTACTATCGACTGGATGATCGTGACCGATGCCGACGTTTCGATCTATCCCAAATCAGAAAACGTGCAGTTCATCCCAATGGATTTCGCGACGTTGCGGGAACGAATTCAAAGCTGCTTTCCATTCCCCATCTCGATGGAGCGGCCTTACAAATTATGCGATTTCAAACCTTTCGGAGGCGTAATCTGGAAAGATTATCTGGTCGGATACGACTTCTGGGGTTATTGCGATTGCGATTTGGTGTTTGGCGACATTCGTTTCTTCGCTACAGAATCGCTTCTCGCTGGTTGCGATCGGTATCTAGGTCACGGCCATTTTTCTCTCATCCGAAATGATGAGTCTTTTTTTCGGGAAATTGTCGAAAAAACATTGTCTCGAAGGCTCTACAACTACCGCCATGTCCTAGCAAGCCCAGAGGCGTTTGCTTTCGACGAATACGATCATTACGGCATCACCTACACCTATCAACGTTTACGGCCAGATCGTTTTGTCTCAGGCTATGATCAGGGCTGGACAGTCTTCGATGACGTGGATTCCACGGTGGATCATTTCCGCGATCTCAATAAAGATCCCGACTGGAGGAACCGCACGCTCGTCTATCGTTTTAGCGAAGGAAAACTGGAACGCGTCTTCGTGGAGAGCCGCGAGATTCGGTTTGAAGAGACCCTTTATCTGCACATGATGTCGCGACGGATGGAAGACTCCGCCACCGGTGTAAATCAATTTTTTATCGTGCCGGATCGGTTTATTCCTTACGTGAACAATCTGACTAAGAAGTTTTTTGCGACCTACAAGAAGCGCTTTTGGGACCGGCGGAAATTTCGGCATTTATATTTGATCCTGCGCGGGAAGATTCGCATTCGTTCCCGACTCCGGGCCTTAAAAAATCGTGGAGCTGGAGATTTTGTATAGTTCTAACGATTTACAAAGGCGACCAATCGGCGATCGAAAAATCGTAGGACTTTTCCTAAAAACCGTGTCGGGTTCCATCGGCTTCTGCTGGCGGGGCCCGGTAAATGTGCGGTGCTCCAAATGGCCGCCCGGTAATATAGACAGCCAACTGCGGACACCGTTTCCAGACTCCGTGCTCGGCTTAGATCTTCCAGCGTGTGACGATGAATCGCCCCACGGTTTCGTTCCTGCCGCTCAGACGTTACTGAAATGCTTAGCGTCGTGGAGCAATAGAGATTTGTGTCGTGCCGCCGATAGTTTACGAGGCACGCGGCTGTGTAGCCGATCTCACCCAACAATCTCGAACGCAACGCCAAAATAACATCTTCCTGCTGAACATCGCTCCCAAACTGGGTGAAGCTAGTCCAGACGGATCGCCGAATGGAATTAGTAGCACCAAGTACCATCGGCGTATGCGTAAAAGAAATTTTCATTCGACTTCGATTAAAATCAGGCGTCCATGCCACATCAAACCACGGCTCGGATGAAATACCCTGAGCATTTATAATCATCGCATTGGAAAATGCAGCAACGCATCTGGTCGTTGCATACAACTCGTGGAGAGCCTGCGTTCTTTCGGGGATCGAAACGTCATCTCCCGCTGCGATCACAAAAATTTCACCACTCGCAATATCGAAAGCCTGGTTAATATGCGAAGCGAGCCCATTATTTGCGGAGTTTTGCCGCAGATGAATTTGATGCGGCCCGGAGTATTTCGCTACCTCCTCCTGCATGATTTGAAATGTGCGATCCGGGGAACAATCATCGGACAAAATGATCTCCAACGGCGAATAAGTTTGAGCGAGCGCACCGCGCACAGCCTCGCGGATGTAGCATTCCTGCTTGAATGCAATTAGGACGAAGGAAATCAGCGGATTCGCGTCCACGGTAGTTTATAGATTGCCAAAAGATTTACCGAGGCAGAGTCGAGAGAGAAACGGCACTCGTTTGAGCGCGGACAAGACACGATGCTGTGGTCCGAGACGCTCGGCGATTCCGCGCAAACAGTAGATTCCTGAAGCCAGTGTTAATCCGCCTCCAAGTGCAATCCCGAAGGTGTTTTTTAAATTGCTTTGGATGAAGAAACCAGCAGCCACCAGCAAGCTTGAGCCAACCAACAAGCGGACAGATGCAGGCGACCACCGAAAGTTAGTCAATCGTCCAACGGCCACGGATGTGCCAAATGTGAAAACGAAATAGAGAATCGCGAAAGCCACCGCCACTCCTCGCAGACCCAGCCAATGCAGGAAGATATACGTGAGACTCAATTGAATAATCGCCGCGAGGGTTTCGCTAATCACAAACCACTTGGACATGCCTTTGGCGAGAAGAATGAAACCCATTGGCCAACTGACAACTCGGCCAAATACACCTAGCACGAACCACGGTAACAGTTCAGCCGCTGGCAGAAATTGCGAGGAGTAGAATATCCGCATAAGCAGTGGTGCAAAGGACAGCGTGCCGAGAATGCCGGGCAGTGCCAGGAGGATGCCTACTTCGGTTTGTTCATTCACAAGGCGGTTAACTTCAGAATGATCGCTGGCCACGGCGGTGAGCCGCGGAAAAAAATCAGTCCCCATCGCCCCGAGGATAAACCCTGCAAACATGCCAGAGATGCCCCACGCGGCCTGGTAGATGCCGTTGGCATCCAATCCCAGCGTTTTCACGATCATGGTCCGCGTGGCGAAAACTACAGCGGTGGTGAGCAGGCCGCTCCACATAAATGCCGTCCCCATTTTTAAAAGTGAGCGGAGTTGCATCCAAGTCTCGCGCAAAGTTAAAGACACCTCGGGAATAGTGATTTTCTTCGCATACCAAGAAGAGAAAACGAGGTTGACGATGGCGGTAAGCACTAAGACTGGGAGGATGCCTTTTTCACCCTGCCACGCATATATTCCGACGGCGATCAAGGTGCCTGAAACCATGGAAAAAATATTTACGCGAGCCAGATCGCTGATGCGGCGCATTCCTTGGATAAAGACCATCTGTCCCATGGTAATTTCACCCGCTAGCACGGTTACTCCTAACGCAGCAATCGTCCACGCGTGAACTGGAGACTGGAATATCCAAAGGCTGAGAGGCCGCGAAAAAACCGCCATAAGGAGCCACCCGAAGATACCTGTTCCCCAGCAGACACGACGCAAAGTTTTAACAATTTTACCTACCTGCTCGTCACCTCCATGGACGGCCGCTTCCGCAACATCGCGAACCCCGCTAGACCCGATTCCTAATCCGGCGAAAGCGGCTACCATTGTCGTTATCGAAGAATAAAGCCCGACCAGTCCGATCCCTGCTGGTCCCAATAACACGGCTAGAAGTTTGGTCCTGAACATACCGATCAGATAGTTAATCCCCTGCGCCCCACCGATGATGGACGAGGTTTTTAAAATCTGCCCGTAGCTGCCTTGCTTACGAGACATTAGCTTCGAGAGGCGACCACTCGTATATTTGCTCGAATCAGGCGCAGTTTTGACAAAATGCTGTAATTGAGTTGGAAACGAAGCTCACTTCTTTCTCATCCAGATGTGGACCGATTGGTAGGCTTAAGACCTCCCGCGCAAGTTGAGTGCAGATGGGAAAATCAGGTGTCGCATCTTCCAAGGATGCGTAAGCCTGCGAAAGATGAGGCGGGACTGGGTAGTGAATCTGCGTGCCGATACCACTGGAACTCAAATGAGTTTGCAACGCATCGCGTTGCGGATGCCGGACGACGAACAGATGCCAGACGGGTTCCGCCCATGTTGGGACCGATGGCAATATCACAGTCGGCGGAAGGAGCAAAAGATATCGTGCGGCTAGGGCGGAGCGACGCGCGTTCCACTCGTCGAGGTGCCGGAGTTTCACCCGCAGGAACGCCGCCTGCATCTCGTCGAGACGAGAATTGATGCCTTTGGTTTCGTAGAAATATTTCACCTTCGACCCGTAATTTCGGAGAGTTCTGACTCGGTCGGCTAGCTCCGGATCGTTCGTCGTCACGCCACCGCCGTCGCCGAAAGCGCCGAGGTTTTTTCCAGGGTAAAAACTCGTCGCTGCCGCATCTCCCAATCCGCCGGTGCGGCGTCCTTGGTAGCGGGCTCCCTGCGCCTGCGCATTGTCCTCGATGACCTTTAACCCAAATCTATTTGCTACCGCGTTGATGGGATCCATATCGGCCGACTGACCGTAAAGATGCACCGGCATGATGGCTTTCGTTCGAGGAGTGATCGCCGCCTCGATCCGGTCAGGATCCAGGTTGTAATCCTCCATCCTTGGTTCCACCGCGACGGGGGTGGCACCTGCATAAGAGACCGCCAGCCAACTGGCGATAAACGTGTTCGACGGCACAATCACTTCGTCACCGGGCCCGATTCCCCACGCCCTCAGAATCAAATGAAGCGCGTCCAGGCCATTCGCCACGCCGACGCAATATTTGGTGCCGCAGTAGTTCGCGAATTCCTCTTCAAAGGCTTCGAGTTCTTTCCCCAACAGAACCCAGCCGGAATCCATCACGCGATGATAGGCTGCGTCGAACTCTTCCTTAAGTTCTAGGTATCCAGGCTTGAGTTCTAGAAAGGGAATTTTCATTCGAGTTACAGTCCAATGGAAGGTGAGGGCGAGACGCTTCGAGCATCTGCGATAAAAGCGTCGTAATCACGGTAATAGTCGGCCTCATCATAGAGGTTCGAAGCCAGAACCATGCAGACCGAGCCGGAAGAGAAATTGTCTAATTCCCGCCACAACATCGGGCAGACATACAACCCGAAGTAGGATCGGTTGAGGTGAAATCTTTTCTTCTGAAATCCATCATCAAGGACGACATCGAAGCTGCCGGACATGGCGATGATTAGTTGGTGCAAATCTTTGTGAGCGTGCGCCCCGCGATCCGAGCCGCCGGGCACGTCGTAAGTGTAGTAAACGCGCTTGATCTCAAAGGGAATATGCCGGTTTCCCTCGATAAAAGTGAGATTTCCACGCGGGTCAGATACCTTTGGAAGTTGGATGATTTTGCAATGGTCGATGGGGGACATAATTTAGGTATTGGATGGATCAGGGACTGTGCCTGTGATACGCGCAGGATTTCCCATGACGATCGCATTGTCTGGGACGTCGCGAGTGACTACTGAGCCAGCTGCGACCATGCTTCTTCGTCCGATTCGGACGCCCGGCAGGATCGTGGCATTGGCCCCGATCGAGGCACCTGCGAGGACTGTGGTGCAGGGAAAAGCTTCCGGATACTGTTTGGAACGCGGAAATTTATCATTGGTAAACGTGGCATTGGGGCCAATGAAAACGTCGTCGCCCACTCGGAGTCCATTCCAGAGTTGCACGCCGGATTTGACCGTCACGCGGGAGCCGATTTGCACATCACCCTCGATCAGCACATGGGAACAAATATTACAATCCGGGCCAATCTCAGCCCCCGGAAGGATCACGCAAAACTGCCAGATCTTCGTGCGGTCGCCGATCTCAGCGGACTGAACATCCGCGCTGGGGTGAATGAAAATACTCATGACGTTTTGAGCTTACGCGAGGCGGGTTACAAGGGGGAGCTTCATCGTAGGATGAGCTTCCGTTCCGGCGGTTTCACCGCAATGGGTTCGGCGGCAACGTCTGCTGGCACTTGTCCAACCAGATGTTCTTCGAGTGCCGTGCTGATTAAAGTCAGCAGACCGACCTGATAAATCGAAAACGGCAAGCTTCCGTCAAATGAGCCGAAGACTACATAAAATTCAAAAGGCTTGTAGATGAGGGTCATCCCGATGAAGACGGCAAATCCGAAAAAAGGCGTCCCCCGGGCACGTTGGATTAACCGCCAACTGAAGCGGGCGGAGGCAATCATAAGCATTGTGTAAAAGATCAGTCCGATAATCCCCACAACTCGGATCGTGGACAGAGGTCCACTATGAAACGCACCTGTTACCATTTGACTTTCAGCCATCTCACCGCCCATGTAGCCCAGGCCACCCGTCATCGCATCAATCTGAATCTGCAAATCGGTTGCCTGGAATCCAAAGCCGTCTCCAAACACTTTGTTTTTGATATATTTGTCGCTCTCCCAAACACGCCGCCACAGGATGAAACGCCATTCGGATGAGGCTTTAGCAGATTCTACGGCCTCTGTGGACGTCCAGCGAGCCGGTAAAAAAGAGAGAGATCTTTGGGCCCCTGCCGGAAGGTCGAAGAGCACGCCCTGCCCAGCGACGATGGCGACGATCGCTGCAAAACTGAGAAACACCGCTCGCACCACATCCCGCATCCCAGAATAGAAATACGAGGCTATCAAGAAATAGCAAAATTGCTGGATGATGGAACTACGAAACCCCGACGATAAAATTCCCGCCCATGATCCCACAAACAGGACGAAATGAAAGATCCGCGCCGGGGTAATCAGAGTGAGTGGTCGAAAAAACGAAACAAGATAGGTGTGAACCACGTCTCCTAGGCCGCCCAATTCCGAAAAACGATAGTTTTCACCACCCAAATCCCCGCTCTCGAAGTTCTCCGAAATGTAGCTCTGTGTGTTCACACCCGAATAAAAAGGCGCAATGATCGTCGCCGTTCCCGGAATATAGCGGGTGACGACCCCGATGACCGAGTTCACAAACATCCCACCCACTAAGGCGCGCGGAAACAGGGAAAGCGCCTTTTTGTCGAGGATGATGTGCTTAAACACCCAGTAGGCCATCAATCCGACCACCACCGAGAAATACGGACGTCCTCCCACCAAGTCCGAACCAAAGGCCCGCGTTCCAGCTGGGTTCCGGATATACACCGTGCCGAGATACGCAATGTTCAAAAAAACAAGATGATCCAGGCGTCCGTAGACCACTTTGCGCAAGGGCACTTTTAGCGCAGAAAAGACAATGAACATCCCAAAGACACCCATGGCCGTCAGTTCATTCAAACCGAAAGGAATACTCAATCCACCAGGCGCCCCGGTTAAAAAGTAAGTCGCCGGGATCAACAACCAGATTTTACTTTTTAACGTCAGGCAGATCACGACGGCGGCCGTTATCGTCAGGACGGCAGCGATGCGGTGGACGTCCCCATTTCCCGCAAGTCGCCCCATCCCGAATGCCGCCAACAAACCTAAAAGCGTCACCACCACGAACAACCAGCGGATTTCCGCCATGGCAGCCGCGGAGGACGTGAGCAGTCTGCGGGAGGGAACAGTCATTGTAACATCGGGTGCAGGGTCTCCTACACGGCAGACAACGCCGGTTGGATCGCACGAAGTTTACGGACGACTTCGATTACACTCTGCAAAGCGCGGTCCACTTCGGTGCTGGTGTTATAGCGACTGAACGAAAAGCGCACGCTGGAACGGGCGCGTTCTTGGGAAAAGCCCATGGCCATGAGGACGTGCGAGGGCGTGAGCTGACCGGTCGTGCAGGCGGAGCCGCCGGAACAGCAGATGCCGCGTTGGTCGAGCAGGATGAGCAATGCTTCGGATTCGACGCCGCTAATGGCGACGTTGCTGGTGTTGGGCAGGCGATTTTCCCGGTCGCCGTTCACTTCGACTCCATCGAGCGATTCCAGCAACGTATTTTCAAAATGATCGCGCAACGCTTTTACCTCGGTGTTTTCGATTTTCATCGCAGTTCCAGCCAACTCAGCGGCCTTGCCGAGCGCGACGATATACGGGACGTTTTCCGTGCCGGCGCGCTTGCCGTTTTCCTGGCCGCCACCGATCAAATACGAGTTAAAGCGCGATTTACGGTTCGCAAAAAGAACGCCCACGCCTTTTGGGCAATGCAGTTTGTGGCCGGAAACTGACAGAAAATTGATCTTCGAATCCGCCAGATTGATCGGGATTTTCCCTACAGCCTGGACGGCGTCCGTATGAAAAAGCGCGCCTTTTGCCCGGGCGATCTCCGCGGCTTTTTCGATGGGAAACAGCACTCCCGTTTCGTTGTTCGCCCACATCAATGAGACGATCGCCGTGTCCTCGCGCACCGCGTTTTCCAATTGAGTTAGATCGATATGACCGTCCGAATCGACTGGCAGCCAGGTCACTTCGATCCCGCGACGGGCCAGTGCTTCGCCGTGCTTGATAATCGCGCTGTGCTCGACGGCGCTCGTGACGACGTGCTGCCGATCCGGGTCGATCAGCAGGGCGGAATTGATCGCCGCGTTATTCGACTCGGTGCCGCATGACGTAAAAATGATTTCAGTTGCAGTGCAACCTAGCAGATTCGCGACTTGTCCACGCGCCGTCTCGATCGCCTCCTTAACCTGCGAGCCAAACGCATACGCGCTGCTCGGGTTGCCGTAAAAATCCGTCAGATACGGCATCATCTCCGCGACGACGGCAGGATCGACCGCAGTCGTCCCATTGTTATCGAGGTAAATAATGTTCGACGGCTGAAGTTTCACGGGCCACCAATTAACGAGCAACCCGCCCCTCGCGCAACTCGAAAGCTACGCCCCGTGCGTCTACCGGATGAAGTGCGCCAGAAACAACGCCGCCAGCACCCAGGCCAGCGGAGTCACTTCGCGAGCGCGTCCGAGGCAAAGTTTCAGCCCGGCATAGACCACAAACCCGAGCGCGATTCCTTCGCTAATGCTAAAAGTCAGCGGCATCGCGTCGGGCCAACCCGCTGAATTCGATGAAACTCGAATCAGAAAAGTTTGATTTCACTCAAAGTCCGCTCACTTTTCCGGACTGACTGCGCGGCTACAAAATACAAAACCGCACCCCATATGATTTGGAGCGCGGTTTTGCTGCGGGAGGGAATTGTTTGCTTAGTTGGAGGAAGCCGCAACCAGCGCCGGGTCAACATTCACTCGGCGACCGTCGCGGTCGAAACGAACCACACCATCGGTAAGCGCAAAGATCGTGTAATCACGTCCCAAACCGACGTTTTTGCCGGGATGAAACTTGGTTCCACGTTGACGTAGGATGATGTTGCCCGCTACGACGGATTCACTGCCAAATTTTTTGACGCCGAGACGTTTGCTAACGCTATCGCGTCCGTTTTTTACGCTTCCTTGTCCTTTTTTATGTGCCATGACGTCTGGATTTTAGAAATTAAAGAGAGATGGATTCGATTTTAACTCGAGTCAGTTTCCGGCGGTGACCAACGGTCCGGTGATAACCCTTACGGCGTTTATACTTGTAGGCAATCACTTTCTTGTCCTTGTGCTGGTCGAGAATCTCGGCCACGACGGTCGCGCCGACGATGCTGGGCGACCCGTAAGTGAGTTTGGTTCCATCAGAATGGAAGAGAACTTCGGAAAAAGTGGTTTTTTCGCCCACGGCGACGTCGAGTTTTTCAACATCGAAGTATTGCCCGGGGGTGACACGGTATTGTTTACCGCCAGTTTTGATGATTGCGTAAGCCATGAAATAACCCGTGTTTTTCAAACGGGCAGCAAGACTGCCACAGGTG
>JAYVOE010000130.1:0-2850 GCA_043758065.1 Spartobacteria bacterium | reverse complement strand
CGGCTCATCCAGGTGCAGCGCGAGTTGAAGGCCGGCGGCCAGCCCTTCCGCGCCTTCGAGGTGCTCAACCTCGGCCGCTACGAGCGCCAGGCCTATCTAAACGTCGGTTCGCGCCTTTCCTCCAAAAAGAAAGCCGACGCGCTCGCTCGCAAAGAACAGGAATTTCGCGAACTGATCCTGCGCGCCTACCGCGCCGAGCCGTTGTGTAGCGTTGGCTCTGTGAGCCAACCAGTCGAGTCACAGACCCGCCGCTACAGTGATGAGTTTTTCCACGGCAAGCACGGCGGACGTCTCGTCGTCGTCGGCCCGATCAATCTCCCCGTGGGTCGCCTGTTCGTCGAAGAAGTCATCACCGAATGCCGCAAGCGCGGGGCGTCGCGTGTGGACGTGCTGGCCTTTGAGTTCGAGATGGGCCTCTTCCCCGCCGTGCTCGAAGAAGCAAAACAGAAAGGAATCGAACTCGCCCCCAAAACCATTCCGCCCGAAGTCTTCGACAAACGCGCTGTGGAACGCGGCCAGGTGCGCTTCCACGACGTCGCCTACGTCGAAGCCCAGCCGCGTTACGATGCGAAGGATTCCCTTTCCATCACCATCGAGCTCACCGATTTCT
The DNA here is from genome assembly GCA_043758065.1 of Spartobacteria bacterium. Lineage (GTDB taxonomy): Bacteria > Verrucomicrobiota > Verrucomicrobiia > Chthoniobacterales > DASVRZ01 > DASVRZ01. Next base: position 2,240 of record JAYVOE010000130.1, on the reverse strand, counting down.
CCGTCTATTATTCCCAAGGACTCGCTGAATCGATTGCAACTGAAATGAAAACCGGCAAAAGCGAAGTCGTCTGCGAAGCAGGTCAACTCGTTAAAATCAGCAAAGACAAAGACGGCATCATCTCGCGAAACGTCCTCACCCAACAATGGACCGATTGGGTGGACTATTGGGCCGTCGATTTCCATTACGAAAGCCGCAAGGAAATCATCAAAGTGGCGAAACAAATGGGAGTCGAAGGCGCTTTGCCGGGAATGGTCAGTGCCAGCGAGGAGTTTGTCGATTTCGAGGAACGCTGGACCGGTGCCTACATCTTCGAGAACGAGTGGCAAAGCTTCCGCACCCGACAAAATCGTCGCCTGGACCTCGTCTCCGCTCCGCATTCCTACACCAGGCCTGGTCGATACATCGTCGCCGTGAAAGTCATCGACATCTTCGGCAACGACACCATGACGCTGGTCCCCGTAAACGTCGGCTAGCTCTGGTGAAAGTCACCGTCGTCCTCACACCTGCCGAAATCGCTCTTTTGTCAGAGCGCGATCTGACTCGAACTACGGCTGTCGTCTTCGATGTCTTACGGGCGACTTCGACGATGACGACCGCTTTTCAGTCGGGTGCGAGTGCAATCTATCCAGCGAAAGACATCGAAGAAGCCTGGGCCTTTCGCAAAAAACATCCCACCGCACTCCTCGGCGGCGAACGTCACGGAGAAAAAATCGACGGCTTCGATCTGGGGAATTCACCGCTCGAATATGACGACGTCGCCGGACGCAAAATCATCAGCACGACGACCAACGGCACCATCGCTTTGCGCGCGGTTGCGGCGTCGAAAACGGTGATCGCGAGTTCATTTCTCAATCTGCAAGCGACGGCGGATTTCCTCGCAACTCAGCCGCCGGAACATCTGCTGCTGGTTTGCGCGGGAACGGGAAACGAGTTCGCGATCGAGGACGGTCTGGCAGCGGGTGCGTTGCTGGAAGTGTTAGGAACTTCATTCGAGTTAGAGTCAATTCTGCCGGACGCGGGACAGATGTTGCTCTCGCTTTGGAAAACTCATGCGAGTTGCATCGAAATGGCGCTGGCCAGTTCGAAAAATGGCCGTCGCTTGATCGAGCGCGGCCGCAAAGCCGAGGTGGAATGGTGTGCGCGGATGAATGTTTTTCGGACGCTCGGCGTCCTTTCTGGCGAGGCGCTCAGGCCGCTCGTCATAGATTGACCCCTAGTGACAAAACCGTTCAGTCGACTATCATCTCCCTCGCATGGAACGGGAATCGAAAAAGAAGGTCACGCTCGCCATTGCGGGTTCGATTCTTTTTCACGTTTTGCTCCTGCTTTTCCTGGCTTTTTGGATGGAGCTGAAGGCGAATCAGCCGCCGATTACGCCAGATAAACCGCTGGAACTGACCATTCTGCCAGAGCCAACGCCGGAGACCATTCGTGTCGCGCCGACGCCGCCGATGGAGCGGGAAACGATTCGCTCGGATCATTTCCAAGAGGCGGCGACGCCTCCGCCGGATGCCAGTTTTGATTCGGATCGCGACACCGCCGCCGGAGGGAATCAGCCCGGCAAAGGACCGAAAAACATGCCGAATGTGGACGGCCGCCAATCGGGCGAGATGAATTTGCAGGATCAGGACGTGATTCTCGGCGGAAAAAATGAGTCGAGTTCCAGTGCAATCACGTCGAAGGAAAAAGCCACGCCGCAGCCGACCGCCGCCCCAACTCCGACCCCGGAACCGTTGCCCGAAGATGCCATCGCGCTAGGCCGCTCCACGCCGACGCCCGCGCCTCCGGCATTGCCCACTCCAGCGGCGGGCGGAACCTATCAGCCCCAAACGCGTGCCACTCGCATCGAAGGCAGCCTCTCCAATCGCGGACGTCCATCCATCGCCGCCCGCGGAACGCCGTTGGGCCGTTATTTGCGCCAGGTGGAGAACGCAATTGGCTCGCGCTGGTATTTTTATATCAAACGGGACGCCGCTTTCGTGGCACCGGGCACGTTGCGAGTCATTTTTACAATTAATCGCAGCGGCAAAGTGGGAAATTTTCGCGTCATTGGGAATACCTCGAACGAAGGTTTTGCATCCACCTGCACGCAATCTATTATGGACGCTGAGTTTCCGCCGATTCCCGATGAGGTGGCCGCCACGCTCTACACGCAGCGACTGGAGCTTCCTTTTACGTTCACGATTTACTAACTAATGACCACTCAATATTTCTTCGCGCTCTCGTTGGAGTCCGCC
>JAYVOE010000129.1:0-21520 GCA_043758065.1 Spartobacteria bacterium | reverse complement strand
ACATCACGGAGGACACGGCAAAATATGACAAGCTCCTCGGCGAGACGATGACGCTGGTGCGCGAGCAGATGGACCCCACGGCGGAGGCCGCCAGTCTGTCGTTCCCCGATTTCTTTGTCGGCTATCGCGCGGCGCGGGTGATTATTGATCGTCCGGGTGGTCTGGGCGGTCCGACTCCGCCGACTCCGCCAACGCCGTAATCGTTTCGGAGTCGGTGATATTTTTCCCATCGCACTTGCACTCGACTCAAAACCCAGCCACCATCTGCCACTCTAAATTATGCAAACACTCGTAGCCACCCTCTGTGATAGCGCCTCGGAAAGCCAAGGCAAACTCAACGTTATCGGCGCATTCGACGCCATCATCGCGCAAAGCTTCCCTGCCGGGTTCAGCTTCACGCTCGCCCTCCGCTTCAGCTTCACTGCCGAAGACCACGGCAGCCACGCGTTTTCCATCCGACTTGGAGACGACTCAGGCACTCCTAACAATGAGCCGCCCAACGAATCGAAGATGGATGTGAACATGCCCGAAGGCACGCCCGGATTTTCCACGCAGAACATGATCGTCCCGCTCCAGGGCACGATTGCGAAAGCGGGCATCTATCATTTCGACGTGCATTTCGACGAGCAAATCCTCGCCCGCATCCCGTTGCGCGTGATCGCCCAGAGCGAATTGCCCGCACCGGCTGCGAGCTAAGTTCTAGCTAAAAGTTTCAGTCGAGTTAGACAGGACTCTGCTGGCAATTTCTCCGCCGATCGCAAGCGAAGCGGTCGCAGCGGGCGAGGGAGCGTTAAAGACGTGGAGCGCGTTGGCGCGTTGCACGAGGTGGAAGTCCTGGACGAGTGCGCCGCTGCGCGAAATGGCCTGAGCCCGCACGCCTGCGCCACCGGGAGCGAGATCGTTTTCGGTGATTTCCGGGACGAGTTTGCGCAGCGATTGGGCAAATAAACCGCGCGAGAACGAGCGCAATAATTCGTCCCAACACATCCGCGGATGACGCGCCATGAATTTCCAAAGACCGGGAAAGGACAGCGCATCGGCGAGATCGGGCATGGAGACGTCGGACTTCGTGTAACCTTCGCGCGCCAGGGCTAACACTGCGTTCGGACCCGCCTCCACTCCGCCAGAAATCATCCGGGTGAAATGCACGCCCAGGAAGGGAAACTTCGGGTCGGGCACAGGATAAATCAGGTTCCTAACCAAGTGCGTGCGGTCGGCGCGCAATTGATAGTACTCGCCGCGAAAAGGAAGAATCCGATCCTCGGGCTGTTCGCCGGCAAGTTTTCCAATCCGGTCGCAGTGCAATCCGGCGCAATTGATCAGGTAGTCGGCAGCGTATTCTTTGTTAGCAACGATCTTCCAACCGGCTGCGTCCGGAACAATTTTTCTAACATTCGCGCCTAACTCGATGCGGCCTCCTAACATGGTGATCTTCCGGCTCATCGCATCGCAAACGGCACGATAATCGACGATGCCTTCCTCGGGTACTAACACGGCGGCGATGCCCGCGACATGCGGCTCGATCTCACGCATGGCGTCGCGTTCCAGCCATTGCAATCCGCGTAATCCGTTTTGCTGTCCGCGCTCAGATAACGTTCCAAGTCGCATCACTTCCGCATCATCGGTAGCGACGACGAGCTTGCCGCAGATCTCGTGGGCAACGTTGTTTTCCTCGCAAAACCTAACCATTTCGCGAATGCCCTGAACGGCAAGCCGCGCTTTGCTGGAGCCGGGTTTGTAATAGAGCCCGGCGTGGAGGACGCCGCTGTTATGCGTGCTCTGGTGGTTGCCGACGCGGGCTTCTTTCTCGAGCAGAGTGATGTCTAACTCCGGTCTGTTTTCGAGCAGCTTGAGCGCGGTGGCGAGTCCAACAATGCCTCCGCCAACGATCGCGATGCGTCGTTTCATGGCGAAAAGCTAGACGCGGAATCCCTTGCGCAGAACCGTCGGAATATCCAGGTCGTGACCTTCCACAATCGTCGGTTCGCTTTTTTCAAAACGGCCACGCGAGACGGGCTCGAATTGAAGGACTTCCTGTTTCACCTCACGGGTTTTTTCAACAACCGGCACCGCTGCGGCTACAGGCGACAACTCCGGACGTGGAGCGCGAGCAGGGCGAGGAGTCAGGCGCACGGCGACGACTGGCTGGTCTTCGGGAAGCGATTCCTCGTATTCGATGATCTGCGGAATGGTAACGAGTTCGGGCTCCGGTATTTCCGCAACCGGCAGCGCGCCCCGGTGACTAACAACGGAATACGGACGCCCCATCGTGCTAACCAGAGTGATGGCTAGTTTTGATCCGAGTCGGGGATCAATGCTAGTACCGAGCAGGAGCTGCGTGTCGACACCGATGTGGCGATTCAGTTCGTTCATCAAAATCTCGACTTCTGCTAATGTTAGATTTGAGGAGCCTGCGACGTGAACGAGTAGATTGCCGGTGCTTTCGAGAAGCTTGCCACGTTCCATCAATGGATTGCGCAAGGCATAGGCGAGAGCTTCGAGCGCTCGGTTGTCGCTGTCACTTTCGCCGTAGCCGAAAAGGCAGCGTGGATCGTCACTGCGCATGACTGTTAGCAGATCGTCGAGGCCGACTTTCATAATGCCGGACCGTGCTAACATCGCCAGAATTCCGCGGAGACATTCGCTCAGCGTCTGGTCTGCAGCCATGAAAGCTTGCTGAATGCCGGCCTTAGGCGCGACTAGCTCGGACATGCGGTTGTTTTCAAAACAGATGACGGCATGACAGAGTTGGCGCAGATGATCGAGCGCGGCGATGGCTTGCTCGCTGCGGCGTCGGCCTTCGAATGTGAAGGGCATAGTGACGACTGCGATAACGATGCAACCCGCCTCACGAGCAGCGTGCGCCATGAAGGGCGCGGACCCGGAACCAGTGCCGCCGCCGAGTCCGGCCGTGATGAAAACGATCTGGTTTCCCTCAACTGCGGCTCGCAATTCGGGCAGCGCGTCCTGCGCCGCCGCCATGCCGACTTCGGGATCTCCACCAGCGCCAAGGCCGTGGGTAAGACCGTGGCCGAGGAGGATTTTCTGAGCGGCGACGCAGGACGAGAGGGCCTGCATGTCGGTGTTAATCGCGACGAGATCGACCGCGTCCACACCATCGATCAAGAGCCGGTCGATCACGCTGGAACCCGCGCCGCCGACACCCACAATTTTTCGGGTGAGAGGAACGAATGGAGCAGCAGTGTTCGATAGAGGACGTTGGATCTCGATCATGGCTGGGAGGTTAGCGGCGGAATAGTTTTTTAAGGAAATTGAAGAGCTTGGAGAGAATTCCTTCCTGCGGAATCTCCGAGCGCACGGCCTGAGCATATTTGACGAGACCGATCGCGGTGGAGTATTGCGGATTTTGAAATGCGGAAGTGATTCCCGCCATCGTGTGCGCATGGGTGAGGGTCGTTTCCATTCCGAAAACCTCCGTAGCTAGATCGTCGATTCCTTTGAGTAAACTACAGCCGCCGGTGATGTGTACGCCGGAGCCGACCAACTCAAACTTGGGATCGTTTTCCAATCGACTTAGAAGCAACTCAAAAGTTTCTTTCATACGCAAGTGGATGATCATGTTCAGCTTTTCGCGCTCGATTTCGCGACCGGCAAATCCGGTTTCGTCCTTTAACAAAACTTTCTCGCCGGGAATTGATCTGCCAAGGATCACGCTGCCTTCCTCGATCTTCAAACGTTCAGCACGCGCCATCGGAATTTTGAGCATCATGCTAATATCGTTGGTGATGTGATCGCCGCCGACTGCTAGTACTCCGCTTTGGCGAACAGCGCCATCGTGATAGAGAACGTAATCCGTTGTGCCGCCACCAATATCTAACACTAGCGCGCCGAGATTTTTTTGTTCCTGATCAAGCACTACTTGGGCAGAGGCGAGTCCATTTAGGACGATATCAGCCACGCTCAGCGGCAATTCGCGCACGCAGCGCAAGGTGTTATGAATCCGGTTTCTAATGCCGTGAATAATATGGTAGTCGGCTTCGAGTTTGCTCCCGAAAATGCCGATGGGATTCAGCACACCTTCACGATCGTCGATGTAATAATGCTGGAGGATCTGGTGCAAAAATGAGTTCTCCCCCGGGATGCTTACCTCGATGGCGCTGTGCTTGACGTTGGTAATATCTTCCTCGTCGATCTCGCCTTTTTCTTCTGGAACCATGACGATTCCGCGACTGTTGAAACTCAAAATGTGCGACCCCGTGATACCGACAAAAACGTTGTCGATCTCGATATCCGATTTCTGTTCTGCGTCCACCACGGCGTCGTGCAAACACTGTTGCGCGGTGTCGAAATCCACGATCTCGCCTTTGCGAATACCGCGCGAAGGAACCTGGCCAACGCCAAGAATTTTAATTGTGCCGTCGTCCTGATCTTCAGCAACGACGACGCAGATTTTGCTAGTGCCAATCTCCAGGCCTACGACGATGTCATCCCTTGCCATTGGTCATTTTTTTCTTTTTGTTAGGAGTGCTGAGCGGCACCGCTTTGCGAACTGGAATGGGGGAGTCGATTTTCAGCGGAGTTAGAGTCGTATCTGTGGTGTTCAGTTGCACGAACGTCACGGGCACGTTTTTTTGCACGAGGAGATTGACGGTTTCCATCTTTTTTTGATTGGCGTCGCAGTAATCGAGCAACATGCGCAAGCGATGTAGTTGTCCGTCAATGTCATCAAAAGAGAGTCGAGCTGCAGTCCTTTCACGGTCACGCACTACCATGCTGTAACCGTTGCTCAGATCGATGGAAGCGATATCAAAACGCCCAGCCAGCACATCGGATGTTTTCTGAATCACGCTTAAGGATGCTAGAACATCGGACGACTGAATTTTTTTCCCGACTCGCACATTATCGGTGCTCACTCCGGAAATGATCGGAAGGCGAAGGTATTCTGGAAGAATGGAGCGACTTTTCAACACTACGCCGGACGCATCGATCATGAGTGCATGCGTGTGATCAAGCGACTCCGCTTCGGCTGAAGTGTTAGCCAACCAAGCGACCGGATGACGTTCGTGAATGCTAATTTTAAGTGTGTCCGGGAGCGAGCGTTGCACTTGCGCATCCTCGACTTGCGGAATGTCTAACAACGCCTGCCGTAACGTTGGAAGTGAGATGGAAAAAATATTCGTTCCCAAGTTTAGTTTGGCTGCGGCGATGATTTGCTCGCGCGGAAGAGTGCCTTCGTTTTCCACCTCGATCTGCTTCAGCACATAGTTAGGATTGGCAAAGAAAAGCCGGCCCAACCCATAGCGGCAGCCATAGGCCACGCCACCAATCAGCGCGACAAAAATCAAAATCTTGCAGGCGAAAAGGACGATGCGCTGGTTGCGCTGCGAACGTGCCTTGTCCGATCGAATGTTAACATCGAGCAAGTGCTGCGAACGCTTGCGGCGCTTGTTGATGCCGCGCCGATTATCTTGCCGCGGCGCTCCTGTGGTGCGTGCCTCGAACATCACGATGCAACTCCCTTCAAACGCGTTTGCGACAGATGAATAATGCGTTCGCAGAGATCGCCCATGCTGAGGCCCGCCACACCGGCGGCTTCAGGGAGAAGACTCGATTCTGTCATTCCGGGCACGGTGTTTACTTCCAACACAAACGGCTCGCCATTGCTAGCTAAAAGTAAATCCACGCGACTATAAACCTCGAGTCCTAGCGAACGATGCGCGGCCAATGCTAATGCCTGGATTTTTTCAGTGAGTGCTGTATCCAACGGAGCCGGACAAAAATGTTCTGCTGCGCCGCCCGGGTTGAGCCAGGGATATTTATTTTTGAAATCGTAGATGCCGTCTTTCGGACAGATCAGGATGATGGGCAATGTTAGGTCGCCAAGGATGCCGACGGTTAGCTCGTCGCCCTGGATGAATTCTTCGATTAAAATATCTTCGCCAAACTCCGTGACTGCAGTCAAAGCTGAGTCGAGTTCCAGTGCATTCTTACAGATGTAAACGCCCACGCTGGAACCTTGCCGCGGGGCTTTGACCACGAGCGGCAATGGCAGCGTTGGGCGACTGCCCGCGGAAATGGTTTCGCTGCGGGGCGTGGCGATTCCTGCCTCGCGGAAAGCATTTTTCGAGAGGATTTTGTCAAAGGCGATCTGGTTCGCCTTCGGGGAATCACCGGTGTAACCGACGCCGCGCTTTTCGAGTTCCGTTTGTAGGACGCCATCTTCGCCGAAAGTGCCGTGGATCACGTTGAAGGCAATGTCGATGTTAGCAGGCAGAGCAAACGTCTCATCGCGCACATCGACTTCGATAACAGTGTGACCCAATTGACGAAGCGCGGCAGCGACCGCACTTCCGGAGCGCAGTGAAACTTCACGCTCAGCTCCTGGTCCTCCTAACAATACAGCGATGTGTAAACTCATAAATTTCTAGCTAACAGGCTCACCCACGATTTGAACTTCTGTTTCGAGTTCGATTCCACTCTCGGCGCGGGCGACGCGCTGGATTTCTCGAATGAGACTCATCACGTCCGCAGCTGTGGCGCCGCCATCATTGACGATGAAATTCCCATGAACTTCAGAGACGCGGGCAGGACCAACGTGACTATTTTTCAACCCGAGATCTTCCACCAGTTTACCCGCTGGCACATCGACTGGATTCTTAAAAATGCATCCCGCGCTCGCCGCAATGGGCTGCGAGGTTTTGCGTTTTTCCATCGAGGTGCGAAGCAACCGGTCAATCTCTTGTGAGTTACCAGCTTTTCCGCTGAAGACCGCTGAGACCGCGTAGTTGCGAGCTAACATCGGCACACTTCGATAGCGAACGTCGATGTCCTTCGGTGTGACTTCGTGTAACTGGCCGAAGTGGTCGAAATAGCGAAAGCTAACTACTTGGGAAAATGTATCCACGCCCATGGCTCCGGCGTTCATCCGCAAGCTGCCGCCGACGTTTCCGGGGATACCTTCCATCCATTCGAAGCTAGCTAGTCCTGCATTTTTTGCGGCGGCTGCGATCTGTTTGAGCCGCACGCCGACGCCCGCGTGAATCGTCTCTAACTCGACTGAAAGTTTCACGAAATCGCCCTGGTTCAAGTGTGCGACGATGCCCGGGATGCCACCGTCCTGAACTAACAAATTTGATCCGCGCCCGACGACCATGAACGGCAGATCATTCTCGTGCGCAAAGCGGATCAACGCGGAAAACGATTCCTCGGTTTCCGGCTCCACCCAGAACTGCGCCGGGCCACCCACACGCAATGTGGTGTGGCGCGACAACGGCTCGTAAAGTTTCACCGTGTTAGGTCCGGTCAGCGCCTCGATCCGATCGACGCACGCCAAGTCTTCGATCAGTCGCGTGCCTTGTTCATGAATGTCTCCCGCTCCGAGACTGAGCACGAGATCACCCGCGACTAACTGTGGTGCGATCTCTTTCCAGAGCCGGTCTTTTTGCGGACGATAGAAAACTTCCGTCATGCCCAACTTCTGCGCGGCATCCACGATCGTCTGTCCGCTGACGCCTTCGATAGGACTCTCACTCGCCGCGTAAACGTCGGTCACGTAAACTTTATCGGCTAGCTTCAACGCCGCACCGAAGGCATCCTTCAACGCCGCGGTGCGCGTGTAGCGGTGCGGCTGAAACATCGCAATAATTCGCTTTGCTCCTTCGCTGCGCGCCGTTTCGAGCGTCGCCTTGATCTCGGTGGGATGATGCCCGTAATCGTCCACGACGCGAATGCCGCGACGGTTATAACGCACCTCGAAACGACGACGCGCGCCGCGGAAATTTTCCAGTCCTTCCTGAATTTTCTCGGTGGCGACTCCGAGACGATGCGCCAGCGCGATGACGGCTGTGGCATTACTAACATTGTGAACGCCGGGGATGTTCAGGAGAAATTCGCCGAGCGATTTTCCCTCGCTGAATACACTGAAACTCGTCTGGAAATTTCCCGTCTTCGCGATCTCATAGCGATATTGGCAATCCGGTTTGCTGCCGTAAGACACGGCGGATTTCTGACCGAAACAGAGTCGAGTTGCATGGATATCGTCGCCGCAATAAACGATCATGCCGGATGTTTGCGCGATGAGTTGCTCGAAGATCGTCTCGATGTGGGCGAGGTCGCGGTAGAAGTCGAGATGCTCTTCCTCGATGTTTAAAATGATGGCGTGCTCGGGATGATAATTGACCAGAGTTCCATCGCTTTCGTCACCTTCCGCGACAAAGGTTTCGCCGCGCGCATCCCAATAAGCATTCGTGCCGAGAATGGGAATTTCCGCGCCGACATAATGCGACGGGCGCAATCCGCCGACACGCAAAACGTGCGCCGCCATCGAGGACGTGGTCGTTTTTCCATGCATCCCTGCAATGACGATTCCTTTCTTCGCGCCCATGATTGCGCTGAGCGCTTCGGCGCGGCGGATCAACGGCAGGCAAAGTCGAATCGCTTCGTCATAAGCGGGATTGCCGCTTTTGATAGCTGACGAATAAATAACTAGCTCGGCGTGTTGCACGGAGTGGGCCGTTTGCTGGGGCCGAAAGTCGAGTCCGAGCCCGATGAGACGCTCGACTTCGCTACTCGACGAGCGATCGCAGCCGCTCACGCGATGGCCGAGCGCTAGGAGCAAACCCGCGATGCCGCTCATGCCGGAACCCGCGACGCCGAGCAGATGAACACGGCACGGCGAACCCGTAAAAAGTGAGGTGAGCGCGGCGATGTCAGGCATGGACAGGGATTATCGTCGGCATTGCTGCTCGATCAAATTCACGACGGCTGCGGCCGCGTCGTTTTTGGAAAAGCTTCTGCTCTTCGCAGCCATCGTCTGGAGCAATTCGGGTTTCTCCAGCAGCTTGTGCAGGATGTCGGCGAGATCGCCACCGATCGCGTTTTCCTCACGGCAAAGAATGGCAGCTCCGGCGCGGACAACGATCTGCGCGTTTAAGGTTTGATGATCCTCCGCAGCGAATGGGTAGGGGATGAGCACGGACGGAATTCCGAAATGCGAAAGCTCGGTCAAGCTAGCGGCGCCGGATCGTGAAATAGCTAGATCGGCAATGGCGTAGGCTTCTTGCATTTCGTGATAAAATGCGGACACGTAGGCGGCTCGACCTTGATTGGCGTATTCGGCGCGGACAGTCTCTTCGCCATGTTTTCCGGTGAAGTGAATCACCTGTAACTCCGATGAAGAAAAAGTCGCGAGCGCGGCAGAGGCGGCACGATTAAGGCCTTGCGCGCCCTGGCTTCCGCCCATGATGAGCAGCGTTTGCACGCCTTCGCGAAGTCCGAATTTTTCAAAGATTGCGTGCCGATTGACGGGAGCGAGGAGGCTTTTTCTGATCGGAGTTCCAGTGAATTCGGTGCGCGATTTCGGGAAATGCGCGGCGCATTCTATAAATCCTAACAAGACATTGGAAGCGAGTCGCGCGGTGATTTTGTTAGCCTTCCCGGGAATGGCATTCGACTCATGGATGAACGTCGGAACCTTCCGGGTGCGCCCTGCTAAAATGGGTGCGGTCGAGGTGAAGCCGCCCATTCCTAACACCGCGTCGGGCTGGAATTCTTCAAAGATTTCTCTGCATTTTTGATAGCTGCTGAAAGAGCTCGTGAGGAAGCGAACGATGGATGGCGAGAGAACGTGCGGCATGCCGACCGACGGGAGTTTCTTGAGCTGCAGATCATTGCGGCCTTGAGTGGCGAGGCCGTCGATTTCCTTTTCCGAAATAAAAACCAACACTTCATGTCCGCGCTCCAAAAGAACATCGGCCACGGCTAACCCCGGAAAAAGGTGGCCCCCGGTGCCTCCACATGCGATCGCGATTTTCATTCGAGTTACATCCGTATCGTCTTCCGCGTGCGAGCGGCAAGCACTTGTGGAATCGATGCGAGCGTCGTCACTTCGCTGCGCCGATGAATGCTGATCAAGATGCCGATAAAAAGCAGGCAGAGGCAGAGATTCGATCCGCCATAACTAACAAACGGCAGCGGCATTCCTTTGTTAGGGAGCAGCGCCGTCGTTACGCCGATATTCACCGCGGCCTGAATAGCTAGCAACATCACGCAGCCAAAACCTAACAACATCCCGAAATGATCTTTTGCGCAGAGCGAAATAAAGGTGCCGCAAATAATCATCACGACATAAGCCGAGACGATGCCGAGGGTAAATGGCAGGCCTAGTTCTTCCCCGATCACAGGGAAGATAAAATCGGTATGGGCGAAGGGGAGGTAGAGCAACTTTTGGCGACCATTGCCCAGGCCAAGACCCTCCACTCCGCCGGAACCTAATGCCGTCAATCCGGCATATTGCTGAAGACCGTCCGTATCCTTGTATTTTTCGAGGTTACGAAAAGCTAGAATTCGATCCAACCGCTCCGGCATTTTGGTAACTATGAAACCAATGCCAAGGAGTCCGATCACGAGCAGGGGCATGAAATAGCGCAGCCGGCTGCCCGCTACAAACATCACGCAAAACATGGTCGCGGCGATGAGCATGGTCGCGCCCAAATCGGTTTCTAGCACGATGAGGAGCAACATCGCGCCGATCACAGCTCCAGGAATGACGAACCCATGCAGGAAGCTGGTCGTTTTTTCTCGATGCTTCGTAAACCACGATGCTAGAAATGTAATGCTGGCGAGCTTGGCAAGTTCCGAAGGTTGGAAGCTGAAACCGCCCAGTCGAATCCATCGATAGGAGCCGTTAATTTTGTGACCAAACGGTGGAAGACAAAGGACTAGCAGAACTATGGAAAGTCCTAACAAGACGGGCCACACTTTTTGCCATAAGTGGTAGTCGGTCATCGAAACGACCACCGCTGCGACGAGACCAATGGCGAGCCAGGCCGATTGCTGGCGGAGAAATTTCGACGGATCCCCGTGATTGTCTGCGGCAAAAGCTCCCGTGCTAGAAAGCATGACGAGCCCGACTGTCATGACAGCCAGGACGGCAATGACTAACAAATAGACGCCGCGGGATTGCATTAAATATCTACTTAGACGGGATGACCAGCTTTTGGCCGATTTGGAGTTTTTTCGGGTCGGTGATTTTGTTAGCTTCGAGCAAATCGGCGTATTTCACACCCTGGCGTTTGGCGATCAAAACGGGATTGTCACCTTTCTGCACGACATAGATTTTACCACTGGAAACTGATTCGAGTTTCATCGCTTTCTGCGGGGCGGCGGCAGGTGTTTCTCGTGATGGGGTGACGGGTTCCGGCTTGGAGTTTTTGGAAAGTTGTAAGAGCTTTTGCACATTCAAAGGCACCGGCTGCGCAGTGGACTTCGCTGGGATGATCAGCTTGTCGCCCATACGGATGGAACTCGAATCTGTTAGGCGATTTGCGGTTGCAAGGTCGTTGCGAGTCAGGCCAAAGGTGGATGCGATGCTTCCAAGAGTGTCGTTCGCCGAAACGACATACACGCGGCTGTCAGCGGGAAGATCGTTTGTGGAAGCGGTCGTTTCCGGCAATGATTCTGCGATAGGAGTGGGTGCGTTTTTCTTTAGCGAGCTGAATGCAAAAATACCGCCGACAGCCACGACGTGGAGCAGCATGACGACAATGAACGCTCGCGAAAGGCGGACATTAGGTTCATCAATATCGTAGTCCTCAGCGATCGGCATGGTAGCGCGCCGAGTCATAGCGTTAATCTTCTTAGGAGGCGTTTTTTTCTGGAACAGGTTTGGGATGTTCATGTTGCGATGGGTGTGATGTTAGTAAGATTCCTGACGGACTGACGAAATTGTTCTCCGCGATCTGCGTAATCGCGGAACATGTCGAAGGACGAAGTTCCCGGTGAAAGAAGGACGCTGTCTCCTGGTTTCGCGATTGCGTGCGCTTGTAGGACGGCATCGTGCAACGTGACGGCGATCCGGCACTCCACCACATCCCCCCAGTCTTGGCGAATGCGTTCAGCCATTTCTCCAATCAAAATTGCGGTGGAGACTTTTTCACCGATGAGTTTACGAATCGACTGGAACTCGAATCCTTTATCCTTCCCTCCTGCGATCAGGATCGTCCTTTTAGCGTCGAGGGTTAACGCTTTTGCGAGCGAGTCTACATTGGTCGACTTCGAGTCGTTAATGTAGCGCACGCCGTCAACGATCTTTACTAATTCACAGCGATTTGGTGATGGTTGATAGCTTTGTAACGCAGGTAATAAACGGTCGAAGGAAAAGCCTAGCACTTTTCCAACAGCTAGTGCGGCCATCAGGTTCTCGGCGTTGTGGAGTCCGATCAGTTGAAAGGACTCCAATCGAGCAATAAATTCATCTCGATAGAAAATGGCGCTATCCTGAATTCTGAAGTCAGCTGCGCTTCTATATGCGCTGAAAGTGAGCTTTTGAGTAATGAGTGAAGGTAGTTCGTCGGCAGAATTGCAGATGGAAAAATCATCCGAAGTTTGATTCTCGAAGATGCGCAGCTTGGCCGCGCGATATTCATCCATCGAGGCATAGCGATCCAGGTGGTCGGGAGTTAAGTTCATCCAGAGCGCAATGTGCGGGCGGAATGTGGAGATCGTCTCCAGCTGAAATGAGCTGACTTCGAGTGTTATCACGTCGAGTGCGGCCTGGGAACCGGCGACGACTTCTGAGAATGGCAGGCCAATGTTTCCACAAGCGATCGTTCGCGTGCCGACGCTGTTTAGCATCCGTTCGATTAACTCTGTTGTCGTGGTTTTTCCGTTAGTGCCCGTGATGGCAATGACCGGCTTTTGGCAAAATCTCCATGCGACTTCCAGTTCACCGGTAACTGGGATATCGCGTTCAGAAAACTGGCGGACGAATGCACTGGCGAGGTGAATGCCCGGGCTAACCACCACGGCGTCAAAGCTAATGTCAGGAATGACTTTACAACCGATCTCCACGGTAAAACCTTCGGCTTGGAGTTTTTCGGCACGAGCTTCCAAAGATTCACTCATTCCAGAATCCAGAATGGCAACTCGAGCTCCTTTGGATAGAAGCAGGCGCGCCACGGCCTCGCCACTTCGGCCGAGTCCTAGCACTGCGATGTTTTTCCATTCGAGTTGCATCGTTATCTAAGCTTCAGCGTGGCTAAACCTAACAACGCGAAAATGAGCGACATAATCCAGAACCTAACAATCACGGTATTTTCCTTCCAACCCATGAGTTCGAAGTGGTGATGGATAGGCGACATTTTAAAAATGCGTTTGCCCGTTGTTTTGAAGCTGATCACCTGGAGGATGACTGACAAAGCCTCCAGAACAAAGATGCCGCCGACGACGATCAGGATGAGTTCTTGTTTGCAGCAAATCGCCACGACCGCTAGCATTCCGCCGATGGAAAGGGACCCCGTGTCTCCCATGAAAACACGGGCAGGATGCGCATTGAACCAGAGAAAGCCGAGGCCCGCCCCAGCCAGAGCCATGCAAGCCACAGTCAATTCTGAGGACAGCACGTTATGTGGAATCTGGAGATACCGGGCGACGACAAAGTTCCCAGTGGCCCAGGAAAAAATGGCGTAGGCGACTGATGTCGTGATCGTGCAACCGGTCGCCAGTCCATCGAGTCCATCGGTGAGGTTCACGGCATTGGAAGTGCCAACAATCATCGCTGCGTAAAATAGAAAAGCGGAGACTAAGCCTAAGGACAGAATTGGTTCCTTATAGAATGGCACGTAAAGCTCACGCGTTTGGGAAGCCGATGCCGGATCCCGCAAAAGAAAAGTGGTCACTGCCGCGGCAAGAATAATTTGCGCGACTAACTTCAGACGGCCCGGAAGACCATCGGATTTCTTCTTTTTCACCTTCAGGTAATCATCAATAAATCCGATCGTCGCGAGGTAGATCACACTGATAACGACCAGCCAGACAAAGTGATTGTCGGGACGTGCCCAAAGCAGTGTAGACACGACCACTGAGCCCATTAATAAAACGCCACCCATCGTAGGAGTGCCTTTCTTCGCTCCGTGCAATTCAAATAACTTATGAACTTCCTCTTTAGTGCGAATGGGCTGACCGACCTTTAGTGAAATCAGCTTACGGATGACTACATTCCCGAAGATCAAGCAGAGCAAAAAGGAAGTGATCGCCGCTGAAGCCGAACGAAAGCTAACATACTTGAATACGTTCAAAGCCGCATGAAGCGCGGAATCGTCGCCAAGCTGGGAGAGGTAATATAACATTAGCTTTTTAGTGAGTTGGGTTGCAGGCTTATGACAAGTTCGTTGATCACCTGTTCCATTCGCGCAGAGCGGCTTCCTTTGACCAGCACGCAATCGCCCGGCTTTAAAAGACTAAGCAAAGCCGCCGAGGCTTGTGCGGTATCCGCTACGCGAACGACTTGCGCAGTGCCACTTTTCTCCGCTTCATCGGCGATCCATTCTGCTGTGTCTCCCACGGTGATCAGCAAATCAACAACCTTGGTTGCCGCCCCGACTTTGCGATGACCTTCTTCGGCAAATTCACCGAGCTCGCCCATGGCACCAAGCACTGCAATTCGTTTGCCGCTGGTCTCGACATCGTTCAGCGTGATCAGCGCTGCTAACATCGAATCGGGATTGGCATTGTAGGTGTCGTCAATGAAGCGAATGCCGCCAATGTCTTTGCTCTGGAGACGACCACTGGTTAGCTCGCACTTAGCCAATGCGTCGACCGCCGCTTGCAAAGAGATGCCCGATGTTAGGCCTGCCGCAACGGCTAATACCGCATTCGCCACCATGTGCTGACCAGGAATTGGCAGAAACGCCTGAATCGACTGTGACTCAAATGAAATTTTGAAAATGGTCCCGTTCGGTTCTGTGAAAAGATCCGTGGCAACAACGTCGCCAACGTCGATGCCAGCAGTCACCACACGCGCGCGGCAGAGCTTCGCGATCTGAGGCGTGTAAGCATCATTGGCGTTCAGAATCACCACGCCATCTTTGGCAACTGCCTTGGCTAGTTCGGATTTTTCCGCCGCGATGGCATCCTGCGTTTTGAGAAACTCGATATGAGCCGTGCCAATGTTAGTAATGATGGCGACGTGTGGCTGCGCGATAGCCGCAAGCGGTGCGATCTCGCCGGCATGGTTCATGCCCATTTCCAAGATAGCGATCTCATGTGAGTCGTCGATACTGAGAACGGAAAGTGGGAGACCGATGTGGTTATTTAGATTTCCCTGTGTCTTGATGACTGCGCGTTCACTTGCAAAGACGGCGGCGGCGAAATCTTTCGTGCTGGTTTTACCGTTGCTGCCGGTGATGCCGACGACATGGCACTTCAAAGTCTTGCGATAGTTGGCTGCTAGTTTTTGGAGTCCAGTTAGAGTGTTATCAACACGAATCACGGTCGCAGTGCTAACCACTTCCTGATCGACTAACACCGCACTTGCGCCGCGATCTGTGACATCCGAGATAAAGGTGTGGGCGTCAAACTGTGGTCCTTTGAGAGCTACAAACAAATCACCCGGCTCCACGATCCGGCTATCCGTCACGACACGTTTGATCGAAATGGATTCAGATCCCGAAACAATTCGGGCCCCAGTCATCGTGGCAATGCTAGTGGCGCTCGTCGCGTTCATAAGTCTGCCATTTTGACTGGTTGTGCTGCGACGGTTTCTCGAACGACTTCCACATCATTGAAGGGCACAATATGGTCGGCGAATTCCTGGTTAGCCTCATGGCCTTTTCCAGCGACTAACACGATGTCGCGTGGTTGCGCCAATGCGATCGCTCGGAAGATGGCCTCCGCGCGGTCGAGGACGATTTCAAATTTTCCAGGACGCATGGCCTTAGTGATTTCGCTAACAATCGTGGCCGGATCTTCTTTCCTAGGGTTATCTGAAGTGACGATTGAGTAATCGGCGTATTCGCTAGCTACTGCGCCCATTTTGGGACGCTTGGCGCGATCCCGATTTCCTCCACAACCAAATACAATTATGAGTCGACTTGGAGACAACTCACGCAAGGTGCGAAGCACATTGAGAAGGGCATCGTCCGTATGAGCGTAATCCACATAAACCTGAAACTGCCGCTTCACGGGAACCGCCTCCAACCTGCCGGGTACTTGCGGAGCATTGGAAAGCGCTTTCACGCAGTCACGAAGCGGAAGACCGAGCGAGCGCGTGGCAGCGAGGGCGGCGAGAGAGTTATAAACATTAAAACGTCCAATCAATGGCAAGCGCACGAGATAACTCTTGCCTTCGGCGTCCAGCTGGTAGCTAGTTCCGCTGCCATCAATCTTGATGTTAGTCGCACGAAATTGCGCCGCAACACTTAGGCCGTAAGTGACCACGCGCAGTTCTTTTCCGAAGCGGGTGACCAGTTGCTCGCCGTAGGTGTTGTCAATGTTAACAATACCGGTTCCCTTCTTGCGCTTCTGCTCTGCTAATTGGAGAAACAACAGTGCCTTCGCCTCGAAGTAAGACTGGATCGTCTTATGATAATCGAGGTGATCCTGAGTGAGGTTGGTGAAGACTGCGATGTCGAATTCCAAGCCGCGAACGCGATCCTGTGATAACGCATGTGATGACACTTCCATGACGGCAGCCTTGTCGCCGGCGTTAACGGTTTGATAAAGTAGGTCGTTGATTTCCAATGCTTCTGGAGTGGTGCGAGATGCCGGAAGAATGCGATTGCCGATTTCGTAACGCACAGTCCCGATCAGTCCCGAGCGAAGCCCGCTGGTTTCTAACAAATGCTTGATCAAATACGCTGTCGTCGTTTTTCCATTGGTGCCTGTAATGCCGACAAGCTTGAGCTTGGATGCCGGATGCCGGTAGAAAGCGCAGCTAAGATCAGCCAAAGCTTTCCGAGCATTCGGGACATGAATGGTAGTGACGCGATAGGTGTTTCCCGGATTGTCCGTGACGATCGCCTCAGCTCCGCGCTCGATCGCCTGATGGATAAACTCTGCGCCGTCGAGCTTCTCTCCTTTGAGCGCAACAAACAGTGATCCGGCTGTAACTCGCCTGGAGTCGTAGGCGATGTTAGTAATTTCACGTTCTGGTGAGCCAGCGACTTCATCGACGGCTGTTTTCGTGAGCAAAGTTTTTAACAACATACCTATTGATCGCGAAAGTCAGGGGTAAAAGAGGTTTTTTTAAGCTCGGCCATTTGTGGGATTAGCAATGCCGGGTCCGGCTGCAGATCCAAGGCTCGGGCGATCTTTTTGGCGACGCTCGCGAAGATGGGAGCAGCGACAGTGCCGCCATAATTCATTCCTGGAGCCGTTTGCGCGTCATCGAGCAGAACATAGGCTACGAAAGCGGGGTCATCCGCTGGCATGAATCCGCAGAAGCTAACAACATATTTCCCACTCAGATAACCACCGCCCGTCGGGTTCACTTTCTGGGCGGTGCCGGTTTTTCCCGCGACGCGAAACCCTTCTACGGTTGCTAACTCCGCGGTGCCTTGTTTGCTAACCACATCTTTGAGCGCGTCCACGATACGCTTGGAAGTCGACTGAGAAATTACCCTGCGCACCGGGACGGGGTCGAACTTGGCGACGACGTGTCCATCTTCAGCCGTGATTTTACTAACCACTTGCGGCATCATGAGTGTGCCGCCATTGGCGACTGCCGACATCGCAGAACAGAGCTGGATCGGAGTTACGCAGACAGCCTGTCCCATCGGCACACGAGTGATAGCGACCTTGTCTCCGCTAAATGGCGCATTCACTTTACCGCTAATTTCCCCAGGGAGATCGATGCCGGTGCGATCGCCAAAACCAAAGCGCCTCACATAGTCGTAGAAACGTTGTTCTCCTAGCTGGAGTGCTAGTTTTGCGACGCCGACGTTACTCGATTTCATCAGAATATCGTGAACAGTTAGATCGCCATACGGATGGTGATCGCGGAGAATGCGGCCGCCGTAGTTAAAGTGACCGGACTCGCAATAGATTCTGGTTTCGTCCGTAACTATGCCTTCCTCGAAAGCGGCGGAAGTAGCTACGATTTTAAAAGTCGATCCGGGCTCTACCATGTCCAACACGGCGTGATTCTTTGTTACTTCGGGTGGAGCATTGTTAGCATCGTTGTTATCAAACATCGGCCAGGAAGCCATCGCCATGACCGCGCCGGTCTGGGGTTTCATAACAATGATCGTCGCACCTTTCGGTTTATATTTTTCGCAAGCCGCCCTCAATTCGGATTCAATGATGGATTGTAAGCCAAGATTGATGGTGGTCTGGACGGTATAGCCGTTTTGCGCGGGGCGTTCCTGCCCACGGTAAAGCACGATTTCCTTCCCAGTCCGATCACGTTCCGTGAAACGATAGCCGTCGTGCTGCTGGAGATAGCTATCCATGCTTTTTTCGATGCCGGATATGCCGTTGTGCTCGTGATCGAGATAGCCTAGCACGTGGCAGAGCATGTCTCCATTTGGATAGACCCGCTTAAAGTCTTCGATGAAATAGATGCCGCGCAGATTGCGTTTCGCGAGTTCCGCCTGCAACGCGGAAGCTGTTAGCTGGTCGACTTCTTTCTTTAAAACAATGAAGCGGCGATCCGTTAGTATTTTGGCCTTCAATTCCTCAGCTGAAAGTCCTAGCGCACGACTAACAACTTCTGCGGTTTCGTTCGCTTGAGCCAGAGCTTTTGCAGTTTTCACGGGCTCAGCATTCAGGATGTGCGACGCATCCGCGTAAACCGTCTGCACTCCAATATTATCTGCTAATATCTCGTAGTTTGAATCCACGATTTGCCCGCGTTGCGCAAAGACGGGCTTCTTGATGATGTGCTTGGCGTCCGCTATGTCCACATACATCTCATGCTGCAAAACCTGGACGTGAATCAGACGGGCTGAGAAGCCGCTGAATAACACGACCAGGCTCACGCATACAAGGATGGCACGTGTGCGGCAGGTGTTCATTTTTGGGCGAGAATCGCGGTGGCTTCCGAAGTTCCGAAGGCGTTTAGACGGACGATTTGCATGGGGTTGATCTCGACTAGTTTGATAAAGCCGCTATTCAACTGCTTCTGTAGCGCGGAGCGCGAAGTGAGTGCCGTCATTTGCGAGCCGAGAGCGCGATTCTGTTCCGTTAAATCGCGCAATTGTCGTTCCAGAACACGCCGTTGATCTCCAAAGGCGATGGTCTGGTTTTTGATAGAAACGTAACTCAAACCTAAAACACTCAGGCCAATGAAAACCACCAACCACCAAACGAAAGTGGCGACGCGAACGGTATTGGCATTTTTGCGACGATTGCGAGACATGGGATGGGGCTTTCTAGAGTTTTTCCACGGCGCGCAATCGGGCACTGCGCGCACGAGGATTTTGGGTGAGTTCGGCAGGACTGGCGGTGATGCTTTTGCGATGGAGCAATTGGTAAACGCAGGCGGGATTCGGCTGTGCGGCGGGCCATTCGGGGCGATCGATTGTGACTTGGCTGCGATGGCGGAAATCCTGTTTTACCAATCGATCCTCCAGGGAATGGAACGTAATCACAGCGAACCGGCCGCCGGTTTTCAGTCGAGTTGGAGCGATATCTAACACGGCTTCGAGCGCGCCAAGTTCGTCATTCACGGCAATGCGCAACGCTTGAAAAATCTGCGTGGCCGGATGTTTTTTCCCGCGTCGCGGCAGAATCGATTCAACTGCGGAAGCAAGCTGAGCCGTCGTAGAAAATGGCTCGTCGCGACGAACTTCCACGAGGTGCTTGGCGATACGAACCGCACTCGGCTCTTCGCCGTATTTGCGGAAAATCCGGATCAATTCCTCCACGTCGGCTGTGTTGATTAGATCGGCCGCGGTCACGGGTCCCGACTGATCCATCCGCATGTCGAGCGGGCCATTGGATTGGAAACTAAATCCGCGTTCTGCGGTGTCGAGTTGATGCGACGAAACTCCGATGTCGAGGAGCAGGCCGTCAATTTTATCGATACCGAGATCGTCCAAGACTTGATCGAGGTTCCGAAAATTAGCCTTCACTGGATGAAAAGCTTCGCCAAACGAACGCAGCCGCTCCGAAGCAAATTTCAGCGCAGTTGCATCCTGATCGAGGCCAATGACGTGCGCGCCCGCTTGCAAAAGCGCTTCGGAATGTCCGCCGCCGCCGAGCGTGCCATCGACAAATAGTTCGCCAGATTTCGGTCTAAGTGCGCTGAAAACTTCCTCCGCCAACACCGGAATGTGGTGGAATGCACCGGGATTTTTGGGGTTGGGGGTTTCCACAGTTTTCTCCAAAAGCAGAGACAGAGCGACGTCAGGGTTGGCAAAAAAAAATCCTGTCGAAGCGCCGGAACGATTCGAGTTAGAGTCCAATGCTGTTGGCGACTTCGCTGTAAACATCGTGCTTTTCCTCGATGGTCGCGTTCCAGCGATCCGGGTTCCAAATCTCAAAACGCGCGTCGCCGCCCGCCAAAATCACATCCAGGCTGATACCGACGCGCTTGCAATATTCTTCCGGCAACAGCATTCGGCCCTGGCGATCCACCGTGACGGGTTGCGCTTGCGAATAAAAATTCCTCAGGAAAACGCGCTTTTTCGCCTCATCGATAGTTGGGTTGATCGCAATTTTGCGGCCGATCTCGCGAAATTCCTCCGGCGGCATTGCGATGAGATACAAATTATTCTGGTCGGGAATGACGTAAAGATCCTCCAACTCGGACCGGCGCCACTTGGCCGGAACCGTCACGCGCCCCTTCGGATCGACCGCATGACGAAACTCGCCAGCGTAGATCGGGGAGGAGGAAAAAGTGGTGGGTTCCATGGGAATCAAGTAGTAGAAATAGCACTAACTGGTCCATTCCGCGCCATTTCGCCCCTTTTTGTGCCACCAAACCCCCAGTCGGGTCAATTAAATTCGCAGAATTCTTGAGAAAACTTTCTCAGAATCCGCCCTGACTCGGATCAAAGCGGCGTTTTTTGATTATCTCGGACGTTCACCATGACGGCGAATGTGCTGAAAACCGCCTCGCCCGTTGTGGAATTAGTTGCCCAGACATTCACCTTGCAGGATGTCGTTGAGCGCGATGCAACTTGACTGAAAATTTTGATGATGTGCCCCTGCAAAACGGGCGTGGTGAAATCGAACTGGCCGAAAAGTTTCGTCACGAAAGTTGCATGAGGGAAGAGCAGCGTCGCTGCGTTAAACGCCATTTCGTCGGCCCATTTCATCATGTTGCCGCCGAAAAGGGTGCCGGAATGGTTGAGGAACTCCGGTCGGATCAGGAGCGTTTTCTCGTGGCAAATGCCTAACATAGCGATGGAAGTCGGATCACTTTTTATACCGGATGAGGTGTTCGCCCAGCAACGGCGGGAAGTCGAGCCGTTTCTTGCGGCTGTGGGTTTCCAGGAATGCCCTGCAACTCGACTGAAAATCTGTCCAGCGACTCCAGGGCAATGTCGGGGTGCCGGCAATTTGGCGAAGGAGGCTGTGCCACTCGAGTTGGGCGCGTTCGATGTCGCCGGGACGGAGCGCGATGGTGAGAAGTTTGCTGCGATTGGTGCCGGGTTGGGAAAGTTCGCGCATCACTTCGCCCGCGCCATCGCCAAAACCGACCGGGACGCCAAACTCCAGATATCCCTGGAACTCGAGTCTGTTATAGGTCTGCGATGAGACGAAGCCGAGGCGTCCGCCGTAAGGGGAATCGTCGCCAGCGAAACGATGTCCGGCGCGAATATTGGCCACGTCGAAG
>JAYVOE010000128.1:0-21772 GCA_043758065.1 Spartobacteria bacterium | reverse complement strand
GCCGCCTGCCAATCCTGAAAACGCGCCTTCTTATCATCGCGCGCAATCTCGTATTTTTTGAGCGCACTTTGAATCCTATGGCGGTGATCCAGATTGTGCGTCACGCGCTCGGAATCGGTCTTAAACTGGAGGACGTTCAGATTCATCAGCGTGAATTTAGCACCTCGGCGATGTGCAGCGTCTTGATCGGCTCGCCCTGGCGATTGAGCAGCCCCTGAATGTGCATCAGGCAGCTCGAGTCGTTGGAAATGATGAAGTCCGCTCCGGTCTCAATCGCTGACGCGCATTTCACCTCTCCCATCGCCGTGGAAATCATCGGAAACTTCGCCGCAAACGTCCCGCCAAATCCGCAGCAGGTTTCGGCCTCGCCCATTTCGAAAAGTTCCAGATCGCGGACGTTCGCTAGAAGCTGGCGCGGCTCCTTCTTTTTGCCGAGTTCGCGCAAGCCGTGACATCCATCGTGGAACGTCACTTTCGCCGGAAACCGTGCGCCGAGATCGGGATTTCCCAGTCGAGTTACAAGGAAATCTGAAAATTCATACGTCTTCGCGGCCAGCTCATTTGCCTCTAACTCGTATGGAGTTTTTGCAAATAGCTCTGGATAAAAAACCTTCAACATCGCGCCACACGAACCCGAGGCAATCACGATCACCTCTGCATTTTTCAACCGCTGCAAAACCGGGGTCGCCACCTTGCGCGCTTCCTCCCAATAGCCCGAGTTAAACGCCGGCTGCCCGCAACACGCGATCTCTTCGGGCACCTCGATTTCGTGCCCGAGTCGCTCCAGGATTTCCACGATGCTCACCCCAACATTGGGATAACACATATCAACGAAACAAGGAACGAAGAGGGTAATTTTCACAGGCGAGTTCCATCTTATTCACGAATTTGCAGAAAACAACCCCAGCAACCTTTTTGATTGCCATCGCCCTCAGTCGCGGCTCTGCTTTTCACCCTTATGGCCAAAGACAGCACCACCAACGAGCGCATGGAGAAAATCGTCAGTCTCTGCAAGCGCCGCGGCTTCATTTTCCAATCCAGCGAGATCTACGGCGGCATCAATGGCTTCTGGGATTACGGCCCGTTAGGAGCGGAGTTAAAGCGTAATCTGCGCACGACCTGGTGGAACGCCATGATGCGTGAACGCGAGGACTGCGTTGGCCTCGATGCCTCGATTATCATGCATCCCACGATCTGGAAAGCGTCGGGCCATGTGGACACGTTTTGCGACATGATGATCGATTGCAAAACCTGCAAAGGCCGCTTTCGCGCCGATCACATTGGCGACATCCCGTGTCCGCAAAAGCCGAGTCAGACCGTCTCCCGCTGCGCAGGGGAAAAGACCGAGCCGCGTCCGTTTAACCTGATGTTTAAGACGCACACCGGGCCGTTGCAGAGCGACGATAATGTGGCTTATCTCCGCCCGGAAACAGCGCAGGCCATCTTCGCGCAATTCAAAAACGTCGTGGACAGCTCGCGGGTCAAAGTCCCCTTCGGCATCGGGCAAATCGGCAAAGCCTTTCGCAACGAAATCACCCCGCGCAATTTTACTTTTCGTTCCCGCGAATTCGAGCAGATGGAACTCGAATTTTTCATTCCGCCCGATGAAGCCGTCCGACTTATCCATGGCGCAGTCGCGGAATACAACGAGTCTGCCGACCTGAGCACACCCCAACCCAATTGGGGCTGGGATATGTGGCACCGCTATTGGGTCGCGCAGCGCACCGCGTATTACGCAGCACTCGGCCTCGGCGCCGACGTGCTCGCCTATCATTGGCAAACGCCTGAAGAACTCGCCCATTACGCCCGGGCTTGCGTGGATATTTTGTTTAAATTTCCCTTCGGCACCGAGGAACTCGAAGGCATTGCCGCCCGTGGTGATTTCGATCTCACTCAACACCAAAAACATTCCGGCAAACCGGTGGAAATCTTCGACGACGAACTCCGCGCCGCCGCCGTCAAACTCACCGACGAACAAAAAGCGCAATTTTTGAGCGGAGTTACATCCGAATGGGCCGCGCGCAACAAAACGCCCGATGAAGCCGCCGCTTTCTGCGAGCGATTGCTTAAGGGCTTCTACGTTCCGCACGTCATCGAGCCCAGCGCCGGCCTCGACCGACTCGCGCTCGCCGTCCTCGCCAACGCCTTCACCGAAGTCGAAAAAACCGACGCTAAAGGCAACACCGAGATCGTCACCGTCATGCGTTTCCACCCGCGTATTGCCCCGGTGAAAGTCGGCATCTTTCCGCTTTTGAAAAACAAACCGGAACTCGTCGCCAAAGCTCGCGAAGTTTACGATCTGCTCAAGAAACACATGACCTGTTTCTACGACGAAGGCGGCAGCATCGGTAAACGTTACGCCCGCCAGGACGAAGCCGGCACGCCATTTGGCATCACGATCGACTTCGATACTTTAGGCGAAAAGGGACCGGAGTTAGAAGGAACTGTGACGTTGCGCCACCGTGACGACGGCAGCCAGGAACGCATTGCGATCACCGACCTGCTCGGCTACTTGCTCCCGAAAATCAGCTAGCCGCCGATCGCTTTCAGCACCGCCTCGACGACTTCATCCACCTGCACGGCGTTCATGCAGCGGAAATCGATCGGGCACTCGCGCAGAAAACACGGACTGCACTCCACCTGATGCCGGATCACGCGATGATTCGTTCCCATCGGTCCGGTTAGACGCGGCTCGGTCGAACCAAAAACCGATATCGTTGGAACTCCCATCAAAGCTGCCAGATGCATCGTTCCGGTGTCGTTGGTGAGCAGCGCAGAACATTGCCCGAGCAGCTCGATCAACTCTGCGAGCGACGTTTTGCCCGCTAGATTCTTCGCGCTATTTCCGATCTGAGTTGCAATCGATTCACCCAATTCCGCATCCGCCGCCGTCCCAAAAATCTGCCACTCGCAATGCCGCCGCGCCGCCACCGCCTGACCCACCGCGACAAACCGCTCCGGGAGCCAGCGTTTCGCCGGGCCATATTCCGCTCCGGGACACAGCCCGAGCCGGATCGGCGCATAAGGTTTGTGCCGTACTAACATCGGAAAACCAGCGCTCCTAACATCGCCGCCAATCGTTTCTGCGAGCCGCAAATAATGCGCACTCTGATGCTGCGGCGGCCCGACGTGTTTCGGATCGCGCACGATCTGATCCAGAAAAAACCGTCGACCCTGGCGATCATAACCGACCCGGCGCGGCACTCCGGCCAGCCACATTTCCAGAACGCTGCGCATCGAGTTTGGCAAAATCACGCCCGCGTCGAACCGCTTCGCCCGCAACATTTTCGCGACGGAGAATACACTCTGACTCGACTCAATTTCCAAAACCTCATCGACCTCGGGAATAATCCGCCACAAGTCCGCGATTTTGGTTTTGCAGAGGACAGTTAGACGCAAATCGGGTCGCCCATGTTTCATTGCCCGCACCGCCGGAATCGTCATCACCGCGTCGCCCAGCCAGTTGCTCGAGCGAACCACGAGGCGGAATAGTTTCAACTCCGACGCCGCCATTCCTTCAGGTAAAACGATCCCGCGTTTATAACGTTTCGGATTAGCTAGAAGAAACTCCGGGTTGGGAGTTTTCCAGCGATTGTGAACCCAGAACCATTCGTGCGGACTGCGGCGAATCTGCTTTTCCAGGATCTGGTTGAGCTGTGCTGTCACTTGGTCTGTATTCCGTCCTGCTGCAGGAATCGGTTCCTCAAAGATGACCTTCCACCGCGCAACGCCGATAGTCTGAACACTCACGGGAATAATCGCGCCCCGCGAACGTGCGGAGAGCAAGGCGGGCAGGGATGTCGTAGAAGCGAGCCGACGAAAAAACGGCGTCCAGATACCACCGTCACCCGAATGTTGGTCGATCAAAACACCGGCCATGCCGCCGGTCTTGATCGTGTTGATCGCCTCGGTAAAGGCCTCTTTGCGTTCCACGAGCCGAACGCCGAAACGAGCCCGGCTTTCGCGAACGTGCTGGTCAATCAACGGGTTTCCTAGCCGCTGATAAACCGCGGTGACTTGCAGTCCTTCAAAGGCGACGACGATCTGCGCCATCAACTCCCAGTTGCCCATGTGGTTGCCCGCCCAGAGCTGGCCTTTGCCTTGCGCCATCAGCGAACGAACGACTTGCTCATTTTCTAAAACAACGCGTTGGAGCAGAGCCTCTTTGCTGATCTGTGTGAGTGCGGGAACGACGAAAAAGTTTGCCAGTAAATTTCGCAAATGGAGTTTGCCGAGTTGACGAATCTCAGACGGCGATTTTTCTTCACCAAAGGCAATGGTTAGATTTGCGAGGATTGTCTTTCGGGTTCCGACTGCTAGATACCAAGCTAACCCGCCTGAAAATTTTCCCGCGCGAAACACCGCCTCAATCGGTAGACGACCCAGGAGCCAGATGGCCGCTCGATAGATGGTGTAAATGATGCGATCCATTTCCTAGCGATCCTTCCGATAGATGGTCCGCAACGGGTGTTCGTCCAACACATTTGACTGTAACCCGCCCCACTTTTTCGGGTCGTAAAGTTGAATGCCGACGTAGTAATAGAGCGGGCAAATCGGCGCTTCTTCGCTGACTAACAAATGCTCGGCTTTGCGGAAAATATCGTAGCGCGTTTCTGGATCGAGCTCGCGTGCAGCATCAGCAATCCACGCGTCGTATGTTTTGTTAGACCAACCCGTGCGGTTGTTGCCGCCATCGGTTACGAACATGTCCATGAACGTGTTGGGATCGTTGTAATCGCCGACCCAACTGCTGCGACAGAGATCGTAGTCGAGTCTGTTTTGGGAGTTGAGATAGACTTTCCATTCCTGGCGTTTCAAGCCGACGCGAACTCCTAGCTCGCGCTGAAACATGGCTTGAAGTTCGACGGCGATATTTTCGTTAATCTTTTTATCGTCGTAGAGATATTCAATGAGCGGGAAGTTTTTTCCACCCGGATAACCGGCTTCTGCTAACAATTGACGCGCCTTTTCCGGGTTACGTTCGTAGCCGGATGGAGATTGGTAGCTAGCAGTTTTTGGCGGAACAAAACTCGTCGCAGGAACTTCACCGGCGCGAGTGATTTTGTTAACAATAAGGTCCTTATCGATGACGAGCGAAAAGGCGAGCCGCACGCGCGCGTCGTTGAACGGCGGACGCGAGACGTTGAAGCGGATAAAATAGTTTCCCAAGAACGGAGCCGCATTGAAGTCGGACATTTTCTTCAGCTCCGACATGAGCGCGGGTGGTGTTAGTCCTTTGTCCATCATGAGGTCAGCGATGCCTGATTTGTAGAAATTGTAAGCAGTCATCGAGTTCTCGATGGGGAGTACGTCGATGCTGTTCAAGTGGATGTTAGGAGCGTTCCAGTAACGTGGATTTTTTCGCAGGCGGATGTAATCGTTGAGTTTCCATTCTTCCAACGTGAACGCGCCATTGGTAACGATTTTGCCCGGCTTAATCCAGTCTTCGCCAAATTTTTGGATGGTGTCGATCGGGACTGGGAGGAGCGTGCAGAAGCAGCAGAGGCCGAGGAAAAACGGCGTCGGATTCTCCAAGGTAACGATCAAAGTCCGCTCATTTTCTGCTCGCACGCCGACTTGGGAAAAGTCTTTTAGCGTGCCTTCGTTGTAGGCGCGGCCGTTTTTTAAATAGTGAAGTTGATAGGCGTATTCGGCGGCCTGAGCGGGTTCGAGGACGCGTTTCCAGGAGACCACGAAGTCTTGCGCAACGACGGGTTTTCCATTCGACCAAGAGGCGTTTGGGCGAAGGTGAAAGGTGTAAACGAGGCCGTCGGGGGAGATTTCGTAAGTCTCCGCAACACCGGGCTGCGGCACACCGTCGGGCCCGTAAGCCATCAGGCCCTCGAAGAGCGCGTAGGCCACGCGACCGTCGAGTTGGCCGGTGATAACGGCGGGGTCAATCGACTCGGGCTCGGCTCCGTTTAGAAAAACCAGATCGGCACGTTTCTGAACGGGTGAACAGGCGGGTTGCAGGAAAATTACCGCGCTGAGAGCCAAAAAATTCTGTGCAAAACGAACGTTCGCCAGAAGCCGAATCCTGCTGGTGAAATGGCCGATCACCGTGCGCTTGGGAAGTTCGTCTACGGAGTCGTCGCTGCTGGAGCAGGAGCGGGCGTTGCCGCGGTCTCGGATACAGCGGGTGCAGGAGCGGGCGTAGTGGCTGTTTCCGGAATCGCCGGTGCCGGAGTGGCAGGAGTAATCACTGGAGTGGCTGCCGCCGGAGTGGCGGATGGACTTATGGCTGGTGTGGCCAAGGGGGCCGTTTTCTTCACCGGAGCCACGGCAGCAAGGCTTTTCTGGATTTCCGAGCGGCGGGTCGAAGACTTCGAATAAAGGACGGTCAGCAAAAGGCAAGAACCAAAGAATAGCGCACCGAGATAGACCGTAAATTTCTGCAAG
This sequence comes from Spartobacteria bacterium, assembly GCA_043758065.1. GTDB lineage: Bacteria > Verrucomicrobiota > Verrucomicrobiia > Chthoniobacterales > DASVRZ01 > DASVRZ01. The sequence goes on along the minus strand of JAYVOE010000128.1, from coordinate 15,373 downwards.
ACATTCGTGGTCTGCGCGCCGAACAAATCCTGGGTCATACCCCCGCCGAAGGCAGCGCCGAGACCTTCGTTTTTCGGGCGTTGCATCAGGACAATCAATACCAGCAACACCGAGGTGATGATGAGAATGCCGAAAAGCAGATAAATGGACACGTTTAACATAAGCAGAGCCGACTAGTTTAACGAGGGTTCGCCTTTTGTAAAGCATCCGTTCAGATGGCGCCGGGCATTGTAGAATGCGATCTAACTCCGATGAGAAAGTGTGGCATGGAGCAAGACTCGCCATGAGTTTGTCTAACAGTGTGCCACAATGCTAGCTACTAACAAACTCCTAACATCAAGCGTTCAATGCTAGATTTCCAGCGAAACAGTAAGATAGTCCTTGCGTTGCAATCAAAAACCTCTAATATTCCGCCATGCCTAAAAAAGCACTAACCAAACCTGTCAAAAAAGCTGCGGCGAAAGCACCAGCCAAGAAAGTTCTCAAATCCAAAGCCGCCGCCAAGCCCGCTGCAAAAGCTAACAAGCCCGCTGCAAAGGCCAAAGCTCCTGCAGTAAAAGCTAACAAGAATCAAAAAGCCAAAGGACGCGGTCGTGTCACATCTCCTAGCGGTCCTCTCTCCAGCGCAGTGGTATCTGTGTTGAAGCGTTCGCGCCGCCCGATGAGCTGCGCGGAAATCACCGACGCATTGCTTAAGAAAAACTACGTATTCACTCATCCAGAGCCGAAGCGCATTGTCTCCATTCGCATCTACAAGCTGAAAGGTGTGAAGCAAACCGGCCCTGGCCGTTTCGCCGCCGCTGAAGCTGCTGCCTAAGTCTCAAGTATTCACGTTACTAACTAATCACTAAGAGCGGTCCGGGAAACTGGGCCGCTCTTTTTTTGTTTGCGAAAGGGAGATCTCACTTAGTGAATCGACTGCAACTCGGATGAAAATCCAGTCGTCCCGCTGAGTCGGATGCAACTCCGATGAAAACTTCTGCGATTTTCGTGCTTGCCGTTGGAATCCGCCCGTCGGCAAGGTAGGCGCGATGGTCGGCAAACTTCTAGCACCCGAGATTCGAGAGATGATTTCCCAGCGGGATTTCACCTCGTTGCGCACTATTTTTACTGACTGGCCGATCGCCGATTTGGCCGAATTGCTTTCTGACCTTGAAGTCGAGGAACAGGTGATTTTTTTCCGAGTCCTGCCGCACACCATTGCGGCGGATGTCTTCGAGTATCTGGAAGTGGAAACCCAGACCGCGCTCCTGCACGCCATGGGCCAGGAGCAGGTGGTCGGCATTTTAAACGAGATGTCGCCGGACGATCGCACGGCGCTGTTGGAGGAATTGCCGGCGAATGTCGTGTCCCAATTACTGCGTCTCCTAACACCGAAGGAACGCGCGATCGCACAATCGCTCCTGAATTATCCGGAAGACAGCGTCGGTCGTCTGATGACGCCGGATTTCATTTCAGTTAGGGAGGATTGGCGCGTGTCGGAGGTGCTGGATTTTATTAGGAAACACGGTCACGCCAGCGAGACATTGAATGTGATTTACGTGGTCGATGGAACCGGGAAGCTAGTCGACGATGTTAGGATCAGTGAGTTTCTGCTGAAGCCGACCGACACGCAGGTGAAGGATTTGCAGGGCAACTACATCGAGCCGTTGAAGGTCACGGATTCGCAGGGTGCCGCGGTGCAAATCTTCCGCAAATACGATCGCACGGTGTTACCCGTGGTGGACTCTGAGGCGAAGCTCATCGGGATCGTGACGGTCGACGACATTCTCGATGTGGCTGAGGAGGAAACGACAGAGGACATTCAAAAACTCGGCGGTGTCGAGGCGCTCGATGAGCCGTATCTAGACATCTCGCTTTTTCGCATGATCAAGAAGCGCGCTGTTTGGTTAGTCATTCTTTTCATCGGCGAAATGCTAACAGCGACCGCACTCGGCTTGTTTGAAAGTGTCATCGCCCGCGCCGTAGTACTAGCTTTGTTTATGCCGCTGATTATTTCCAGTGGTGGAAATTCCGGTTCGCAGGCGACGACGCTGATTATTCGCGCAATGGCTTTGGGTGAAGTGACTCTCGCAGATTGGTGGCGCGTGATGCGTCGGGAATTTCTTTCCGGCCTCATGTTAGGAGCGATTCTGGCGGTGATTGGATTTACCCGAATCTGTGTGTGGACGATCTTTAGCAATCAATATGGCGCGCATTGGCTGCTCATTGCAGCGACGGTTTCGCTATCGCTCATCGGCGTCGTTCTTTGGGGATCGCTGGCAGGTTCGATGCTGCCGTTTATCCTGCGGCGATTCGGTCTCGATCCAGCGACATCTTCAGCGCCATTGGTTGCGACGCTGGTCGATGTGACTGGGTTGGTAATTTATTTCTCCGTAGCGGTAATGCTGCTCCGCGGGACTTTGCTCTAACTCGAATCAAAAAAGTTAGGCGGGCTGCTGTTGCGAGAGGCAATGGAAGGCGCCGAGACCCCAGATGAGTTCGCGGCAATCAATGCCAACGACTCGGCGCGTGGGAAAGGCTTGCTGCAAAACGGCCGTCGCCCAGACATCCGTCGGTTGGTTGAAAATCGGGAGCAACACGACTTTGTTAGCAATGTAGAAGTTCGCGTAGCTAGCAGGGAGCCGCTGATCCTCTTTTACCACCGCGGACGGCATTGGTAATGTTAGTAAATGAATCGGAGTGCCGTCTTCAATCTGCATTTCTTTGAGCAATCCGAGGTTGTGCTGAAGTGGTTCGTAGTTGGCATCCTGCGTGTCCTCCTCGACTACGGTAACGATCGTACTCCGATCAATAAAACGCGTGATGTCATCGATGTGACCGTCGGTGTCATCACCCGCAATGCCGTCTCCTAGCCAGAGGAAATGGCGCACGCCTAGATAGTCGCGCAGCTTTTGCTCAATCTGAGATTTAGTTAGATCGGGGTTGCGATTCGGATGCAAGAGGCATGAACTTGTTGTTAGTAACGTGCCCGTTCCATTCACTTCGATGGAGCCGCCTTCCATCACGATCTTGGGATAGAACACATCGAGTCCTAACAATTCGCCAACGCGCGTGGGGACATTTTCATCGAAGTCCACGGGAGGATATTTCCAGCCCCAGGCATTGTAATCCCAATCGACGATCGCTAGCGATTGATCGCGGTCGCGCTTAACAAAGATCGGGCCGTGATCGCGGCACCAACATTCGTTCGTCGGAATATGACGAAAACTAACATGGCTGATATCGATGGAACTCAACTGAGTTCTAACCATCTGCTCCACGTCGATGTTAGGAACGTTGATGTTCACCGGCTCCGACTCGCGCAGCGCGTCGATCATTTGCACCAATGCGGGCAGCACGGATTCGTAGGAATCGGGAAAGCTAATTCCCTCGGGGCGCGGCCAGGAAAACCAAGTGGCGGCGTGCGGTTCCCATTCCGCAGGCATGCGATAGCCGAGGCTGGCTGGGGTGGGGGAAGACATCGGAGTTAGGTAGGAATGTTAGTCAATGTAACGTCGAGTGAGATCGCCATACGCATCGATCCGGCGGTCGCGCAAAAATGGCCAGTGGGTTCGCTGGGTATCGAGCGTGCCAAGATTGGCTTCCACGACGAGAATTTCTTCCTGATCGATGGAGCCTTTTTGCAGGATCATTCCCGACGGATCGGCAACGAAACTTTGACCCCAGAATTGAATGCCGTCGCCGCCTTCGGGTGATTCGACTCCAACTCGATTGGGAACGGCGACGTAGCAGCCATTCGCAATGGCGTGACTGCGCTGGATGGTTTCCCAAGACGAGTGCTGGCGCTCGCCGTAATGCGCTTTTTCCGAGGGATGCCAGCCGATGGCGGTCGGGTAGAACAAGATTTCCGCTCCGCTCAATGCCGTCAGTCGCGCGGCCTCGGGATACCATTGATCCCAGCAAACGCAGACGCCGATTTTCGCGTATTTTGTCTGCCACGAACGGAAGCCGAGATCGCCGGGCGTGAAGTAAAATTTCTCGTAGAAAAGCGGGTCGTCCGGGATGTGCATTTTGCGATACTTCCCGAGGAACGAACCATCGGCATCAATGATCGCGGCGGTGTTGTGATAAAGACCTTCCGCGCGTTTTTCAAAAAGTGAGGCGACTAAGACCACATTCAGCTCCTTCGCCAGCGCGCAAAGTTTGTCGGTCGTTGGACCGGGAATCTTCTCGGCGAGCGCGAAATAATCATGCTTTTCCGCCTGGCAAAAATAGAGCGATGTGAACAATTCCTGCAGGCAAATAATCTGCGCGCCGAGTGCCGCTGCCTCGCGAACGCGCTCGATGGCCTTCGCGAGATTTTCCGCTGGAACGGCCGAGCAGGTCATTTGGACAAGACCAATTTTCACGACACCGCGGGATGAGGACATGACGTTAGTTTAGGCAATAATCTGGCGTGGGACCAAACAGGAAAATCGGATTTTTCTGCCGATGGACAAAGTTCCGCAGAGAGTCGTATCTTACTCGGATGAAAATCCTCCGTTCCCTGCTTCTTCTCGCTGCCAGTGTGGCCACTTTTAATTTAGCGCAAGCCGAACCGTTGAAAGACATTCGCGTCGTTCTGCACACGGATAAAGGCGACATCGAAGCGACGCTTTTTGCCTCCAAAACGCCGATCACCGTGGCGAATTTTCTGAATCTGGCGCAGAAGCGTTTTTATAACGACCTGACTTTTCACCGGGTGATTCCCGATTTCATGATTCAGGGCGGCGATCCGGATGGCGTGGGCACGGGTGGTCCGGGGTATAAATTTTCAGACGAGTTCGATCCGACTCTGCGCTTTGATAAAGCGGGCATCTGGGCGATGGCGAACGCCGGTCCGGGCACGAACGGCTCGCAATTTTTCATCACTCACGTGCCGACGCCGCACTTGAACGACAAGCACACGATTTTCGGACAAACTACGAAGGGTCAGGACGTTGTTAACAAGATCGCGAAGGGCGACAAAATTAAATCAATCGACGTGCTCGACGACACGAAAGATTTGTTCGCAGCACAAGCCGCGCAGATCGAAAAATGGAATCAGGCAATCGCGAATCACTGAGGCGGTTTTATGTCCGCTGCGTGACGACAATGGCGTATTCCTGAATGTCGAATTTTGTGGAAGTCAGGTCGCCGAGATAGCGGAGGACTTCGGTGAATGGAACGTTGCTGAGTTCGAGCGTAATCGGAGTTTGCGCCGCGAAATCTGCCGGTAATTTCAGCACAAAACTGGGAGCGATTTTATTGTCGGAAAGTTCGGCGGCTTTCCCTTTCAGAAAATCGAGCACCGATGCCAAAGACGCTTCTTTGAAGCTGACTTTCGGCACGATCAAAGTCGCGAATTGACCGGAGAGCGCACCTTTTTTGTCCTTCTTTTCGGCCATCAGAATCGTGCGCAGATAATTTTTCGCGCCGATGTTAGTGGGATCGACCGTGAGCACTTCTTGAAACTTCGTTTTTGCCGTCGCAGTGTCGCCCGCGAGATACGCGCGCTGGGCTTCCGAATACTCCTTTGCCGCACTGGTTTGCGCCTGAATCGCGCCGATGAACAGGGATGACGCGAGCAGAACGGCGAGGGGGATTTTCATGGCTGACAATAATCACTCGCCAGTGCGTTTTCAAATGGTGTTAATAGTCGTGAAATGACTGCAACTCGAATCAAGCCGGAGTCCACCATTGGCCTGCTGGGAGGCGGACAATTGGGCCGGATGTTTGCCCTCGCCGCGAGGAAAATGGGCTACCGTGTCCACACGTTTGAGCCGCAGCCCGCGAGTCCGGCCGGGCAGATTTCCGACCGGGAATTCACCGCCGCCTACGACGATCTGGAGCAACTCGACACGTTCGCAAAATCCGTCGATGTCGTGACGTTTGAGTTCGAAAACATTCCCGCGAGCGTCATCGACCGGATCGCGCTGCATCAGCCCGTCCATCCGCGCTCCGAGGTGCTGCACATTTGCCAGAATCGGGCTCGGGAAAAAACCTTTCTCCAGCAACATGGCTATCCGATTGCGCCGTTTCAGTTGGTCAATTCCGCCGCCGATTTAGAATCCGCTCTCACTCAAATCAAAGGCGACATCGTCCTGAAAACCGCTGATTTCGGCTACGATGGCAAAGGCCAGCTCCGAGTGAATCGGGCGCAATCTGCCGAGACGATCTGGGCGCAATTTTCCACTCCGAAAGCCGTGCTCGAGAAATGGATCGCGCATCGTTGCGAGCTATCCGTCGTCGTTGCGCGCAATGCGAAAGGCGATCTCACCCATTTTCCCCCGGCGGAAAATCTGCATCGGAATCACATTCTCAATATCTCGATTGTTCCGGCGCGAGTGGACGCTGCGATCCAACAGAATGCGATCGAACTCGCCTCAAAACTGGCCGCCGATTTGGAATTAATTGGGCTCCTGGCGGTCGAATTTTTCGTCTCTGAATCGGGCGAATTGCTCGTCAATGAACTCGCGCCGCGTCCGCACAATTCCGGGCATTTCACGATGGACGCGTGCGTGACGAGCCAGTTTGAGCAACAACTTCGCGCCGTCTGCGGCTGGCCGTTTGGATCATCGCGCCTGCTCACGCCAGCCGTGATGGTGAATCTTCTCGGCGATTTGTGGAGAAACGGTGAGCCGCCCGATTTCCTCCCAATCCTGTCTAACTCGGATGCAAAATTGCATCTCTACGGCAAAGTCGAGGGCCGACCTGGACGCAAAATGGGCCATTTCACCGTGCTTAAGCCAACGGTCGAAGAAGCGCTCGCTGTCGCACGGCAAATCCAGTCGGAAATGGAAGGAGCGTAGCCTGCGATGGACCCGTCAGACGAAGCGATTCGAAAAAAGGAACAGGTCTTCCTCGGCGAAATCAAGGCGCTCCGGAAAATCATCAAGTCCGCGCAGAAATGGCAGCAACGCTCCTGGTTGACCCGAGCGTTTCGTCGATGGGAGGCTCCGAAACTGCCGCCGCAAACCACCGCAACTCGAGCCGCAGGTCCGGAAGAAGCACTGCGACAACGGATGCGTGCCGTCTTCAACGACGCCTGGTATTTGTCCCAAAACCCCAACGCGGCAGAATCCAACCTAAGTCCGATGGAACATTATCGGACCATCGGTTGGAAAGCGGGTTGCAATCCCCACCCGCTCTTCGACGTCGCCTGGTATCTGCAGCAAAACCCGGAAGTGGCCGCGGCCGGTCAAGAGCCGTTGCAGCATTATCTCGAGCATGGGTGGGAGCAACGCCGTTTTCCCCACCGGTTTTTCGATCCGGCTTTTTACCTGCGCACCTATTTTGACAGCTCCGCCACGCAGGTCGCCGAGCCCTTGAGCCAATATCTGAGACTGGGCTGGATGCGTGATCGCCAGATCAGTCGCTGGGGTCGGCTCGACTGGATACCGGTTTTTTTTGAGGTTGACCAGCATCGGTGCCGAGCGGCGGCGACGCGCCATCTCGGGACGCGTTTCCCGAAGTGGCTGGAAGAACGCGATCCCGCTCGATCCGTCATTCTGCTCATCGTCCATGAAAGCACGCCTGCCGGTGCATCCCGGCTTTTTCTGGATCTCGCCCGGAAGCTCCACGCGAAGCACGAAGTCATCGTTTTCGATCTCACGGAAGATTCCCGGCGCACGCAATTTCAAGAGGCGAGCCACATTTACCTTGGCTTCGGCCATCGCAAAGCTTCGCGGGAAGAAATGCTGCCCTTCATCCTGAATCTCCTGCTCGCCCACTGCAAAATTCATTACGCCCTCGTCGGCTCACTTTACGCCGCGCGGGCGATCGGCGTTTTGACCCGGCACGACGTTCCGGTCGTGCATTTCATCTCGGAGCTCGCAGACAGTTTTTGCCCGGCGATTCGCCACCGCAAAGTGCTCGGCGAGCTCAGCAGGAAGATTTTTACCAGCGAAGCCGTTCGACAGAGTGCATTGGAAGTCGAACCAAAAATGGCTCTCGCGCAGAGCCTCGTCCTGGCTCCCGCCGTCGCGCCCGAGCCGACGTCAACCTCGGATTCCGTGGTTTCCCTGCGACCGATCGGCTGGGAAAACGCCATCGTCGTCCTCGGAGCGGGCCCGGTGGAAAGCATTCTCGGCACCGACGTTTTTTTCTCCGTCGGTGCAGAGATCGTCCGCAAAAATCCCGCGAAAAATGTCCGTTTCATCTGGCTCGATACCGAGATGCCGAACGAGGAGCCCCACTTTTTTCGAGCGGAGTTACAATCGATTCTGCGGGAATTGGACGACGCAGCGGAAATCATCCCCGCCACCAGCGACGCCAGCGCGTTTTTTTCATCGGCCGACCTCTTTTTTGCGCCCGCGCGGATAGACCCGTTTCCGTGGCCGCTCGGTCAGGCCATGCACGCCGGGTTGGCGGTCGTCGCTTTTTCCGGCGCAGCCGATGCGTTGCCCATCGAATGCGTCGTTTCCGATCTCGACGCCGCTTGCGCGAAACTGCAAAACCTCCTCGATTCCACTGCGACTCGACTGGAAATTTCCGCCATCGGACGCGAATGGGCAAAGAACCGATGCGACTTCGACTCCTATCTGCAAAGCGTGGAAAACGCCGTCGCCGCACAAACGGAGATCGCGCTTCGGGCCATCGAGGATCGCCGCACCATCACCGAACTCGGCGTGCTGGATCTCGATTTTCTTCGTTCCCCGCTTCGCCCGGAAATCTGGGCCGATCCCACGCGCTGGTATGTGCTCACCTCGCTCAACGGGATTCATTCTCGCAAGCCCTTTCCCGGTTTTCACCCCGGCATTTACGCGGAAAATCATCCCGGCCTTACTACTGAGCCGCTGGTCGATTATTTGCGAACTGGAAAGCCCGACGGTCCGTGGCATTTCGACGTGATTCGACCCGCACTCGACTCAGAAAAGATGGTCGCGCCGCCAGCTTCCGTCGCGCTGCACATTCACCTTTTCTACGCGGACATGGTGGAGGAAATCGCCTGCCGCCTCAGGCGAAATCAGCGACGCGTCGATTTGTTTGTCTCCGTCACCAGCGACGCGGCGGCCGAGATCGCTCGTGAACATCTGGCTGGCTGCGCGCTGAATCGACTGGAAGTCGCCTCAGTTCCGAATCGCGGCCGCGACATTGGGCCGTTTTTTACCGCGTTTGGCGAGGCGCTCCGCGAATACGAAATCGTCGGGCATTTGCACACGAAGAAATCAATTCATTCCCAAAAATCCGGCAGCGTCGCGTTCTGGACGGATTTTCTTTTCGAGAATCTGATCGGAGGTAAAGCCGCGATGCTGGATGCGATTCTCGATAAAATGCTGGCCGATCCGACGCTGGGAATCGTTTTCCCCGACGATCCGAACGTGATCGGCTGGACGGAGAATCGCGAGTTCGCAGAATCGATTGCAACTCGACTCAGTTTGCCTCAGCCGCTGCCGGAGGAAATCAATTTTCCCGCGGGAACGTTCTTCTGGGCACGCACGGCAGCGTTGCAAAAGCTTTTTGATCAATGTTTCCAATGGGAGGATTTCCCGGCGGAACCGCTGCCGAATGACGGCACGATGCTGCACGCGATCGAGCGACTGCTGCCAATCGTCTGCAGCTCCGCTGGATTTTCCACGGCGGTGACGCATGTGCCGGGCGTCACGCGCTGACCGGAGTTAGAACGGAATGTTCACCTTTACGCTGACGCGATCGACGTCGTAGTGGGTGTCGAGAATTTTGCTGTATTCGATGCCGAGCGAGACGTCGTTTGGAGCGATCAGGTCGATGCCCGCGCTGATCTGGAAGAGAGCGCCTAGCTCGACGGGAACGTTCATCGGAGCGACGCCAGACGGAGCGCCGGAGAAACCAGCGACGATGTCGGTGTGTTCGGCGCCGAAATATTTCTGATAACCGGCCTCGATGTGCGTGTGCAGTTTCATGCCCCGGCCGATGTGGGCGATGTCTCCGACGCTGATCGCTGGCCGCACCCAGAAATGGGTCTCACTCGAATCATAAAGCATTAGGCTGGTGGCGCCTGCTCCGGTTTCGGTGGCAGATTGCGGCATGAGATACGTGACGCCGAGATCGAGCATGGGTTTCAGGTAGAAACCGCTGCGCTCGAAGGAATGTGAGACGCGGAGCATGCTTTCCAGCGTCTCGATGTCGCGGCCAATGTGGGTGCGATACGGAGTGGTCACCTGGCCGACGCGGGTGGTGTCGGATTGGTTCCAGCCGTAGGAAACGGTGCCGGTGATCTCGGTTGCGCCGAAGCGGCGTTTCACGATAGCTCCGAAATACTGGCTGTTGCCCGTGGAGTTCCAACGGTTGTCGTAGCCGGAAGCTTCGTTGCTTGCGAGCGAGACGGCGGCGCCGAGCGTCCAGTCGTCCTGGAGCACTTGTTCGAGCCCGAGGGAGAAGTTGTCGGCGTGCAAACGGGTGGATTTGTAGTCGTCGTAAGCGCGGTGGAGCGTGTCGATGTTGTCGTAGTTAAACCACAGCATTTTGTCCTTTGCGACGTAACGATAGATGCCGCCTTCGGCCATCGTTTGCTCGAAACGCTGACTGCCGCGGACCATCTCGGCCTGCTGTTCGCCGTAAAAATCGGGCGAAAGCATCGAGAGCGATTCTTTGTAAGCCTTCAGCGTCGGATCGTAGAGGAGCTTAATAATCGTGTCGGAGAGTGCACTGGAACTCCCCTCACTTTGGATGCGATTCAAATAATCGCCGACTTCCTGGAGGTTGATGCCGAGTGATCCGGAGACGCTGAAGTCCAGATTGTAATCGAGGACAGCCGTCGTTTTGTTTGGATAGAGCAACCGATAATTCAGCACCACGGATGGCGCGGTGAGGAGTTTCATGCCTGCGTCGATGACTCCGCGATCTGCCGAGAAGAGCACTTTTTGCGAGTGGCCGGATGGTGCGAGTTGCGGGTTGAGCAGCGAAACGTCGATCCCGCCCGAGAGCGAGGCGGTGCCGTTCATGTAGAATTGATCGATCCGGCTGGAAGCGAAATCGAGTTCCGTCAACGTGATCCCGCTGGAAGTCTGGGTGAAGCTGCCCGTGATGTCGGTGCGCTGCACGTTTTGCATATCGCCGGGAATGAGGACGCCCTGGTTGATAATCTGATTATCGAAATCGCCCATCAGCATCTGCGGACCTGTCACGAGCACGCCGGTGGGGCGATTGACAAACTTGTTCGCGCCGCGTCCGAGGTCCACTTGACCGACAAACAAACCGTCGCTGACAATTTTCTCGTCGCCAGTTCCGCCAATCGCGGATTGACCGAGCAAACCATCTGCGCCGATGACGGTGCCGTGGTTGACGAACGTGTTTTTCGCGCCGCCGGAGAATTCTACGCCGATGCCTTTGACGCCGGAGTAAATCATTCTGTCGGAGGCGAGCTGGATGTTGATATTTCCCTGAGTGCCGGTGGCGAGGGATTGGGCAAAAACCCCGATGTTCTTCACGCCGCCAGTCTGCACATTGCCCTGGATGTTGAGTGCGATGGAACCCGAATCACCTGCGCCGCCCGCGGTGCCGGCGAATTTGCTATCCACGATGCCGCCGCCGCCACCGACGGTTTGCGCGAGAATACCGATCGACCGGTTGCCCAGAACCGAAACGTTTTTGGTTTGAGTTAGGGCGATATCACCGCCGTCGCCGCTGTTGGTTTTGTTGAGCGTCAACGCGATGGCTTTGGAACTCAAATCAGTAAACGCCACGCCGCCGCCGCCGCCGATGGATTGCAAAATCATCCCGTGCGAGACCCTGCCGAGCGTGAGAATCGAGCCTTGGTTGGTCAGCGAAATGTCGCCGCCGTTTCCGGACGCGCCGTTCACGCCGCCGAGCGCGAGTTTCAACTTGTCCGAGCCAGTCAGATTCAATTTTCCGCCGCCGCCACCGATGCTCTGAACGATGAGCCCGTAGGAACGAGCGCCCGCTGTGGAAACGTTGCCGGCGTAGGCGAGATGAATGTTTCCGCCGTTGCTGCCGGCCGCGCCGTTGGCTCCGAGCAAGGCGGTGCTTGTGATCAACGTGGGCAGTTTTTTGATTCCAGTGAGAGTCGAATCTGTCGGGCCTTTGGGACCGTTGGACGTGGCCGCCGGAGCTGGAATCTGTTGGACATTCACGGCCAAATTTCCGCCGCCGCCGCCGATGGATTGAGCGCTGACAGCGGAGGATTGGCTGCCTTTGGTTGAAACATTTCCCGTTCGAGTTGCAGTCAAATCACCGCCGCTATTGCCGGTGGAATTCGTCCCGCCGAGAGCGAGTTCGAGATCCACGTGAGCCTGGGAATCGACCACGACTTCGGACGCTGCATTGCCGCCGCCGCCGCCGATGGTTTGCATCAGCGAGGCGATGGAATTTTTGCCCTGGGTGTAGAGATCGCCGACGTGGGTCGCTTCGATCGCGCTGCCGACCGCGCCGGAAACGAGGTCGCTGCCGAGTTTGATATTCGATTTTACAAACGCTCGCACCTTGTCCACATCGCCGCTGTTATCGGGGAGTTCGATGCCGTCGTCGCCGATGGCCACGGCGTGTTTGCTGACGTCGAGGAAGAGGTCAACGTTGCCGCCGCCACCGTTGACCGACTGGCCGAGTTGAGCGGTGCTGTTGTTGCCGAGCATCGTGATGGAGCCGGTGGTGTTGATCGTGACGGTGCCTGCTTTTCCAGACGAGCCGCCGCCGAGGACGGCATCGAGGGCAAGATTCGCCGCAGTCCAGGCCGGACTGGAAATGGAATGCGCCGCGTTTCCGCCGCCACCGCCGACCGATTGCGCGAAGATGCCGTAGGAGTTGTTGCCGTGGGAAATGATCGAGCCCGTGTGATTGACGGTGACATTTCCGCTATCCGCGCCTGTGCCGCCGAAACCGCCGAGGGCGAAGGTCATGAGCGAAGCCGCGAGATTGGTCTTCGGATTCTTAATGGAATTCCGTGAGAGCGCCATGGCAAAGCCGCCATCGCCGCCGCCGCCGCCCACAGACTGGGCGTAAATGCCGTCGGCTTTGTCGCCGAAGACTTCGATGGAACCGGAATTTGTCACGACGACGTCACCGGAGCGATTGCCGTCGCCGCCGAATCCACCAATGGAAAAGATGCCGACTTTGCCGCTGGCGGGAGCTTTGTCGGAACCAAACGCGAAGTCGCCGCTGTAGGTGGAACCACCGTTGCCGCCGCCACCACCGATGGATTGGGCCAAAATCCCATGCGACTTAAATCCGTATGTGGTGATGGAGCCTTCGTTGAGGACGTCGACGTGGCCGCCGGTGCCGCCTTCGCCGCCGCTACCGCCGAGGCTGAAGGAAAGATTACCAGCCGAGGATGCCTTTTTGGAAATGCCCGCGCGATTGACGCTGACGACGGTGCTGCCGTTGCCGCCGCCACCGCCGATGCTCATGGCCGCGATGCCGTGGGAGTAGTTGCCAAGGGTGATGATTTTCCCTGAGTTCGGATCAGAAGTGATTTGGTTGTTCACGGTAACGGAGCCGCCGGTCGCGCCTTTTCCGCCAGTGCCCCCTAAGTTGATTGAAAAATTATTCCCCGAAGTGCCAGCCACGGAATTATTAACGACACTTTTACCGTTGCCGCCACCACCGCCAATGGATTGCGCGAAGAGGCCGATGGCGTTTTCCTCGCTGGTTCCGACGCCGCCGGTGTTCGTGATAACGACTTTTCCGCCCGCTGCACCTTCGCCGCCGTTGCCGCCGATACTGAGGGCAGCGCGAGTGGAATCTTCCGTGCTGGCTTTAAGGATCGAGGTAATGGCCATGCCGCCATTGCCGCCGCCGCCGCCAAGGGACTGAGCGAGGACGCCATGGGAGCCGACTCCGGTCGTAATGATCACGCCGGAGTTGGCAACCGTAACGAGGCCGCCAGTCATGCCTTTGCCGCCGCCGCCGCCGATGCTGACGCTGATTCCGCTGTCGCCATTCTTGGTGCCGCCGGAGCTGGCCATGCCGCCGTTTCCACCGCCACCGCCAATGGACTGCGCGAGGATGCCGATTGATTCTTCGCCAGTCGTGCGAACGCGCGCCGAGCTGCGCACATCGACGATGCCGCCGTAGCCGCCCAGGCCGCCGACGCCACCGAGTGACATGGAGGCCGTCGCTGCGGTGATGCCAAAAGTATTCGCGCTGCCGCCGTTGCCGCCGCCACCGCCGACGGATTGGGCAAAGATGGCGTGAGCGTTTTTCCCGGAAGTGGAAACCATTCCAGTTGCATCGATATCGACGTTTCCAGCGTGTCCGCCAATGCCGCCTTCGAGGCCGATGGAAAGACCGATGGCGTGGGGTTTGACCTCGCCCTTGTCGTCTGCCTTGCTCGGAATCTCGCCTGCGACGGTCGTCGAAGAGCTGTTGCCGCCGCCGTTACCAACGGACTGCGCGAGCATGCCGTAGGAATGATCGCCGTGAGTGGTGACGGAGCCGTTCGAGGAAATGGACACGTCGGACGCGTAGCCGCCCAGACCGCCCGTGCGACCAATGGTGATGCCTGCTTTTCCGCCGTCCGCCTTGATGAAGGCGACATCCATTCCCGCATTGCCGCCGCCGCCGCCAATGGACTGCGAGAGGATTCCGTATGAATCCCTGCCGAAGGTCTCGATGTTGCCGACCTGGATGACATCCGACGTTCCGCCGAAACCGCCGTCACCAGTCGCCCCACCGAGCGCGAGGTTGAAGCCCATGTTTTTATTGGGCTTGTTGTAGAGCGCGCCGCCGCCTGAAGAACCGGCGTAAGTGACTGCGATATTGAAGTTCGCATTGCCGCCGCCGCCACCAATGGACTGCGAGATAATACCGTGACTCCCGTCTTTTTTCGTTTCGATGTCGCTGTAATTATTCACCCGTGCAGCCGCGCCGTTGCCCGCTTCTCCACCCGCGCCGCCGATGGCGAAATTCGATGCGAATCCAGCCGCCGTCCCATCTTTTCCGGCGAGCGTGACGCCGACGTTGAAGTTCATCCCCGCGTCGCCACCGCCGCCACCGATGCTGGAAGCTTCGATGCCGTAAGCGCCACCGCCATTGGTGGAAATTTTTCCAGTGGAGTTCGATTGGGTTCCGCGAATAACGGTCGCCGATCCTGCGTGACCGCCGCCCGAACCGGAGCCGCCGACGCCCACGATGATCGGTGAGCTGTTTTTCGCAAAAACGCCGCCAATATTCATGCCGCCCGTGCCGCCGCCGCCGCCAATCGATTGCGCTGCGACGCCCCGTGCGTTTTCACCTTCGGTCTGGACGAAGCCGTTTTGCACGATGCGCACATTGCCCGCGTTGGCCCCTTTGCCGCCGTTGCCGCCAATGCCCGCGATGACCGTAAGATCGCTCTTGCCGCCCGAATTATCGGAGTCGGCGAAATTCACCTGGCCCGTGACGTTCATTGCGCCATTGCCGCCGCCGCCAGCGATGCTTTGCGCCATGATGCCGTGAACCCAATCGCCCACGCTCCGGATGTTGCCTGTCTGATCGA
>JAYVOE010000127.1:0-21820 GCA_043758065.1 Spartobacteria bacterium | reverse complement strand
TGTGAAATCTGGCTGAGTTGTTCGAGCCACAGGCTCGACGCTACACGTAGGTGGTTTTGACAGCGGAAGGTTCGCAGCATGGACTTCGATGATGAGGTCGGCCTCGTCGTGCGCCTTGCGGCTGCGGGCGACGCCTTGCTGCTCGATCTCGTCGTCCGTCACGCGGATGCCTGCGGTGTCCATCAAAATGAGGCGAATGCCGCCGACGTTGACCGATTCCTCGATCACATCGCGAGTCGTGCCGGGCGTGGGACTAACAATCGCGCGGTCGAAGCCGGTGAGCTTGTTCAGCAACGAGCTTTTGCCAACGTTGGGCTCGCCATAGATGACGGTGCGAACGCCTTCGCGCAGGATGCGCCCGCGATCCGCTGTGGCGAGGAGTTGCTCGATGCGCGTGGCCACGTTTTCGATGCGAGTTAGAAACAACTCACCCGTCTCGGGGTTGATGTCTTCATCGGGGAAATCAATGTAAGCCTCGAGGTGCGCGAGAATAGCTAGAAGGTCGGCGCGGAGTTCGCCCATCGCGTGCCCGAGACGCCCGGCGAGTTGCTGTTGCGAAGCGCGCAAAGCCAGGTCGGTCTGTGCGTGGATCACATCCATTACGGCCTCGGCCTGGGTGAGGTCCATCTTGCCATTGGAGAAGGCGCGAAAGGAGAATTCTCCGGGCTCAGCGAGGCGCGCGCCTTCTTCTAACAACGCATCGAGAATGCGCCGCGTAACCAACAATCCACCGTGACAATAAATCTCGGCCATGTCCTCTCCGGTGTAACTCTTCGGCCCCGCAAATGTCGTCGCTAGAACCGAGTCTAACTCGACTCCGTTTTTTCTGAGCGGACCGTGAGCCAACTGGCGTGGCGTTGTTAGTTTGCCGCCGAAAAGTTTGCCGAGAATGGCGTGACTGTTAGGACCGCTCAGCCGCAGCACGCCGATGGCACCTTCGCCAAACGGAGACGAGATCGCGGCAATGGTATCGGTCACGCGGTTAGATAGGAACGCAGCTCTTCGATGAAGCGTTTGTTCTGGTCCATGGTGCCGACGGAGACGCGAATCCACTCGGGGAGTTTGTATTCGCCCATCGCGCGAATGATGACGCCCTTAGCTAGCAATGCCTGGAAAGCGGCTGCGCCATCGCCGACTTTAACGAGGACGAAGTTGGCTTCGCTAGGAACGTATTCGAGCCCCAAAATACTGAATTGAGTTTCAAGGTATTCACGTCCCTCGAAAGTAATCCGGCGCGTCGTTTCCTGGTGTTCCTCGTCGAGAATACCGGCGAGCGCTCCGGCTTGTGCGATGGCGTTGGCGTTGAAGGGTTGACGCGTCTTTTGCAGAACGGAGATGAGCGCTTCGCTGCCAAGTCCGTAGCCGATGCGGAGGCTGGCGAGCCCCTGGATTTTCGAGAAGGTGCGCAGGACGATGACGTTGTCGTGGTTAGCTAGGAACTTTAAATTATCCAGCGGAGTGCGAAGGAATTCGTAGTAAGCCTCGTCGAAAACCACGATGACGTTTTCCGGCACCTGACTAACAAACGCATCGATCTCGGCCTGGCCAACGAGTGTGCCGGTGGGGTTGTTAGGATTGGCGACAAAGACGAGTTTCGTGCGCGGCGTAATGGCTGCTAACATCGCCGTGAGATCGTGCGTGAATCCGGGGTCGGCGACTTCGATGGTAGTGGCGTCGGCGAGCCTGGCCATGATCTTGTAAACGACGAAGGCGTGCTCGGCGACGACGATGTTATCACCGGGTTGGAGGAAGGCGTGACCGAGGAATTCGATGATCTCGTTGGAGCCGTTGCCGAGGATGATTTGGTTCAAACTCAGCCCTGTTTTTTTGGCGATGGCTTCGCGCAGATAGTAACCGCCGCCGTCAGGATAAAAGTGGGCGCGGTCGAGGGCTTCGATCATCGCTTTCTTGGCGAGCGGCGAGGGGCCGAGCGGGTTTTCGTTGGAGGCGAGCTTGATGATCTGAGAAGGCTCGAGGCCGAGTTCGCGGGCGACGTCCTCGATGGGTTTGCCCGGAATGTAGGCAACGAGGTCGCGGAGTTGTGGGTTGGCGTAGTCCCAGATGGTCATGAGTCGTATGTAACTCGGATGAAAAAACGAGTCAAAGCTGGTTGTCGATCTCGTCGAGCATTCGGCGGACGTGCTTGTATTTTTTGCGCGGAGCGAGGACGTGGCGGCTTTTTCGCAGGTCGCCCCATTCGAGGATTTGGATGGTGACGCGCTGGACGCCCCATTGGTTCATCATGGAGCGCGAAGGTTTGTAGAGATCGATGGTATTGCGTCCGGCAAGCGCCCAGCCGTAATCATCGACCTCGTAGACTTCTCCGGTCGCGACGATTTTGAAAACGGTGCCGGCGGGCCAGCGGCCCCAGTCGGCGGCGGCACTTTTCACCGTGCCGTATTGTAACTGAGTGCCGAGGGCGTTTTTGGCTCCGTAACAAATGTGATCCGCCTCGCTGTGCGTGTAGGCGGTGGTGCGAATTTTCTGAAACTCCGCGCGCCGGAGCGGTTTCTCCCATTTCTGTAACGACGGTACGCAACCCGCGAAGAAAAAAACGACAGCCAGGGCTAAAATGATGCGCATCTGGGAATGTTGCGCAGGGGCCCGGGTGGAAACAATCCAATTTCACGGGACGGTGGTTCGCTAGCCTTAAGCCGAGTTGGTCCCGATGACTTTGCCGATGAGATCGACTAGTTTTTGTGCCGTAAACGGTTTCGGCAACGAGGCTTTAAATCCGAAACTTTCCATCGCAGCTAGAGCGGATTCATCGGAATAGCCGCTGCAAATAATTGCCCGCACTTGTGGGTCGAGTTTCACCAGCGCTTTGATCGTGTCCACACCGCCCATGCCGCCGGGAATGGTGGCGTCGAGGATGACGGCGTCGAAGCGTCGGCCGGTCGCCATCTGTTCGGTGTAGGCCGCAAGCGCTTCCTGGCCATCGCACGTCGTGACGACGTGATAGCCCGACATGGTGAGCATGGCGGACGTCAGCTCGCGAATCGTCGGCTCGTCATCCATGCACAGCACGGTGCGTTGACCAGTCGCGCCATCAGCCAAAACTTCGTCCTCGGGCGTTTTCGTCTTGGCGGCAGGGAGGAGGATAATGAATAAGGAGCCGCCAGTGGGCACGGGTTCCACGAGAATGCGGCCGCCGTGTTTCGAGATGATGGAGAAGGCAATGGTGAGTCCGAGTCCGCTGCCCGTCGGTTTCGTGGTGAAATACGGATCGAAAATGCGTGGCAAAACTTCCGCAGGAATGCCGGGCCCATTGTCGATGAAACACAGGCGAACGTATTCGCCGGGAGCGAGATCGTAGGGATTACCCTCGGCGAGTTTTTCGTTGTGGCCTTTGACTTGCAGTTTGCCGCCGTTCGGCATGGCTTCGCGGGCGTTGATGACGATGCAATTAATGACTTGCTCGACTTGATACGGGTCGGCCTCGACTTTCCGCAGGCGCGTCGAGAGGGAAAAGAGGCAGGTGAGATTCGAACCGTAGAGAGCAAACTTGGTCGCTTTCTCGATGAGTTCCTTCAGCTCGATGACTTGTTTCATCGGATCGCCGCCCTTGGCGAAAGTGAGCAATTGCTTCGATAACCCCGCCGCTCGCAGGGCTGCTTTGTCGGCAGTATCGAGATGCTCGACCGCTTTGTCGCGATTGGCATCCATGCAGAGACGCGCCAGGGCGACGTTGCCGCTGATGACGGTGAGAATGTTATTTAAGTCGTGTGCAATTCCGCCTGCGAGCAAGCCGAGCGACTCGAGTTTACTCGTTTTAAAACGTTCCTCGTCCGCCAATTTCACGATCGTGATGTCGGAGAAAAGACAGACCTGGCCGCGAGACATTCCGTGCTCGGGATCCAGTGGAGTTAGGGAGTAATGCAGCCAGTGTTTATTGGCCTCGCTGTCGACGAGCGAGAGTTCGCCCTCACTGGCGCAACCAGCGCGAATGGATTCCTCGATGTCCGTGAGTTGGGCTGATTCGACGCCGGCGAGGAGCTTGATGAACGGCTGATCGATGGCTGAATTCGATCCAAGTCGGATCATGTTTTTAAAAGCGTCATTGAGCCACTCGACCTTGCCTTCGGCACTGAGAATGACGACGCCGTTCTGCGTCTGGCGGGCGACGAGGGCGAGACGTTCCAGGCGTTGATTCGAGTCGCGCAGCGCGAGTCGGCTCTTGCGGCGTTCGCCAATATCGAGCACGGCACGTTCAGCGATGCGCAGCCGGGAACGGAAGATTTCGCCTTCCCAAGGTTTGACCAGATAATCGTTGGCGCCCGCGTCGAGCGCCTCATCCAGATCGGCGGGCGTGGCTCGACCGGTGACGAGCAGGACGTAAAGATCATCGCCATCGGGCAAATTTCGCACCCAGCGACAGAAATCGGGCCCACTTTTCCCCGGCAGCATCCAATCCAGGATCACCATGTCATATCGCTCTAACTCCAATGCATTTTCGGCCTCCTCAGCACTGGCGCACGCCGTGATCTGGTGACCCCTGGCGGAAATTAGCCGGTTCATCACCTGACGGCTGGCCGGATCATCCTCGACTATCAATACATTCATCCGAGTTTCTATCGAGTTTGGTGAAACAAAAAGCCGCATAAAAGCGGTGGTGCGTAAAAATGACACAAATCGCGTGGTGCGCGAAGGGATTTCAGGCGGCAGCGACGGATTGACACCCCGGGCTCGAATGATACTTTGTGAGCCCTTATTTCAGCCCTGTCTCCATGAAAGAAATCATCAGCACCACTCAGGCTCCTGCCGCCGTTGGACCGTATTCGCAAGCCGTCTGGACGGGTTCGATTCTTTTTTGCGCCGGGCAGATTCCCCTTGATCCGAGTTCGGGCGCACTCGTGGGAACGACGGTCACTGAGCAGGCGACGCAGGTCTGTGAGAATATTAAGGCGGTGCTCGCGGCGAAGGGTTTCACGTTTGCAAACGTGGTAAAGACGACCGTTTTCCTAATGGATCTCGCGGAATTTGGCGAGATGAACGCCGTTTACGCCAAGTATTTCACCGAGCCATATCCAGCTCGTTCGACGATCCAGGTGGCGGGTTTGCCGAAAGGCGCGCGCGTCGAGATCGAAGTCATCGCCGCTCCTTAGAACTGGGAATGTCCGAGGAAATTCTAGACCTGTTTCGCCAGACGAATGCTCTCTTGGAAGGGCATTTTGTGTTGCGCTCGGGTCTGCACAGTCGGCAGTTTTTCCAGTGCGCGCTGCTGTTGCAATACCCGGTGATCGCGGCGCAAGTCTGCGGTCAACTGGCGGACAAAATGTGCGACATCGATGCCGACACGGTCATTTCTCCGGCGATTGGCGGGCTGTTTGTTGGGCACGAAATCGGTCGTCAGTTGAGTAAGAAACATATCTTCGCCGAGAAGGAAAATGGGGTGCTCGTCCTGCGTCGCGGCTTCACCATTTCACCGGGCGAACGGTTTCTCGTGCTCGAAGATGTCGTCACCAAAGGCGGCCGCGTCGCCGAAACCATCGCCATCGTTAAAGAACACGGCGGAATCGTTGCCGCTGTCGGCACGCTGGTGGATCGCAGTGGCACCCAGACGCCGGATTTCGGCTGTCCTTTTCTCAGTTTGCTCAAGCTTCACGTGGAAACCTGGTCGGCGGACAATCTTCCGCCTGATTTGGCTGCAACTCCGCTCACTCGCCCAGGCAGCAAATAACTCACTTTTCGTATGATTAACTGGCTTCTCAAAAAAATCGTTGGCTCCAAAAACCAGCGCGAAATCAAACGCCTCGGGCCGACGGTCTTGAAGATCAACGAGATTGAACTGCAACTCCAATCACTTTCCGATGACGACCTTCGCGCGAAGACTGCGGCGTGGCAGGAGGAGTTGAAGAAAATTGAAGACTACGATGTGCTGGCCACGCGGCTGAATGAGATTTTGCCCGAGGCTTTTGCCGTGGTGAAAAACGCCGCGCGCCGTCTCACGGAACGCAAGCATCAGGCGCTCGTCTGTGATCATCCCGAAAACTGGAACATGATCCATTTCGACGTGCAGCTGATCGGCGGCATGGTGCTGCACAATGGACGCGTCGCGGAAATGGCCACGGGTGAGGGCAAAACGCTCGTCGCGACCTGCCCGGTTTATCTCAATGCGCTGACCGGTAAGGGCGTGCATGTCGTGACGGTGAATGATTATCTCGCTCGCCGCGATGCCGAATGGATGGGGCAGCTTTACACGTTTTTAGGGCTGACTTGCACCGCAACGCAGCACGACGACCAGCCTTCGCAACGCCGCGAAAAATACGCTGCCGACATCACGTATGGGACGAATTCCGAGTTCGGTTTTGATTACCTGCGCGACAACGGCATGGCGACGACGAAGGAGCAGCAAGTCCAGCGCGGCTATTACTATGCGATCGTCGATGAGGTCGATTCCATCTTGATCGATGAGGCTCGTACTCCGCTGATTATTTCCGGACCGGCGACGGTTAGTACGCATCAATACGACAAGTTTCGTCCGCTCGTGGATCAGCTCGTTCGCAAGCAGACGCAGCTTTGCACGCGCTTGGTTTCCGATGCGGAACTCGCCTTTCAAAGGAGTGATTTGAGTCAGGGTGGAGTCTTGATGTTCAAGTGCAAACTCGGCCAGCCGCGCAACAAGGCGCTCTTCCGCATGATGGAAGATCCCGACAAGCGGAAGGCGATGGACAAGGCAGAGTTGTCTTTCTACGGCGACACGAAAAAGGACGAGCTTTTTGCGCTGAAAGAAGAGCTGTATTTCACCATCGACGAGAAAGCTCACGAGGCCGATCTGTCCGACATCGGTCGCGATTTCCTAAATCCGGATGAGCCGGAAGCGTTCGTTTTGCCCGACTTGATTACGGAATTTTCCGAGATCGATATGAACAAGGAAACGCCTGCCGAGCAGCGCGAAGCTCTCAAGCAGGAGCGCCAGAAGCAGTTCGATTTCCAGAGCGAACGGATTCATAATATCTCGCAACTTTTGAAGGCGTATTGCCTTTTCGAGAAGGACGTCGAATACGTCGTCGAGGAAAACAAAGTGATCATTGTCGATGAAAACACGGGGCGCAAAATGCCCGGACGCCGCTGGAGCGATGGGTTGCATCAGGCCGTGGAAGCCAAGGAAGGCGTGCAGATTGATCGCGAAACGCAGACTCTAGCGACGATCACGATTCAGAATTATTTCCGCCTTTACGAGAAGCTCGGCGGCATGACCGGCACCGCCGAAACCGAGGCGACGGAGTTGCACGACATTTACAAATTGGACGTGATCGTTATTCCAACGAATCGCCCGATCAAGCGTGTCGATGGAAACGATCGAATCTACAAAACGCGTCGCGAAAAATACAACTCTGTCATCGCCGAGATCAAAGAAGCGCACGGTCGCAACCAGCCAGTGCTCGTCGGCACGGTCAGCGTTGAGGCGAGTGAGCTCGTTAGCCGCATGTTGAAGCGGGAAAAAATTCCGCACACGATTCTCAACGCGAAATATCACCTGCAGGAAGCCGAGATCGTTTCCCGCGCCGGCATCGCTGGCAGCGTCACCATTTCCACGAACATGGCCGGTCGCGGCACCGACATTAAACTAGGGCCAGGCGTCACGGAACTCGGCGGCCTGCATGTTGTCGGCACCGAGCGCCACCAATCGCGGCGCGTGGATCGTCAATTGCGCGGACGTTGTGCGCGGCAAGGTGATCCGGGTTCCAGTCGATTCTACGTCAGCTTCGAGGATGACCTCATGCGCAATTTCGGTGCTGCCGACAGGATGACGCGCATCATGGAACGCTTTGGCCTGAAAGACGGCGAAGAGCTCGAGCATCCATGGCTCAATCGCAGCGTTGAAACGGCGCAGAAACGCGTCGAGCAACGCGATTATCTGATGCGCAAACGCACGCTCGATTTCGACGACGTGATGAACAAACAGCGCGAAGTCGTTTACGGGTTCCGCAATGACGCGATCGACGGCGAGGAGCCGCGCAAGCTGATTTTCGAGACCATCGACGAAGCCATTCCGGCCAAGGTTTCCGAATATTTGGAGCGACCCAACGAAGAACCAAACTACGGTGCGCTCCTCCATTGGTGCAATACCACGTTCCCACTCGGCCTTACCGCGGAAAATTCCCAATTTGAAACGCGCGATGTCGTTGGTAATTCTGCCTTCCTCGTTGAACGCCTCAAACGCGCCTACACCAGCAAGGCCGAGCACGAGGACGAACTCGCCCTCACCAGCCTGGAACGTTACATCCTGCTCAATGCCATCGACCGCCTTTGGCAGGAACATCTTTACGGCATGGACGCGTTGCGCGAAGGCATTTACCTCCGCCAATACGGCCAGAAAGACGCGCTCGTGGAATATAAAAACGAGGCCTACGCCATGTTCGTCGAACTCATGGGCAACATCCGTGGCGAAATTCTGAACAACCTTTTCCGCAGCACGACAAACCTGATGGCATTTGAGAAATTCCTCGCGAATCTCCCGACGCTGATGGTCCACCAAACTCCGCCTGACGCCAGTTCCGGCGGGGACGACGCACAGACGCTGACCTTGGATCTGCCCAAGCGCGCGGCAGCTCCCAGCGTGGGTCGCAACGATCCGTGCCCTTGCGGCAGCGGCAAAAAATACAAAGCCTGCTGCGGTCGCACGTCCTAAGTTAGAGTTCAGCGCTGGTCGCTGAATCGACTGTAACTCCGCTCAGTTTTTCGGCACTCACGCTGCTCATTTTTGCGGCGTCGAGGCGCAAGATTTCTCACGGCTGCGATTTCGTTCATTCCATTCGCACTCGACTCAGTTATTTTTCCGAACGATCCCCTAAATTTTTCGTTTCCAAGAGAGCGCGGCTTGTTTACTGCTCTAGATCGTCCCCGTTCACCACGAACGAAACCTAACATTAATGAAAAAACTAAAAACGTCCCTTATCATCCTCCTCGGTCTGGTTGTCATCGCAGAGCGCGGAGTTCACGCGGCGGCCACTCCGGCCAAAGCGAAATCCACCAAGTCCGCGAAAGCTGACAAAGGCAAAAAATCGGCTCCGAAAAAGAGCTCGAAAAACGCCTCTGCGCTGCTCACCGACATGGAGAAATCCACCGCCTTCATCATGAAGAGCGCGACGGCGGCCAAGCTCAGTCCGAAGCAAAAGAAAGAAATTCCGTTCTTTTCCGGTCTAAAGATCGTCGAGGAAAACGTCGACCTGATGAAGAAATCCAGCGTCGCCAAAGACCCTGCGTTCTTCAAGCAAATGGAAGCCACGGGTAAAGCCTTCGTCCAGATCAACAGCTCCGCCCGCATGTTGCGCGTGAAGGACAAAGACACCCTCGACGGCATCCGAGCCCTCGGCACTTCTTACAACGAACTTCAGACCAACTACGGCAAACTCGCTGCCCGCAAGAAAAAAGGCGGCGAACTCAGCCCGAAAGAATCTGAACAACTCGCGAAGCTTCGCACGGACGTAAACAAACTTCAGGCCGACCTCGCCAAACTGAAGGCCAAAATCAAAGCCAAGAACGACCCTGAATTGCTCCTGCGCTTCGACGAATGCTCGAAAAACGCGTCGAAAGTTTCGCGCGCCAAAGGCAACAGCCTCGCTACCTTCATTCTCGTCTCCGAAAGCGTAGACCTATTCTACTTTGAATGGTCGGCCCTCGGCGAGAGCTGCGAATACTTTTACCCGGATGTCTACACCGAGTGGACTGCGACGAATGCGTCCTTCGACGTCTACTTCGATTACTACGAGGAAAGCTACAGCAGTTGGGAAGTATCCGACTGGTCTTACCTGGAAACGTCCTATGACGTTGTTGACTCGCTCGAGACCTACGACGTGAGTGTCAGCGAAACGGAGTTGAGTTCCATCGAAACCTCGATGGAAAGTTACTCCGAGACTTCGGCAACTGAGGAAACCACGGAAGTCGACTTGAGCTCCGAGGTTAGTGAATCGGAATCTTATGAACTCGAAGACGACGAAGACGGGGACGGCCTCGAAGATTCCGTCGATGACGACGACGACGGCGACGGCACCAGCGACGATGCAGACACCGATGACGACGGCGACGGCGTGGACGACGGCGATGCTGCTGAAAGCGACGACGCGGGCGACGATTCCTCCGATGATTCCGGCAGCGACGATGGCGGTGGAGATGACGGTGGTGGAGATGACGGTGGTGGAGATGACAGCGGCGGCGGCGAGGAATAGTCTCTAACTTGATTCAAAAAAAACAACGAAAGCGCCTGGAGGAAACTTCAGGCGCTTTTTGTTTTCCTCGCCCGCAACAATTCCAGCTACATGGCAGGCGAAATCCCATGCGCGACCGGCGGACGGATGCCGCTCTAACTCGACTGAAAATTTAAGGCCGTCCCATGGGCGGAACGCGTTTTTGTTAGTATGAGAGCCCTCTGGAAAGGCGCCATTAGCTTTGGCTTGGTCACGATTCCAGTCTCGCTTTTTCCAGCGACGCGCCGAGAGGAATTGAAGTTCAAATTGCTTCGTAGCAGTGATCTAAGCCCTGTTAGCTATAAACGTGTGGCCGAGGCTGACGGGAAGGAAGTTCCCTGGGATCAAATCGTCAAAGGCTATGAGCACGAGAAAGGAAAATACGTCGTTATCAAGGATGAAGATTTTGCGCGAGTGGATGTCGAAGCCACGCAGACCGTGGACATTATGAATTTTGTAAAGATGGAGGCCGTGAATCCGCTGCTCTTTTATAAACCATATTTTCTCGAAGTTGGAAAAGGCGGCGACAAAGCCTACGTGCTGTTGCGCGATGCGTTAGTTGATTCGGGTAAAATCGCTATCGCAAAAGTCGTCATTCGCACGCGGCAACATTTGGCCGCAGTCAAGCCTCAGCAACAAGGGCTTATGTTAGAACTGATGCATTTCCCCCAAGAGCTAGTCGAAGTCTCGGAGTTCAGCACGCCGGCAGATAAGACTGCGGGCAAAGCGGAATTGCAGATGGCCAAGCAGCTTATCGAAAGCATGACGACCCCATGGGAGCCGGAGCAATACACTGACGAATACCACGAAGCCGTCGAGAAGATGATCGAGGAGAAAATCGAAAACGGCGGTGCTGGTTTGCCTGCTCCGGCTAAGGTTCGGAAGCCAACGAACGTCGTTGATTTGGTTTCTGTCCTGCAACAGAGCATCCAGCAAACTAAGAGTGGCAAACCGAAGGCGGCAGATAAAACGACTACTCCTGCCAAGCGCAAGAAAGCAGCCTAACTCCAATGAAATTTTTTTGATGGGAGTTAGGTATGTCTCTAAAGGAATACGCAAGGAAGCGGGACTTCAAAAGGACAGCTGAGCCCGATGCTTCTCCGAATGTTAACAAGAAGAACGGGAATCGATTTGTCATTCAAAAACACGATGCGACGCGTCTGCACTATGACTTACGTCTGGAAATGGGCGGGACACTCAAGTCATGGGCTGTCCCAAAAGGTTTGCCCTACGCCAAAGGGGAGAAACACTTAGCCGTTCACGTCGAGGATCATCCGATTGCTTACATCGATTTTGAAGGAACGATTCCGAAAGGCCAATACGGCGGAGGAACCGTCATGGTCTGGGATCAAGGAACCTTCGAGCCTTTGAGCGACGATCCGGAAAAAGAGTTGGCTGGCGGTAAGTTGCACTTCATTCTTAACGGGAAAAAACTCCAGGGCGAATGGTATCTGGTTCGACTTCGCGATAGTGACGAATGGCTCATCATCAAGGGGGGCGAAGATAGGAAACCGATCTCGAAGAAGCTCGATGATACGTCCGTCGTGTCCGGGAAAAGCATGAAGGAACTATCGCAAGGCGACCGCGTCTGGCAATCAAAAGAGACTTCTAACCAAGCGCCTACTAAGTCGCGCCAGATTGCACTGCAACCCGCCTCACTTCCCGAGTTTATCGAGCCGATGAAAGCGAAACTAGCGAAAGCTCCCCCGCACGGCGAATGGGTCTACGAAATCAAATTCGATGGCTGGCGCGCTCTTGGAATAAAAGGGGGAAGTCAGACCCGACTCCTCTCGCGAAATGAAAAAGATCTCGGCGGGAAATTTCCCGAGATTATGGAGTCTCTGGCAACGCTCGATGCGCAGGATTTGATCGTGGATGGCGAGATCGTGGCGCTGGATGAGCGGGGGAGATCATCTTTTCAATTATTACAGGCCTATGACCTAGGTTCGGAGCGTCCGAATATTTTTTTCTATGTGTTCGACCTCTTACAACTGAATGGCCGAGATTTGCGCAAGCTGCCTTTGATGGAGCGGAAAGACCAACTGGACAAGTTGTTAGGAAAACCACCAGGCGTCATTCGTTATTCTGCTGCGCTCGGAAATGACGCGGAACCTTTACTGAAGCAGGCGCGGGAGTTAGAACTGGAAGGCTTGATAGGGAAGAAAGTCGACTCACTTTACGAAAGCGGATCGAGAAGTGGGAGTTGGGTAAAACTAAAATTGGTTCAGAAACAAGAACTAGTCATTGGCGGCTACACCGATCCTGCTGGAAGTCGCAAGCCTTTCGGCGCGTTGTTAGTCGGGTTCTACAAGGGCAACAAATTGACTTACGCCAGTAAAGTGGGCACAGGATTTAACTCGAAGCTGCTGAAAAGCCTGCATGCCTCTTTCCAAAAAATCGTCATCGAAGAATGCCCGTTTGTAAATCTGCCTGAGAAGCGTGGGAGCAAATGGGGGCAGACAATTACCGCATCCGAGATGAAGTTTTGCCACTGGGTGAAGCCAGTAATGGTGTCTCAGATCAAATTCTCGGAATGGACGCGCGATGACCATCTGCGTCACCCGGTTTTCCTAGGCCTGCGGGAGGATAAGGACGCGAGCGAAGTGGTCCGGGAAAGCGCCGCATAACATTATGGCTACCAGAGCGACACTCGATATTCACGGACGCAAAGTGGACGTGACTAACCTTGATAAAATCTTCTATCCGAAGACAGGTTTTACCAAGGGAAACATCATTGATTATTACGTGCGAATATCGCCTGTGTTGTTGCCGCATTTGAAAGACCGGGCCATTAGCTTGAAGCGTTACCCGGATGGCGTGGAAGGCTTTTTCTTCTACGAAAAGAATGCGCCCGCTCATCGGCCGACGTGGATTAAGACGACCAAGGTCCCAAAGGACAACGGTGGGGAGATCAATTACTGCGTGATGAACGATCTGCCCGCCCTCGTCTGGGCGGCAAACCTGGCTGATCTGGAGCTACATACGTTTCTGCACCGAGCGCCGTCGCTGCATCGTCCTACCGCGCTGGCCTTTGATCTCGACCCGGGTTCGCCCGCAGACATTCTGTCATGCAGCGAGGTAGGACTCTGGCTCAAATCTATTTTCGATTCACTAGGTCTAGCTAGCTTTCCTAAAACATCAGGCTCGAAAGGACTGCAGATTTACGTGCCGCTAAACACTGCGACCACTTACGAGAAAACAAAGGCGTTTGCTCTTGAAATGGCCCACGTTCTGGAAGTGCTTCATCCCGAAAAAGTAGTCTCGCGAATGCAAAAGACATTGCGGTCGGGGAAGATTCTCGTCGACTGGAGCCAGAACGACGACAAAAAGACGACGGTTAATGTTTATTCGCTGCGCGCTCGGGAACAGCCGATGGTTTCCACGCCGGTAACTTGGGACGAGATTAAGGTCGCGGTTAAGAAGAAGAATCCGACGTTGTTAACATTCGCCTCCGAACAGGTTTTGCAACGGGTCGCCGATCATGGTGACTTGTTTGCCGAGGTGCTAACACTGAAACAAAATTTGCCGCCTCCTAGCGTGATCGCCGAAGCAGCAAAATCCATTTGAGTTAGACTTCAATCAGTTGTTTCAAACGGGCAAGATCCTCTTCCAATTGGCGGGCCGGCCAGTCGCCAATCATTTTTGCAGCAACGTCACCCACCGTTCCCACTGGCGGATGAAATTGCATGGAAAGTTTCACGTCGGTGTAGTCACCATGGGGCGTAAACCAGACCGAACCCGCGCTCTCCATCTCTGCGCCAGGCAGCGATTGCCAGGCGATCATTGTTCCCGGATGTTCGTTGATAATTTCCGCGTCCCATTCAAATGTTAGTCCGCCGGGACCTTCAGCGATCCAGTGCGACAACTGGCTGCTGGAAGGCGTCACGCTTTTTACCCGGCCCATAAACTGCGGAACGTTTTCCAGGTTGCGCCAAAAGTCGAACAAATCGTGTGCCTGACGATGAATGCGGATGCTTCTTTCGACCTTCACCCCGTGGTTGCCGCGCACGCCGCGGTCATGTGTTGCGGTGTTGATGTCGAGTGCCTGATAGCCGGGGCATTTCCCAGAAAGTCCGCGATAGACGAGCCATCCACCAGCCAGCGAGGCGAGCAAAGTTCCGGGAGAACGCCGGGCCAGCCCGAGCGCGATCAACGCTCCACCGGCGAGGGCCGAGCCGATGCGTTCGACGTGGCTAATATTGATTCCTGCAACATCGTCGGCGATGTGGTCGAGTTCCTTCAAATGCGCAAAGGGTTGAGTCGTGAGTGGCATACTGAAATATCGCCAGTGAACGTGGTGCCGGATGTCTTTCTGGAGAGATTCGATTGGAACTCCGTTGAAAATTTTTTCAGCGGAGTTCCAAAGGACTTTGGTCTTGCGCCAGCACGCAAAAGAGCCTAATTCTACCCGCACCAAACGCCGGCTTAGCTCAGTTGGTAGAGCAACTGATTTGTAATCAGTAGGTCATCGGTTCGAATCCGATAGCCGGCTCCATGGATTTCCGGCGGCGTCTGGTCGATCGTTGGTTAATTTCAATCATGCAAAACATACTCCTGGCGGTTAACGGCACTCTGATGCGCGGATTGGAATTAAACCCGAATCTAATTTCCGCTGGTGCGCAATTTGTTCGGGAAGATGAAACGGTCGCTGCGTATCGGCTGTATTCCATCAATGATCGGCATCCTGGAATGGTGCGCGTCGCGGCGGGTGGAGTAAAAGTCGCCGTCGAAGTCTGGGAGGTGCCGCCGGAAGGTCTCGCTTCCATTTTACTGAAAGAACCAGCGGGGTTGAGCATCGGAAAAGTCTCGCTGGAAAGTGGCGTCGAAGTCCTCGGTGTTTTGGCGGAGCCAATCCTTTGCGAAGGACAG
Source organism: Spartobacteria bacterium (assembly GCA_043758065.1). GTDB lineage: Bacteria > Verrucomicrobiota > Verrucomicrobiia > Chthoniobacterales > DASVRZ01 > DASVRZ01. Next base: position 6,761 of record JAYVOE010000127.1, on the reverse strand, counting down.
CGCGAGATTACGCACTTCGGCGGCTGGCGCGCTTACTGCGATTCTCAGTCGAGTTAGATCGGAATGTTAGGATTCGACTAACACACACAGCTTTTGGCCCGGATCGATGATCTGGCCTTTCGCACAGAGGATGCGCTCGATTTTTCCATCCGCTGGAGCGGTGACGGCGGTTTCCATTTTCATCGACTCGATGATGAGCAAAGTCTCGCCTTTGATAACGATCTGACCCGGCTCAACCAGCACCTGCCAGATGCTGCCCGGCAGATCGGCGGAGATCACGCGTCCGCCCGGTGGAATGGAAAATTCCTCCATCTCCACGCTGGCTTCCGGCTCGGTGGCGATCACGTTTTGTCCGGCTGCCTCCCAACGCTGGCGTTCTTCGGCAAAGGCCTGTCGCTGGATGTCGCGGAAGCTTTGAATGTCGGGCGCGTTACTGGCTAGAAACTGCTCATAGTCGTGCAGGCTGAATGTCGCCGGTTCCACTCGGACTTCAAAGCGCCCATTCAGAAAGTCTGCGCGATGGCGCAACAGTTCCTCGGCGCTCACCGGATAAAATCGGATCTGATCAAAGAAACGCAGCAACCACGGTTTTCCAGCTGGGAAATTTTTCGTCGTCTGCCACGTATTCCACATCTGCACGGTGCGGCCGACAAATTGATAACCACCCGGGCCTTCCATTCCATAAACGCAGAGGTAAGCGCCGCCAATGCCGACGGCGTTTTCGGGAGTCCAGGTGCGTGCCGGGTTGTATTTTGTGGTGACGAGTCGGTGCCGCGGATCGAGCGGCGTGGCGACGGGCGCACCGAGATAGACGTCGCCGAGACCCAATACGATGTAACTCGCATCAAAAACGATTTTCCGCACGGCTTCGAGATCGTCGAGGCCATTGATGCGCCGGATAAATTCCAGATTGCTAGGACACCACGGCGCGTCGGCACGAACCGATTGCATGTATTTTTCAATAGCTAGTCGCGTCGCGGGATCGTCCCAGGAAAGTGGAAGATGCACGATGCGCGACGGCACTTCGATCTTGTCGGTGGGCGGCAATTCGGCCTCGGCGTTTTGTAAGAGTGCGCTCAAACTCGGCAACGAAATAACGCGCGAGTCGTAGTGAATTTGCAGCGAACGAATACCCGGCGTGAGGTCGATAATTCCGGGCACATTCTTTTCTTCGAGCCACGTCATGAGCGCATGAGCGCGGAAGCGCAGCGCGAAATCGAGCACGATGGGGCCGTATTCCACGAGGAGATATTTGTCGCCGGAACAGCGGTGGCGGATTTCCATTCCAGTTGCAGTGCTATGGAAGAAAATGGGCGACGGCATTTCCGCTACGGGCGTCGGATCGGATAGCGCCGCTTCGCTGCCGAGAGTCGCGATATAAGCATCGACGCGACGCTCCATTTCCGCCGCATGCTCGTAGGCGAGGGGAATGAAACGCACGGTGTCGCCCGCTCGGAGCTGGCCCATTTTCCAAAGCTCCGCGTTGACGATCGTCGCAGGGCAAACAAATCCGCCGAGACTTGGACCGTCCGGCCCGAGAATAATCGGCATGTCGCCGGTGAAATCCACGGTGCCGATGGCATACGCGTTGTCGTGAATGTTAGACGGGTGCAATCCCGCTTCGCCGCCATCGGAACGCGCCCATTCGGGTTTGGGTCCAATCAGACGGATGCCCGTCGGATTCGAGTTGTAATGCACTTTCCAATCGGTGCTGAAAAACATCGCGATATCCACCGATGTAAAAAAATCCGGCGCCCCATGTGGTCCATACATCACGCCGATTTTCCAAGCCGAACGATAGCTAGGAGTCGCGGCGATTCGTTGCCCGGAAATGATTCCACCTCCAGTGAAATGGAGCACATCGCCGGGCCGCAAAGCGCGACCTCCGTGACCGCCAAATTTCCCGAGAGTGAACGTCGAGCGGCTGCCGAGATAGAGCGGCACATCGAAGCCGCCGCGGACGGCGAGATACGCGCGACAACCGGGTCCGCTCGCATTTTTCAAACTCAGTTTCGCGCCCGCAGAAACGTCGATTGTTTTCCAAAAACAGATCGGAGTTCCATCGATATCTGCGGCGAAATCGGCTCCGCACAACGCGATCTGCGTGGCTTGATTGAAGCAAAGCGTCGGTCCAGTCATCACGATCTCGAGCGTGGCGGCGGAGGCATCATTTCCGACGAGTCGATTGGCCAAACGATGGGCCAGCGGATCCATCGGACCCGACGGCGGCACTCCGACATTCCAATAGCCGACGCGCCCGGGCCAGTCTTGCACAGTGGTCATCGCGCCCGGCTCGATCACGTCGATGGTGCGTGGTTCGTAGCGCAAGTTGGCGAGCGATTTCGTGTGGATGCGACCCTCAGTGAATTCGTCGGTGGCGATGACTTTTCGCAGGTAATCGAGGTTCGTCTCGATGCCGGCAAAAGCAGAATTTTCGAGGGCCAACTGCATTTTTTGGATCGCTGTCGGCCGGTCGACTGCATGAACGATGATCTTCGCGAGCATCGGATCGTAGTAGGGCGAAATCTCGGTGCCGCTCTCGACCCAAGTCTCGCAACGGACCGACGGATCGACGCAAACTTCGGTGAGTAGACCGCAACTCGGTTGAAAATTTTTCGCGGGATTTTCCGCATAAATCCGCACTTGGATCGAATGCCCGACCGGCGTGTTCTGGCCCGCTTCGTAGGCGTCGAGGAATGCGGTTTCGCCCCGCGCCAGCCGAACCATCCATTCCACCAGATCGATGCCGCAACATTCTTCGGTAACGCCGTGCTCGACCTGGAGCCGGGTGTTGACCTCGAGGAAAAAGAACGCGCCGCCATCGGCATCGAAAACAAATTCCACCGTGCCGGCCGAGCGATAATCGACTGCCTTTCCGAGCTGGATTGCGGCCGCAAAAAGTGCCTGTCGCTGCTCTGCGCTGAGGCCGGGCGCGGGCGTTTCTTCGACGACTTTTTGGTTGCGTCGCTGCGCGGAGCAATCGCGTTCGCCGAGAGCGAGAATGCGACCGTTTCCATCGCCAAAAATCTGCACCTCGATGTGTCGCGCATGGGCGACGTATTTTTCTACGAAGATGCCGGAGTCCTTGAAGTTGCTCTGGCTGAGGCGCTCCACGCTGGCGAATGCCTCCAGGAGTTCGGCGCGATCGTGGCAGACTTTCATCCCGATGCCGCCGCCGCCTGCGGTGCTCTTTAACATTACTGGGTAGCCGATGGTTTCGGCGCTTTCGGCAGCGATGGCCGCATTAGCTAGAAGGCCGGTGCCGGGGAGTAGGGGAACGCCGCATTTCTCCGCGATGTCGCGGGCGGTGTGCTTCAATCCAAACAGCCGCATCTGCGCTGGCGTCGGGCCAACGAAGACGATTCCGGCGTTCTCACAAGCTTCGGCGAAGTCGGCGTTTTCGCTGAGAAATCCATAGCCGGGATGGATTGCGCCCGCTCCCGTTTTGCGCGCGGCGGCGAGGATTTTATCTACCGCGAGATAACTTTCCGATACGGGTGGAAGTCCGATCAAAACGGATTCATCCGCCTCGCGAACGTGAATGGAATTGGCATCTGCCTCCGAATAAACGGCGACGCTTTTCACATCGAGCTGCTTCAGCGTCCGCGTGATTCGGCGCGAAATAGCACCGCGATTGGCGATCAATAATTTCGTAAACATTTCAGTCCCAGATTTGCAGGCGGATCGGCGTCGGGTTGTAAGCGTTGCAAGGGTTGTTGAGCTGCGGGCAATTCGAGATCAGACAGAGGACATCCATCTCGGCGCGCATCTCGACGTAACGTCCCGGAGCGGAAACGCCATCGGCAAAATTGAGTCCGCCCTCGGGTGTAACGGGGACGTTCATGAAGAAGTTAATGTTATGCGTGATGTCGCGTTTACTCCATGACGGACGCCTTAGTTGAAGGCCGCGCATGAAGACATCGCGGCAGGCGTGCATCGAGCGTTTGTCGAGCGCGTAACGCACCATGTTGCTCTCGCAGGCACATGCGCCACCGAGCGTATCGTGACGTCCGCAAGTGTCGGCGGTGATGGTTAGAAGGACACTGCCACGAGTGGAAATAAGCTGCGTTCCAGAGGTGAGATAAAGTGAGCCCTGCTCACGAATCGTATCCTGCGCGCTGTAGCGATCCGCTGGATCGTGCGCATTATAGAACAACGTATCGGCAGCCTGGTTTCCCTCGAGATCGGTGATGCGAAACGTTTGGCCACGGCGAATTTCGTGCATCCACGGCTCGCCGGAAAGCAGGGTAAAATCGTAAACCGCAGTCTCGGGTTGCAGCTTACCTTCTAGCAGTGTATTCATTGAAAATATCTTTCCGTTAGAATGTAACCCCGCTCATTTTCCGGGCACAGATTTCGGCAGAGATCGTTTTGGGGCGCCGATGGATAGATCTCCAATTTAACCGAACGCGGCGCATAGCTAGGCGACGGATCGAGCGGATGAATGCAAGTGTTTAGGATGAGGAGGGTATTCATCTCGCTGCGAAGCTCCACGTAGTCGCCCGCGTGGGAATTCCCCGGGTGATGCGTCATTTTCCCGGTTTCGTCTGCCGTGACTTTTTGGAAAAAATTCACGTTCATCGTCAGGTCGCGCTCGCCCATCCCATATTTGCCAAGTTCCAGCAGGAAACTTTCGTAGGCATTGCGATGCATCGCGTTTCTAGCCGTCTGATAATTGGATGTGCCGTATTTTTCCTGAACGATCCGGGCATTGGACGCGCCCGCCAATGGATCGTGCCAGCCGCAAGTGTCGGCAGTGATCGCCATTAAAATGCGACCCATGTCGGAGTAAAGACAGTGACCCGCAGTCAGCTTCGCCGTGTGCTGGCATTTCAACGTATCCGGCAGATTCAGGCGCTCGACTAACAACTCGAAATTATACATCAACGCCGAGACGTTCGCGCCACCTTCGAGGTCAGTCATGCGAACGGTGGTTCCGCGTTTCACGACATGCGACCAGTTGGATGCAGGCGGAATGATTTCAGAAAAAAGTGGGGCAATGGCGGACATGGAAAAGGGTGGGCGCGTAGCCATAGCGTGTTTCGTGCCTTGTGCAATGAGCTAGCGAAACTTCATTCGAGTTCCATCGCTATCTGGGCTTGAACCGCGCGTTTCGAGGCGCTGATTTCACTCACACTCAAATGTCTTTTTTTAAGCAGCTTGTTAAATCAAGACCACAAACAGAGCAGTTTTCACGCATCGACTGTGATCGCTTAAAACGTCTCTGCCCCGCGTTCATCAATGATTCCTCCATGGCACGACACTTGCGAACACGCTGACCACCAACACCACATGAAAATCCCATCCGCCCTCACTATCCTACTAGCTCTAGCTCTTAATTCCACATCGCAAGCGGAACCGCTAAAAATCGCGTATTCGGATTGGCCCGGCTTCACCATCTTTGAAGTCGCCAAGCAAAAAGGCTGGTTTAAAGACGCTGGGGTGGAAGTCGATATGCTTTGGTTTGATTACCTACCATCGATCGACGCGTTTTCCGCAGGTAAGGTGGACGCCGTAACCGTGGTCGGCACCGACGCCTTAGTGGCTGGTGCGACAGGCGCTAAGAGTAAGTTTGTTTGTTTGCTAGATTACAGCGACGGCAACGACATGATTATTGGCAAGCCGGGTGTGAATTCGATCAAGGATTTAAAAGGCCAGAAAGTGGGCGTGGAAGCCACGTTGGTTGATCATCTTCTTTTGCTGAAGGGTCTCGAAGCGAATGGTATGAAGCAATCCGATGTGGAGATTGTAAACACGTCTACGAATGAGACTCCGCAGGCACTCGCTAGCGGCAAAGTCGCGGCGGTCGGCGCGTGGTATCCCGTGTCGGGTCAAGCCTTGGCGCAAGTGCCAGGATCGAAGGCTCTTTTCACTAGTGCTGATGCTAAGGGATTGATCTACGACGTCCTGGCAGTGAGCCCGTCGAGTCTGGCCAATCGTAAGGATGACTGGGTAAAAGTGGTATCCGTTTACTATAAGTGTGTGGATTACATTCTGGATCCAAAAACCCAGGAAGATGCTGTGAAAATCATGGCCGCGAAAGTGGGCACTGATGCAGCCGCGTATGCGAAGAACATTCCGGGAACTCATTTCCTTAATTTGAAGGAAGCCAAGGCAGCCCTGAAAAAGGGCGACGGCCTCGACTCGATCTATGGCTCGTTAAAAGTTGGTGATAAATTCAGCCTTGATAACAAGGTTTATCCCGAATCGCAAAAGGCCGAGAGCTATGTAGTTCCTAGCATTGTTGAAGGGCTTTAACCTTTTCCATTCGAGTTAGATTGAAATGGTAAGTCATAGCGACTGGCTGGGACTCAAGAGCGAACTGCCAGCGCGCCGTCGGACTTTACTAACACTGCTATCCTTCTTTCTGCCGCTCGCCCTCTGGTGCGCGGTCAGCTACATCCCGTGGCTTTGGCATCCGCTTATTCACATCACCGATCCAGGTGAAGTGGAATATTTCTCGGCAGGGCTCGACCTACCCATTGGAGAGTTTGATCGCGAATCGCAGAAAGCCAAAATAGCCGGACAAACACTGCCCACCGGCTACCGGGTCAATCCCGTTTATCTACCAGCTCCTCATGAGGTGGCGCGGGCTTTTTACACGGCATTTAAAACACCGCCAAGACTACAAGGCGAACCTTGGTTGCATCAGTCGCTCTGGCATAGCATTCGCACGATCTGTATCGGTTTCTTTCTTTCATCGATCGTCGGAGTGCCGCTTGGAATCATTTGTGGCACCTATCGTTTTTTTTCCCGGTTGC
>JAYVOE010000126.1:0-2934 GCA_043758065.1 Spartobacteria bacterium | reverse complement strand
CGGTGGCCTTGAACTCCGCAGTATAACGTTTGCGTTCGATTGAATTCATCCTGTCTTATTTCTCTTATTTCCTGGTCCAGAAATCTAGAGCACCCCATAGTGCTCTATGATGATGCCTATGGGGTTTGGACGGAGGAAGATCAAGCCTCGGTAGCCGCAGAAGCGTGGGCGGTGCTCGATAGTCCAAACTCTACGAGATGAGCCAACCTAAACGGGGCGAAGTGTGGTGGGTGGATTTGGGAATCGCTGGAAAAGTGAGACCAGTGGTCGTGGTGAGTGCAGAGGTGAGGGATGATGATTATGCGTTGCTGGCCACGTTGCCGCACACGACATCGGAACATCCTTCGCAATATGCTGTGGGCTAAAAGTAGCGGGATTGAAGGAGGGCGCTTTTAATGTGCAAGCTTTGGCCCCGGTGCCTTTGTCGAAATTCATGCGGCGCGTTTCCAGCCTTTCTGCGACGCAGATGCAGATTCTCGATCAAGCGGTCAAACGCTGGCTGGCGCTGGATTAGTCAGTGCATTGACCAAGGGATTCTATCAAGACCGTGAGGAGTTCGCCAACGGTGATGGTTTTTTCTTCGCGCGTAGCGAGATTTTTAACGTTCACGAGCGGCCATTCGTCGCCGACGATGATGGCTTCGGAGGCTCCGAGTTGTTCGGCGACTTGAAATTGTTTCCCAATTTTCATCGGAGTTAGAGCGTAATCAACGCGGCGACCGGCGTCGCGGAGTTGCTGGACGAGGCGCAATGCGTCGGGACGTTTCTCTTCACTGGCCACGATGACGAAAATTTCCACCGGAGTTGCATGCGATTGTGCGGCTTCCATTCGCGCGCGAGCGGCGGGCGTGTCGTCGATCAAGTTGCCGAGAACGACGTCGCCCATCGCGAAACCGAGCGCGGGCAGTTGCGATTTGCCGTCGCTGATGAGGCTGAGGAGTTTGTCGTAACGGCCGCCGCCGGCTAGGGCGCGTTCGTTTTTGCGTTTGTCGAAGATCTCGAAAACCACGCCTGTATAATAGGCGAGGCCCCGGACGATGGCGTAATCGACCTCCACATATCGATCTAACTCGCGTGACTTTAGGTCGGCCAGGATCGGCGCGAGATCGGCACTCGGCGTCTGCGAGCGCATGAAAGCGAGGACCGATTCAGCCGAAAAACCGAGCGGAGTTAGAAGCGATTCTGTTTTCTCCAGCGGCATGCGTTCGGCTTTGTCCACGATCTGGAAAAACGCCGTTTCGTCCTCGGGTTTGCCGCCGTTGCTGGTGAAAAACTCCGCCCACGCGGTGCGGCTGCTCAGGCGAACGACGAAATCATTTTCGCCGAAGCCGAAGGCGCGCAGTGAATCGACTGCCAGTGCGATCAGTTCTGCATCGGCGGCGGGCGACGACTCCCCGAAAATGTCGGCGTTGAATTGGTAAAACTCGCGGCCACGTCCGCGCTGCTGCTTTTCGTAACGGAAAAACTGCGGCACGCAGAACCACTTGATCGGCTTGCGGAAATCGCGTTCCCGCGCCGCGACCATGCGGGCGACGGTGGGCGTCATTTCGGGCCGCAGGGAAACGTGGCGCTGGCCTTTGTCCTCGAAGTTGAAGAGCTGGCCGACGATCTCGTTGCCGGATTTTTTCTGATACAACTCCAGCGGCTCGAGCACGGGACCGTCGTATTCCACGAATCCGTAGCGCCGCGCGACGCTGCGCCAGGTGTCCAATATGTAATTGCGACGGGCGCATTCGGCTGGGTAAAAATCGCGGAAGCCGGGAAGAAGTTGCATCGGGAAAGTCGGATGGTGGATAGTCTGGACGGTGTTGAGCGAGCTACAAATACGGGGATTTCGGTGTTTTGAAAGCGTGCGGCTGGAATTTGAGGCGGGTGCGACTTGGTTCGTCGGGCCGAATGCGCGTGGAAAAACGTCGTTGCTGGAGGCCGCGTGTGTCCTTCTCCGACTGCAATCACCCCGCGCGGCGACGCTCGGGCAGACGGTTCGGTTTGGCGATGCGGGTTTTGCGCTCGATGGCGTGTGGAATGAGTCGCGCTGCCAATACTATTACAGCGCGAAACGCCGGAAGCTGGTTTTGGACGCGGTGGAACAGCGGCGCGCAAATGAATATCTCGGCCTGGCTCGGGTCGTCTGGTTCGGGAACGACGATCTGGATTTGATTCGCGGCGGCAGCGAAGGGCGTCGGCGATTTCTGGATTTCGCTATCGCGCAAACGCAGCCGAGTCATCGCGCGCATTTGCGCAGCTATGAGAAAGTGCTGCGTTCCCGAAATGCGCTGCTAAAAAGTGAGGCGAGTTTCAGGGAAATCGCGGCTTATGACGGGCCGCTGATGCGCGCTGGCGAGGCGATTCGGGCTGCGCGGCGGGAATTTGTCACGGCGCTAAATCCTCTGACTACCGCCGCAAATCGAGATATCGGCGGAAACGGACCGGAGTTGCAGGCGACTTACAAGGACGGCGTCGGCGATGGGGAATTTGGCGAAGCGCTGGAAAAATCGAAGTCGCAGGAAAGTCGTTTGCGCCAGACCGTCGTTGGTCCGCATCGGGATGATCTCGAACTCAAATTCGACGGACGTGCCGCGGCCAATTTCGCCTCGGAAGGCCAGCAACGCACCGCCGCGCTCGCCCTGCGCCTCGGTCAGGCCGACATCCTCGGCAGAGTCGATTCGCACCCGCCTCTGTTTTTAATCGACGACATTTTTGGCGAGCTCGACGTCGTTCGCCGCAATCGCTTGCTTCAACTCCTGCCCAAAAACGCCCAGCAACTCATCACCACCACCCATCTCGACTGGGCGGGAGATTTCTCTGCGCGGGTTCTAAGAATCGAGGAAATTACCTAAGGAACCGCTGATTTAAGTGAAGGTTTGCAGGGGAGATTTGATTAGGGCGAAGATTGTGGATAATCACTTCATTTTCAAGGTCGCAGCGGAGACTT
>JAYVOE010000125.1:0-2994 GCA_043758065.1 Spartobacteria bacterium | reverse complement strand
GCGATCAAGTGCTGATCGGCATTTACACTGACGACACGATCACGCTGGCAGAAGCCCAATCCGCCGTCGCCGATTTCCCGCAAATGAACGCTCAGATCGTTCCGTGTCGCCGCGATCTGGCTCGCAATCCGAAGATCAACAAACTGCTCCAGCTCGCTCCCCTCGCCCGCCATGAGCATTGGATCATCCTCGATAGCGAAATCGTGGAACCGGCCGAGTTCCTCACCCAGTTCCGATACGAATGGAACTCCGCTCAGTTTCCCGTGATGAGCGCGCCGTATCGGTTCCAAAACCTCACCCTCGCGACCGCACCCGTTCTGCAAACGCTCCTGCCTGGGATCGCCGTCTTGCAGCGTTTAGGAAAAATCCAAAACACGCTCGGAGCTGCCGTCGCCGTCACGCGTTCCCAAATCGAAAAACTCGGCGGCTGGATTTCCCTCGCCGCCCAACTCGCAGAAGACTACGAACTCGGCCACCGCCTGCACGCCATGGGAGTGCCCGTGCAATTTGCCCGAGCGGTCGTCACGCTGGAAAACGATGCAACCACGTTCCGCTCGACGTTCCGCCAACTCCACCGCATCAGTGCCACCTACCGCCGCTGCCAACCATGGGGTTTCGCCGGTTCCATCGCGACTCACTCCATTTTCTGGGCTGTAATTGCCGCGTGCCTCCACCCGTCGGGCTGGATTGCACTCACACTCGCCTCACTTTCCCGCGTCGCCATCTGCCAGTGCCGCGCCCACCTCCTCGGCTGGCCGACTCCCTTCTGGAAAACCTTGTTCCTCATCCCGATTTCCAGCCTTCTGGATATTTTTTTCTGGCTCCTCGCCTGGCTTCCTATTCCCATTATCTGGGGCGGGCGACGCTGGAACACTTCCCGAAACATCACGGGCAAGCCTTAGAGTGGCGTCTGTAAATCGGCCTCCCCCATCGCCGCTGGCCAGATACGACCAACGATAATCACTTCATCACGCACCGTCGATGTCGCCGGAAGCTCTCTCGGTCCAGACTATTTTGCGGTCCATTCGGAGATGCGTGCATCCATCTGCTCATTGGAAATCATCTTTCCATGAGAGATGTCCTGCTCGGCCTCGCGAATTGCTGCTAGAAAAGCGATCTCCTCGGCGACGTCCTGATAATCCACATCACTGGGCAGCCGATGTATGGCCTGCAGAATCTGATCTTTCACGCTCATGTTGACAATTTACCGGCGCACAGAGTCATTGGCAAGCGCCGTGGATCGGAGAGCGCAGGCTCCGTCCTAACTATTTCAGCTATCGAAACAGCCGCTTTTTCGCTCACGCATGGGTCGTCGGGCGGTCATTATCGATAGACGTCTTTGCGGTGTCTCACACGCTGAATCTCGACAATATGTGAGTCAGTCAATACCTCGTAAATGACTCGATAATCTCCGATACGTATTCGGTAGCTACGCTCGGAACCAGAAAGCTTTTGTGAACCATGAGGCAGGGGATCATCGGCAAGTAGAGAGACAGCGTCAACGATGCGAGCGATCTCCTGCTTGGGGAAATTGCGAATGTCCTTCTTAGTTAGAATTGCGCCACTGGATGCTAAAGAGTGCCATCGCGCTTGAGGTCGGCCAGAAAATCTTCATGGGAGATCACTGGCTCGTCGCGACGCTCGGCGACAACAGCAAGGTCGTCCAGGTCCTCAAGGAGCTTCTCGTAGTCGCTGATGGGAAGAACTACGGCCGTTCGGTCGCCGTCCTTATCGGTGAGATATTGCAATGTCTGGCTCATGCGAAACAAAATACGCGCTTTTCACGCGATGTCTAAAAGAGGCGAGCAGTGCTGGAGCCAAGGCTCGCGATGTTGGCGAGACCGATACCGTCACCATCGTCAAGGATATGCTAGCGGATATTTTCGGTTAGCTGGTTGTAGTGGAAATCTGTATGACGGCGGAGATGCTAACTTGTATTCAGCGAACGTGACCTCACCCGTCGAATGGCCGGTTCAGCGTGAGGTTGAAGCGTCTCCGGGTGGCGTAGTTTTTGTCGTCCCAATCGGCGCAAAACATCTGATTTTGCGTCGATGTTGTCTGATTTGACTGCAACTGCGCTCTGTTTTTTGCTCGATGCGGTCGATTTTGGGGGCGTTGGCGGCTGATTGGCGTCCGGTGTGGTCCGCTTGACCGGGGATGGCGGCAGATTGCGTTGGAAGTGCGGTCTGTTTTTCCGGCGTTGCGGAATGGTTGCGCGACGACGGGCTGTGGTTTCCCGGCGACGGGCTGCGCTTAGGGTTTGCGGCCGGCGACTTCCCTGGTGTTTTCCTGGACGGCGGCGATCATTTTGCTCATGTCTTCTTTGATTTCGCCGACCTGCGGATGCACTTCTTTAATGAGGTCGTGCTCGATTTTGGAGAATTTTTCGATGCGTTGAGCTTGGGCGCGCAATTCGTCGAGCATGCGGTTTTGGCTGCTGGAGATGCGGTGCATCCACCAGAAGCAGACGCCCCAGCAGGCGGTGCCGAGGAGGGTGAGCCAGTAGGCGAGAATGGTTTTATCCATGCGCTAAATGGGGTGGTCCATGCGCTTGTGTAACGGACGGCGGGCGGCTTCTGAGTGGGTGGGAACTCAGAGGGTTTCCAGTTCGTGCAGGAGGTGCTCGGCGTTGCGGGCGCCGGTGGTGCCGGGGTGCGCGGCGATAGTTTCGGTGAGCAAGGTGCGGGCGGTGGCCATGTCGCCGTGGCGTCCGTAGATGTCGGCGAGTTTGATGCGGAGGAAGGATTCTTCGTCGGCGGGCCAATGTTTTTTCAGTGCAGTTAGAAGCAATTCAGCGCCAGCGGCGGGGTCGCCAAGGTATTTCGCCTGCACGTCGACGATGCCTTCGAGGGCGGCGGTGTCGTCGGAATCGGCAGCGAGCGCCTGGCGGTAGAAGCTGATCGCGAGCATGTAGTCTTTGTCGGCAATGGCTTCGCGGGCCATGAAAAACGGGTCGTGCGCGGTGTCGTCGGGCGTGCCGTAGATGAGTTGGCC
>JAYVOE010000124.1:0-22593 GCA_043758065.1 Spartobacteria bacterium | reverse complement strand
ACGAGTGAACCCACTGATTCCAAAGTTCCATTCGAGTCTGATAGCAATCTAACCGTTCCTCCGCTCAGTGTTACGGTAGCGCTATTACTGATCCGGTTGCTATTTTCGGTGGTAGAGCTATCCAGATCGAGGATCGCACCGTTACGGATGGTTACGCTGCTGGCCGCCAGCGAACCGCTCACTCCACTGAGAATGGTGCGACCGTTGTTGAAAATCATATTTCCTGAGTGTGTGTTAACTCCGCTCAAGGTCGTTGTTCCGCTGCCTTCCCTGGTGATCGTTCCGGAACCGCTGATGATACCGGAAAGACTAGTCGTAGAGTTATCGCCGCCAAAGGTGAATGTGCCCGTGCCTGCCAGGATGTTACCTGCGCCGGCGATGGAACCGACGGTGCTCGAGAAGTTATTCAAATCGAAAGTCGAGCTAGTCAGCGTGAGGCTAAGGGCAGTGGAAGAATTCAGCGCTGAGTTCTGTCCTAGTTGAAGGGTCCCCTGGCTAACGGTCGTGCTGCCGGAGAAAGTGTTAGCACCGCTTAGTGTGAGAGTGCCCGTGCCCGTTTTGGCTATCCCGCCACTGCCGCTAATGATGCCGGAAAAGGTGGTCAAGTTTGCGTTGCCAACAGTAAGGTTACCGGCGCCTAGAATTACGCTGCCAGCACCCGAGAGCGAACCAATCTGAGTCGCATAGCTCTGGAGATTGAGCACTGCGGGCGCAGCAACCGTCACGTCAGTGGTAATAGGTAAGGCATTGGGTTTCCCCATCGCGACTGTGCCGTCACTCACCGTCGTGGTTCCGGTGAAAACATCGGAACCCGAAAGAGAAACCGTGCCTGCGGTCGTTTTTACAAGTGAGCCACTGCCGGCGAGGATCAACGAAATGGATCCGTTTTGCACGCCAATGACGCCAGATGTGGTCAGCGTCGAAGTGCCGCTCCCCACTACGGCGCCGTCAACTAGAGTGAGTGCGCCAACCGTCGCGCTGTTGTTAGCACCGAAATCGAGAGTCCCAGAATTAACGGTGACAGATCCGGTGCCGAGTGCATTGTTAGTCCCGAGCAAAAGCGTGCCAGCGTTGAGAACGGTGCCGCCGGAGTAAGTGTTCGCGCTGTTGAGTTTGATAACACCCCCACCAATTTTCGTCACAGCATAAGCGCCGGAGATTGCGCCATTCAAATCAATCTCGCCGCCAGTTTCTGAGGTGAGTTTGAGCGCATTGGCGAGCGTGATGGCACCGGAGAAAATATTAGTTCCACTCGTGTTTAACCCGCCGAGCGTCATGGTTCCCGTGTTAGCGCGGACTGAGATCGCATTGGCGACCGTCAAGCCGGTAGTCGTGTTAAAAAGATAGCTGGCAGACGCGCTGCCGGTGATATCGCCCAGACTTGCGGCTGCAGTCCCGAGTGCACTGGAACTCCCAAGGAAAACCGTCCCGGCGTTGTTTAGAAGTCCACCGGAAAAAGTGTTAGCTCCGCTCAAAGCTAGAGTGCCAGCACCCGTTTTTGTGATCGAGCTAGCAGCGCTACCGTTGGAGATAATGCCGGAAATGCTCACGTCCGCGTTGGCAGTTCCACTAGCTCCAATGTTAAAGATGCGGCTGGCGTTCAGTGCTAGACCGGCGCTGATCGATGTCTGCGCGCCGCCAGTTCCACTAAAGGTAAGGTTACCGCCGAGCCCCATGATTCCTGAGCCAACAATAGAGCCACCTGTCGCGCTAATGGAGCTTACCGTGTCGTCAAAGCCTTGGAGATTGATCATGCCATCCGTGTTCAGCGTGAGCGCTGCGCTATCCGCGACTTGGTTCGATGCATTCCATTGCACTACAGCCGAACCCGCCGCTCCGGTGCCCATCGCCCACAGTTAGCGAGCCGGCGACGGCATTCGTCCCAGCCGTTTTTCCTAACAGTAAAGCTCCGTCGGAGACCGTAGTCAGTCCGCTGTAAGTGTTTGCACTGGAACCGGTGAATGCCATGGAACCCGACCCACTTTTTGTAAGTGTAAAGGCACCTGCAACCGCGGCGTTGTAAGTGACCAAACCCGCGCCAACGGTCGTTTGAATGCGATTGCCTGTAAGAGTCGCTGTGTTGTTAAAAGTGATGGCCGGAGTTCCGTCAAACGTAGTATTTCCGATCAATGAAACGGCATTGGAAAACAGGAGTGCATTCGTACTCCCCTGAAAAGTCGCCGTGCCTAGCTGAAGCGTCCCGCTTCCCACTGAGGCACTGTTAGCGATAATCGACGTGCCGGATTTCGCGATATAGCCGCCGGTGTAGGTGTTAACTCCCGAAAGAAAAAGCGTGCCGGTGCCAGCCTTGGTCAAGCTCCGGTTGCCGCTGCCGATGTTCCCCGTCAAGGATAACACTCCAGTGCCATTGATCGTAAGAACGCGGGATTTGGCGATGTTTGTGTTTGCACTCAAGGTCAGGCCGTATGCGCCTTGGAACGTAGTTGCTGCGGAAATTGTGTAAGCGTTGGAGAGCGTGCGATTTCCGCCGACGGCTTCCAGTTTGAGGCTGAGGTTATTAAAGTTGATCGTGCCTGTTCCAAAAGCACTGTCGTTCCCGATCTGCACGGTGCCGCCAGAGAGCGTGGTATTGCCGGTATAGATGTTAGCGCCGTTAAGAGTCAGAGTGCCGGCCCCGGTTTTCGTCAGGCTGCCCGATCCGGAAACGATGCCATTGATGACTAATGCACCTGCGCTCAAGTTCCAGGTCTGGTTCACCGTAAATGCCAGATTGGTATTGATCGTCTGTGTGGCCGTGCTGCTGTTGGTGATGCCGTTTACTGAGCTGAGTGTGAGTGTATTCGTGCCGTTGAGAACGAATGCGCCAGCCGTGCTGTCAAACGTTAACGATGCTACGGAAAACGCAGTGGACCCGAAAGTATTAGTCAGGCTGGTTGACCCGGCAAAAATCAGAGTGTCGCCGACGACAGGAGTTTGAGCCGGACTCCAGTTAGTGGAGGTAAAAATGTTTCCATTACCTGCGGCACCCGTCCACGTCAGCGTGGCTGCGCACAGGGTGCCTGAGCCAAGCAAAAGCTGGCTGGCGAAAATGAAAATTGATTTAACATGAGCTCGAACAATCGCTCTTAAAGGGAGTGGCATTATAGATATTAGACAGTTAGTCGAAAGCACGCCTCGTGCCAAAGCGAGTAGATTTCTTGCTGATCGAGTTTATACGTTGCGTTTCCCCTGAAAATTTCCGCTTTCTCCTTGGCACTCCTCTCAATTTAGAGAAACTATCCCTCCGCATGAAAGCCCACGAGATTTACCAACGCATTTCCCCCGCCCTCAACGAGAGCCTCCTCTCCGCACTTTTCGCCAGCGACAAACCCGCTTACAAAGCCACGCTCACCGCCCTCGGCAACCAACGAAAGCTGCGCCCCATCTATCTCGAACGCAAGCCACGCGCCGAGCGTCACACCTGGATGCAGCAGGCTATGGGGCAAAAAGTCAGCGACGAGATCGCCCTCAATCTGCTCCAATTCTGGCTGCTCACCTCGCAGCAACCGATGCTCACCGATTTCCTCGACGGCCTCGGCATTTCGCACGACGGGAAAGGCGCAGTGGAAGAAATGCCCGAGTCGCCGGATCGGGAAAAACTCAGCTCCGCAATCGACACGTTGCTCGCGAAATATCCCCACGAAAACGTCGCCGTCTATTTGCAGACCTTCCAGAGCATGAACGATCCGATCTGGGCGCCCCTCGACGACATTCTTGCGACGGACGAGCGGCTGCGACTTCCTCAGTCGAGTTAGAGTCGATTCTGCGGCTAAGACTTTTTTTCAGTCGAGTTCCAGCGCACTCTGCAGTCACATGGCGAAACTCAAACGCCATCCGAATCTTCTAGATCACGCTCCGCTCAGTTTTCCTTGTCGGCAGATTCTTCCGTCTCGTCGGCGTCCGTCGTTTCGTCGCCTTCCGCAGCTTCTTCGCCGTCTGAAAGAGAGGTTTTTCCAGAGGCTTTTGCCTCTATTTTATCGAGGCGTTTTTGCTCTTTTTTCGCCTTCTTTTCTAAATCTCTGCGTCGCTTTTCAAATGAATAATTGGGTTTAGCCATGCCTCATCCAACCAGCTTCCGCCGCATCAAGCCAGACACGAATGCAACTCCGCTGAAAAAAATTTCACCAGCTGATTACACCGTCTGATCCAGATCTTCGCCGGTCATTTCCTCGTATTCGGCAAGGTGATCCGGCCGGAGCGGTTCGCTGATGACGTATTCCTCTTTCAGCCAGCCGTAGAGATCGACGTTTTTGCAACGTGCCGAGCAAAACGGCCCCGTCGGCTCGGAGAAAAACTCATTTTCCTTCGCACAAATCGGGCATTTAACGAGATTCGACTTCATAGAGCGCACTATCGAGCGCGTTCACGGCATCCGCAATCTGCTCCAGCGAAACGCAAAGCGGCAGCATCAAAACCACCGTGTCGCGAATCGGACGCGTCAATAATCCAAATTGCCGCGCCGAAAAACAGACGCGAGTCGATTGCCCCGGTAGAGAAAGGGTGCGGGGCTGTCTCGTCTGACTCGGCTCTGGGACGTCGATTCCGGCGACGAAGCCACATTGGCGAGTCGTGATCGACGGATGATTCCGCTCTAACTCCACTAGTTTTTCGCTGAGGAAAACAATCTTCGGCTGCAAGTTTTCCAGGGTTTTTTCCTCCGCGAAAACGTCCAGGCTCGCCATCGCCGCCGCGCAACCCAGCGGATTCGCCGTGTAGCTGTGACCGTAGAAAAACGTCCGACTGACATCGCCTTGAAACGCGCGAAAAATCGTATCGTTCGTCAGCGTCGCCGCCATCGGCAAATAGCCGCCGGTGAGCCCTTTGGCGAGGCAGAGAAAATCTGGGATCACGTCCTCGTGTTGGCAGGCGAACATTTTCCCCGTGCGACCAAAGCCCGTCATCACTTCGTCCAAAATCAGGTGAATCCGATGGAACTCGCACCAGTTTTTTAGCGCCGCCAGCATCCCCGTTGGCCATGGTCGCATCCCGGCGACGCCTTGAATGATCGGCTCGATCACCACCGCGGCGACGTTGCTAACATCGATGCTGGAAAGCTCCTTCATGTTAGAAACTCGCGCCGGAAAATCCTGTGCTCCGAGTCCGCCGCGAAAGAGCGGGATGTCGCCCAGACTCGCCGCGCCCCGCGTGTCGCCGTGATACGCCGAGCGAAAACTAACAAACCGATTCCGCTGCGGCTCGCCCGTCATTTCCCAAAATTGCGCCGACATCTTCAAGGCGACTTCGATCGCAGTGGAGCCGTCGTCAGAAAAAAAGCAGCGAGTTAGAGTCGATTCTGGGAAGAAACCGCAGAGCCGCGCGCCGAGTTCCGCAGCCAGCGGATGCGTAAGGCCAAGAAAGGAAACGTGCGCGATTTTTTCCAACTGATCCCGAATCGCGGCATTGATTTTCGGGTGCCGATGACCGTGGATATTCGTCCAGATCGAGGAATTTCCATCGAGATAGCGGTTTCCATTCGAGTCAGATAGATATGGGCCGTCGCCACTGACGATCACCAGCGGCTCGTGCGCCGGATCGCACCACTGCGCCATCGACGTAAACGGATGCCAGCTGTGCGCTTTGTCCAGCGCCCGGATGCGTTCCACCTCACTCAGAGTCGGCATATTTCGACTCGCCGCCGCGTTTTACGATCAGGCTGTTGATCAAAAGCACATCTTCCACTGCAGCCCGGCGACGCTGATATTTCCGAAACAAAACCTCGCGCAACTCCAGTAAATCTTCCATCCGCGGCGTGTCAAAATACGTCCATTGCGGGTCGTTGCGGAGCTTGGCCTGAATGCGCCAATGGCCCCCAAACTTCACCGCGCGCACTTCGCGCACGTTGGATTTTGCGCCGTCCTCCGTTCGTTCCTTCCAGGTATGTTCGTTGTGCACGACCGCAGTTTTTCACTGGCAGACGGGTCTTGGCCACTCTAAAAACGATTCGAGTTCCATCCGATTCACACTTTGAAAGACAGCCTCAAAATCCTCGTTTACTTCGCCGCCGTCGTCCTGCTCGGCGCGCTGCTGGCTCCGTGGCTATTCTGGGCCGGCAACTGGCTGGGGCATCAGCATCACTGGCTGCGAGTGCTGCACGAGAGCGATTTCCAGCGTTATTTTCACCGCGCGATCCTCATCGCGGCGGTGGTTTTGTTAATTCCGATCTGCCGCTGGCTGCATTTGCCCGGATGGAGTGCGCTCTTCGCCCAATCCGATCCAACTCCGATCAAAAACCTCGTCGTCGGCTTTGTCCTATCGTTCTTCGTGCTCGCCGCCCTGGTCTTCGGACTGATTCATTTTGATTATTGGAATTGGAAAACGCCGCTGCCCTGGAGTCGTGTGCAAAGCGTGGTTTTGACCGCCATCGTCGCGCCGATCATCGAGGAATATTTCTTTCGCGGCGCACTTACAAAACTCGTCACGCGCTCGTCGAATCGCTGGTGGGCGCTGCTCTTTGTCTCGGCGCTGTATGCCGCCGTCCACTTTCTAAAACCGATGGACACCGTCATCGCGGCCAAGTCCGTCAACTGGCTTTCCGGGTTCCATCTCATCCCGCTTTCCTTCGAGCGATTTTCCCATCCGCAACTCGTGCTCGCAGGCTTCAGCACGCTCTTCATCTTCGGCTGCACACTCGGTTACGCCGCCCTGAAAACACGCGGCCTGTGGTTCTCCATCGGGCTGCACTCAGGCGCGATTCTCAGTAAATTCTCCTTCACCAAACTAGCGAAGTTCGATCTCAAAAAAAGCGCCATGCCGTGGTTTGGAACGGACATCACCGTCGGAATCGGCGCGCTCGGCGTCATGCTTTTGCTCTTCGTTTTAGTCTGGCTGACGCTCCGCAAAAACTCGGCGCAATGACGTTTCCGACACTGAAACGGTGGGCCCAAACGGCGGCGGATTTATTCATCCCGCCTCTCTGTGTCGGCTGCCAGTGTCGTCTCGAATCCGGCTATTTCTGCTCGAAATGCGCCAAGCTCACCCGGCGCGTAAAACCGCCGTTTTGTCAATGCTGCTCGCATCCATTTGATGGCGCGATCGAAACGGAATTTAGCTGCCCGAATTGTCAGGATCGTCCCATGCATTTCACTTGCGCCGTGGCCTCGCGCCACGCCCGTGGATTGGTGCGAAATCTGATTCACGATTTCAAATACAACAAACGCGAACACCTCCGCCGCCCGCTCGCCGACTGGCTGGCCGACACATTCGACGACCCGCGGATGACCGCCACGCCCATCGACGCCCTCGTTCCCGTCCCGCTCCACTCCACGCGCCAACGCGAGCGCGGCTACAATCAAGCCCAACTCCTCGCGGAAATTTTGTCAGCCGAGTTCCATTTCCCTCTGCTCACCACCCTGAAACGCACCCGCCGCACGCAAACGCAGACCTCCTTTGACCGCGCCGAACGCATGGAAAACTTGCACGAAGCCTTCAGAGTGGGTCAGAATGCACTCGTGCAAAACAAACACCTCGTCCTCGTCGATGACGTCCTGACCACCGGGTCCACGCTCAACGAGTGCGCTCGCGTCCTTCTGAAATCTGGAGCTGCGAGCGTCCGCGCCATCTGCGTTGCGCGAGGCTAAAATCCACATATTACTGCAACTCCCATGGGTATTTTTTCCAAACCAAAAATCAAGACCGACAGCATCAAGAAAAAAGACATGCCCGAGGGTCTCTGGCAGAAATGTCCGAGTTGCGGCGAGGTCATTCATAACATCGAGCTCGAGGAAAACAGCCGCGTCTGCCCCGATTGCGACTACCATTTCACCCAGCCCGCCCGCGAACGCATTTCGCAACTGCTCGACCCGGACACTTTTATCGAACTCGACTCAAAAATGGAATCGGTCGACCCGCTCGATTTCAAAGGCGTCTCCACCTACAAAGATCGCCTGCGCAAATACCAAAAAGACACCGGCCTCGTGGATGCCGTCATCACCGGCACCGGCACATTGGAAGGCCAGCGCGTGAGCATCGCCGTGATGGATTTCGCCTTCCTCGCCGCCACCATGGGTTCCGTCGTTGGAGAAAAAATCACCCGCGCCATCGAGCTCGCCACCGCCGAGAAAATCCCGATTCTGATCATCTCCGCATCCGGCGGCGCACGCATGTATGAAGGCATGCTCAGTCTCATGCAAATGGCGAAAACCAGCGGCGCCCTCGCTCGCCACGCCCAGGCGAAACTCCCGTATCTCTCCATCCTCACCAACCCCACCACCGCAGGCGTCATGGCCAGCTACGCCTCGCTTGGCGACCTCATCATTGCCGAGCCGCGGTGCATGATCGGTTTTGCCGGCCCACGCGTGATCAAGGAAACCACCCACCAGGATTTGCCTCCGGGTTTTCAAACGGCGGAATTCCTCAAGGACCACGGCCTCGTCGATCTCATCTGCGACCGCCGGAAAATGCGCACGACACTGGGGAAAATCCTCACCTACTTCACGCCGCAAAAACGCGCGGCTTAGAGTCGATTCAGCAGTCGTCATGGATTACCAGGAATCCCTCGACTGGCTCTATTCCACCCAGATGTTCGGCATCAAGCTGGGCCTGGAAAACGCACGTCGCCTCGTTGCCAGATTAGACTGCAACCCGACTGAAAAAACAGTCATCCACGTCGCTGGCACCAACGGCAAAGGCTCCGTTTGCGCCATGGCGGAATCCATCGCCCGCCACGCCGGATTCACCACCGGACTCTTCACCTCCCCCCACCTTGTCCACTACAACGAGCGCATCAAAATCAACGGTTTTGATGCGACTAACATCGAAATCGCCGCCGGCCTAACACTCATCCACGACATCGTCTCCGACTGGGAAACGCATCCGACTTTCTTTGAAATCACCACGGCACTAGCACTGCTGCTCTTCAAAAAGCACCAGTGCGAAATCATCGTGCTGGAAACCGGCATGGGCGGACGCCTCGATGCGACTAACATCGTCACGCCGAGCGTTTCGGTGCTAACAAAAATCGACATGGATCACGCCCAATGGCTCGGCGACACCCTGGAAAAAATCGCCGTCGAAAAAGCCGGAATTATCAAACCTAACATTCCAGCCATTACCTATCCGCAAGCGCCCGAAGTCCTAACTGTTTTCAAAAAAGCCGCACGCGAATCTAGCTCCGACCTAACCGTCATCGATCAGCCTTTTCATGGGAGTTCCATCGCACTCGCGGGCGAACATCAAAAATGGAACGCCGCCCTCGCGATCGCCGCGCTAAAACTGAGCGGAGTTAGGGTCGATTCAGCCATCATCTCCGGTCTGCGAAACGTCCAGTGGCCCGGACGTTTCCAACAGATTCGCCCCGGCATTTACCTCGACGGTGCGCACAATCCCGCCTCTGCCAAAGCGCTCGTCGAAACCTGGCGCGCGCGATTTCCTAACAGTCGTCCCACCATCCTCCTCGGTGTTCTGGCAGATAAGGATCTAACTCCACTCATTTCCGAACTCGCCCCGCTCGCAAAAGCCTGGATTGCCCTCGAACCTAAATCCAACCGCAGACTTTCCGCAGAATATCTCGCCAGCAAAATCCGCGAGCAAAGCAATGCGCCCGTCACTGTCAGCAACCTCTCCGAAGCTCTCACTAACATTCCTCCCCCACTCCTCATCTGCGGCAGTCTTTTCCTCGTCGGTGAAGCGCTGGCTATCTATCAAAATCAACCCGAAATCCGCCCCAGCACTCAATGACTAGCGTCGTAGCCTCCTTGTTCCCAAGTTGCACTTGGGAACACCCGTGTCCCCGCAGCTTGGCTGCGAATCAGGACCGCTATCGCACCAAGCTTTTGGCAGTGAAACTGCCAGAACAACCGCGTTACCAAGTGCAACTTGGTAACGAGAAAAACCAACTGGGTAACGAGAAAAAAGATGCACTGAAAAATCCGCCCCAGCGCGCAATAAACTACCGCGTCGTATTCAGCAATTTCCTAACATCATCCACCGTCAACGGCTTCTGCGCTTCCTGCTGTGAATCAAGCGCCTTCTGCGCTTTTCCCGGCACCAGATATGGACGGTTCTTATCGTAAGCCCGCGTCTCCTGCACCTTGTTCTGGTCCCGATCTTCGCGAACTGCGCTCGTCTTCAACTCAGACTTCGTCGCCACATTGGGAATCGCATATTTCCCCTGAGTCCCAGCGGCCTTCGTCTCAAAATTCCCCGCCCAATACTCCTTCGCGCCGAAATTCTTTGCGCCCGAGTAAGTCTTCAACCGCAAAAAATCCGTCCACTGAAACGACTTCACATTCCCGACCTTCGTCGAGAACCCTTTGTCCGCTCCGCCGTAAAAACTTTTATCCTGCAAACTACCCGCCGAATTCAAAGTCGGACTCAAAATCCGCTTCATTCCCTCGGATTCGTTTTCCTGCCGAGCCTCCTGCGCCGCCGCAACGGGCACGACTGCCAGCAAAATCAGAAGGGACATTTTCACCAGCCCAAAATAATCCACCCCACCGCCAAGTAAAGTCGGCGGAACTCCGAAAGCCGCTTACTAACTCTATTATCTAATTTTTAATTGCGCTTACCGAGCTGAAAATGCTTCACGACAAATTTTCCATCAACAGTTACTAGCGCATCTAGATGTGAATCCAGGTTCGGTTCACCCGGAATCTGTTTGGGATTCGCGGTAAGATCGGCGTGAACCGTTAGCGGTAAAGCGAGGCTCGTGGTGTTTTCACCTTCGGTAGTTACATCGATGGTAAATCCGTCTGGATAAGCAGCTCCACTTCCCGCGTTAGATTTTTTCGCAAGCTTATATCGTTTCGGGGCAGCGCTGCGCGTGCGTGCTAGCACGGCTTGCTGTGCTGTCTTCAGGAGGTCGAGCCGCCACTTCTCTTGGTTATTCTCAAGCGCAAGCAGGACTAGTGTGTGTGGGCACCACTTCCCATTCACTTTCCAAAGAATCAGACTGGAGTCGGACGACCAGCGTGGCGGTGTCGTTTCGCTGTAGTTTAATGCGCGGTCATAGCCTGGGTCTCCACCGAAATCAGCTACGATTTTCTGTGAACCAACCTCTACGACTTTGTTCGTCCGGTCATCTATCTTGTCCGCTGCCTCGAAGTGGAAAATTGGAATCCTTACCCCGTAGTGACGATCTGGAGAATATGTAAACTCTGGCGTGATGTAATCCGTATTTACGTCTGCGGCGCCCGCAACAAAAGCTATGCTAAAAAAAGCCAATCTTACTAGCCACATACTGTAACAAAGTTAGTTCTATCTCCTAGCTCATTCCCTTATCGGCAGGGAGTCCGACGCGGGTTCTCAACGGTCCATTTGCGCGGTCGGTGTAGGGGCGTTCGGCATCGAACGCTAGTTGCAATTTTCTCCGGCGACGCGCGATTTGGGCACAGGAATCTTCAAAGGTGATGAGGTCGTCCCCGGCATTTTTGCGGGCGCCGCTTTGCTCCACTTCCGCGTCGAGATAGCTCCCTAAGTCCGTTCGGAAACTGGTGATGCCTGCGGCAGTGAGGCCGGGCAGCGTGTCTGGTGGTGGCACGGCATTGCCGTCGTTGTCGGTGGTGCGGACGAGGTTGTAAATGGCGGCACTGGCCAGGCTGATCTGCGAACGTGAACGAAGCGGCTGGCCCACAAAATAGGCGTTGAGCCGGGCGGGGTCGCTCTCTTCGTATTTGTTTTTGGCGCGAGCCTGGATGCCGCGAATGGCGGCTCGGGCGGTCTTGGCCCCGGCGCTTTCGTCATCGGTGACGCTGTGGAATTCGGCCTTCGATGAAGTAGTTTCGCCGCCTTGTTCGCGAGCAGCGGCGGCCTGCTGATGGAGCGTGGTGAGGCTCGCCACGGTGATGGAAACGGTATTGTCGCGATCGATGAAATAGCTGGCGAGGGTGCCCGCGAGCACGGTGTCGGCGGTGATTTCCTCAAGGGCGGCTCCGATGATGGCCTCGTCCTTATCGAGCGATTGGAGCAGGCGAGCGTCGAGTGGACCGGGTGATTTGCGTTTGTTCGGTGGAGTTGGAGTGGTATCAGGCATGAGCAAATTCATAGCGAAACGGAATCTGAAGAGGAAGCTTTTTATGGTTCGACCGCCCAATAAGGAGGCAAAAACGCTGTTTCAGGGCTGAAAGACGGTGTTTTTGGCTAAAAAGAAGCATCCTTCGCTCTGGGAGATGAATCCTTCGTCGTCGGAGGTGCTCCGTTCGCGGTCGGAGGTGCTTCGTTCGTCACCGGAGGTGCTCCGCTCGCGACCGGAGGTGGATCCTTCGCGTAAAACGATTAAACGTTGCCAGCCGGAGGTGTCTCCTTCGTCACCGGAGGTGCTCCGTTCGACGGCGGACGTGGACCGTTCGACCCGGGAGATGATGCGTTCCCGAGCGGAACTTTCCCGTTTAAGGACAAACCCGTCCCGTCTGATTTCGATGCAAGTCCGATGGAAATTTCCTCTGATGGCTTCACACCGAAAAGTGCCCCGCCTCCTTTCACTTGCCGATGCGGGGTTTTCCCAGTAACCCTGTCCGCTGCTCCCATGGCCGCGCAAAAAACTGTCCTCGAAATTCTCCAATCGACGACGGCTTATTTCGAGAAACACGGCGTCGAATCGGCCCGGCTCAATGCCCAGCATCTCGTCGCGCACGTTCTCAAATTGAAACGCATCGAGCTCTACATGGACTCCGAGCGCACGCTGTTTGAGGACGAGCTCGCCCCACTCCGCGACCTCGTCAAAAGCCGCAAAGACGGCGTTCCGCTGCAACATCTCCTCGGCACGGAAGAATTCTACGGGCGCACATTCAAATCCGACTTCCGTGGGTTGGTCCCGCGACCGGAAACGGAGCGGCTGATCGAGCTGGTTCTGCCGTTGCTCAAGGAAAAAACCGCCCCGCGCATCGTCGATGTCGGCACCGGCAGCGGCATCATTGCACTCACACTCGCCTCAGAAATTTCCGATGCCGACGTCGTCGCGGTGGACATTTCGCCCGACGCGCTCGCGCTGGCTGCGGAGAACGCCGCGCTGCTGGAGATTTCCAGTCGAGTTTCATTCGTATCGGGCGATTTGCTGGCGAACGTCGCAGGCCATTTCGACCTCATCGTTGCCAATCTGCCTTACATTCCAGCGGGCGAACTTTCCGCTTTGGCCAGGGAGGTCCAGCACGATCCGGTGCTCGCGCTCGATGGCGGCGCGGATGGCCTCGACCTCATCCAACGACTGATCGAGCAGGCGTTTTCTCATTTGAGTTCCAATGGATTCATCGCCTTGGAAATCGGCCACGACCAATCGGAGCGCGTCGCCGATTTATTGCGCGCGGCAAATTTTCGCGACATCCGGGTCGAGAAAGATTATCAAGGCGTCCCCCGATTTCTACTAGCGACACATGGATAAAATTCTCGTTCACGGCGGCTCCCGCCTCAATGGCACGGTCCGCATCAGCGGCTCGAAAAACTCCGCGCTGCCGATTCTCGCGGCAACGCTTTTGACGAAGGAACCGTGCATCATTCATCGCGTGCCCGACCTGAGCGATGTGCATTTTCTCCTCCAAATCCTCAGCAGCCTCGGCGCTGAAGTCGAGCGAGCCAGCGGCACGGTCCAGATCACGGCGGAAAAGATCAAAACGACCGCGCCCTACGAAATCGTCCGCAAAATGCGCGCGTCGGTTTGCATTCTCGGGCCGCTGCTGGGTCGCGAAAAGGAGGCGACGGTGTCGTTGCCGGGCGGTTGCGTGATCGGTGACCGGCCTATCGATTTGCATCTCCGTGGCTTCGAGGCGCTCGGTGCGGCGGTGCGAATCCAAAACGGCGATGTGAAGCTGTTTGCCAGCCGTTTGATCGGCAACACGGTGAACCTCAGCGGCAAATTTGGATCGACGGTTCTGGGAACGGACAACGTTCTGATGGCTGCGGTGCTGGCCGAGGGAACGACCGTGATCGATGGTGCAGCAGAAGAGCCTGAGGTCGTCGATCTGGCAAATTTCCTGATCAAAATGGGCGCGAAAATCGAAGGCGCCGGCACGCATCGGATTGTCGTCGAAGGCGTCGAGGAACTCCACGGCGCGGAACATTCCGTAATCCCGGATCGCATCGAAGCGGGGACGTTTTTGGCCGCAGCAGCGTTGGCTGGTGATGACGTGAACATCACGCGGCTCGATCCGACGCATCTCGTCGCTGTCACGAACGCGCTTACGTTGGCAGGATACCACTTGGAAATTGAGTCGAGTTCCATCCGTATCCGCGGCAATGGCGGCGGTCGTCCACTGGAGATTCGCACGGAGCCGTATCCAGGATTTCCAACGGATATGCAGGCGCAAATGTGCGCGCTGCTGGCGACGACAGAAGGCCTCAGCGCGGTGACGGACAGTGTTTTTCCGCAACGTTTCATGCACATTTCCGAAATGAAACGCATGGGTGCCCAGGCGCATCTCGAAGGCTCCACGGCGATTATTCAAGGAGTCGAAAAACTCAGCGCCGCACCGGTGATGGCGAGCGATTTACGCGCATCGGCCGCGCTCGTTTTGGCCGGTCTGCTGGCCGAGGGAACGACCGAGATTAACCGCGTTTATCACATTGATCGCGGCTACGAATCGATCGATGAAAAGCTGAACAATCTCGGCGCGAACATCGAACGTATGAAGGCCTGACCGATGGCGCGCTTGAAAGAAATGCCCCCGGAGGAATTGCCGCGCGAACGCCTCCAGCGTCACGGGGCCGGGGCGCTTTCCAATTCCGAGTTGATCGCGATTCTGCTGCGGACCGGCATGGAAGGCACGCACGTCCTCGAGCTGGCGGATCAGATGATGTCGCGCTACCAAAATCTGACCGCGATCGCCCGCTGCTCGGTGCAGGAATTGAGCGCGATCAAAGGCGTTGGCCCGGCGAAAGCGGTGCAACTCGCCGCTGCTTTTGCGCTCGGTCATCGACTCGGATACGAGCGTCTCGCCTCCGAGCCATTCGATGATCCGGCGACGATTTACGAGTTCCTTGGAACTCAAATGAGAATGCTCACCACGGAGTCGTTGCAAGTCGTTTTGCTGAATACGAAGCTGCATCTCATCGCCATCGAAGAGGTCTCCAAAGGCAGCATCAACGAGACCGTTGCGCACATTCCCGCGATCTTTAAGCCAGTCCTTCTCAACCAGGCCTACGCCTTTATTCTCGTCCACAATCATCCTTCGGGAAATCCCGAGCCCAGCCCGGCGGACAATCAGTTTACCCGTCGTCTCGGCGAGGTCGCGCAATTGATGCAGGTGCGCTTTCTCGATCACCTGATCTGCGGTGTGCCGACGGAGAAAAAGCGCGGTTATTACAGCTACCGCGAAAGCGGCATCCTATGATTCATCCGACCGCCATCATCGATCCTTCGGCGCAAATCGGGGCGCATGTAAAAATCGGCCCGTTCACGATTGTCCATCCAGACGTCGTGATCGGAAACTCATGCGAGTTGCATTCCAATGTGGTGATCTACCCCGGCACCACGCTCGGCGAGGCCAACGTCGTCCACGCTGGCGCAGTGCTCGGCGGCGATCCGCAGGACGTCAATTTCCCCCAGGAAACGATCAGTCACGTCGTCCTCGGCGACCGCAACGTCATCCGCGAACACGTCACCATCCATCGCAGCGCGAAAGAAAGCGGCGTCACCCGAATCGGCGACGATTGTTTCCTCATGGTCGGCACACACATCGGCCACGATTCGACCCTCGGAAACCGCGTCATCCTGGCCAATGACGTCATGCTCGGCGGCCACGTTTCCGTCGGCGACAGCGTCTTCATGGGCGGCGGCACCGGGGTTCATCAACACGTCCGCGTCGGGCGTCTCGTCATGACCCAGGGGCACTCGTCCATCAGCAAAGACGTGCCGCCATTCACCGTCACCTCCGACCTGAATCTCGTCGCCGGGCTGAATACGATCGGACTCCGCCGAGGAAATATTTCCAGCGAAGCACGAGCGGAAATCAAAGCCGCTTTCAGCCTGATCTATCGCAGCGGATTGAACGTCACCCAGGCGCTCGAAGCTGCGGACACGCGGCCTTGGGGACCCGAGGCAATGGAATTCTTCGAGTTTATTCGCGGCGCCAAAGCCCGTGGCATCTGCGCCTTGGCGAAGTAGGAAAAACAGAGTCGAGTTAGAGCGGTATCGGACGCCGGATTTCGTCGATCAGAAACTGCCCGAGCTTTCGCGCCGTCGGCCATATTTTAAAATGCGTTTCGCCTGCGATGCGCGGCGTTTCCTGCACGGGTAATTCCATCCGCTTGAGCCGCAAACGATAGGCGCGCACCACCATTTCCAGATCAATCGTGATTCCCGTTTCCGCGATTTTCATCCGTTGAAATGCTGCAATCGAAAACCCTTTCACGCCATGTAAAACGTCGTGCATCCAGAAGCCTTCGCGGCACCAGAGCGCGGTGATCGCCAGCGCAAGCAGTCGGACGCCCCACTTTCTCGGCTTCAAAAAAGCACCATCTTCTTCGTTGACGCCGCCGCGGATATTTCGGCTGGCGATGACGAGTTCGTAGTGTTTTTCGAGCGACTTGGCGATGTCGAGCACACAGTCCGGCGAGATCGTGGCCTTGGGAAAAAAGACCACCACCGCATCTCCGGTAGAAAGGGAAACCGCGTGATGATAGGCGGCGTTCAGGCTTTTCACCGGCTGACGATGCACCGAAATGCCGCGACTTTGCAGGTATTCCACGGTGCCGTCGGTGCTGCCGCCGTCGACTGCGTAAACTTCATGGAAACGCTCGACGGGAAGATTCGGAACGTCGATTTCGCAACCTTCCCGCTCGTTCCAGACCAGGATGCACAGGCTGATTTTCACGAAATTTTCAGCGGAGTTGCATCGCATTCACGCCGGGCCCGGTCGAGCGCCTGCTTCACAGTCACGTCGCTGTTCATGTGTTCCCACGTGCCCCAGCGGCCGATGGCGATGATCGATTCGCTTTCAGCCCAAGCGAGAATTTTTTCCACGGCGGCTGGTTTTTCGATGGTGTTCACCGGATAAGCGTAGGCGTTGTGATGACGAAAATTTGTGGCTGATTGCGATCTAACTGCATTGGTTTCCGTCCAGTAACCAACCGAGTCGGGACAAAAATTCGAGCGCAAAAGTTTGCGGTGATGCGGGATTTCCTCCTGCGGCTGATACATCCAATGCGACGGCGACGACAGCGTTTCCGGGACGTAATCGACGTCGATGGAGACGTGACGCAAACTTTTCATCGGAGTGCGAATCGATTCTGGAATTTCGTTCGTCGCGCTCATCCAATGCGCCCACGGGATGGTGTTGACGATGGTTTTTGCCTGCCAACGGTCGTTGATGATTTTGTTAGCCAGATCGATTTTTGTGACGGGAGAATTGGTTAGGAGGCGGTCGCCGAGAGCCGCGCCCATGCGTTTCCAGACTTCGCCGTAACCGAAATGTTTTGGGTAAAGAAACGTGCCATGCGCGGGCAGCGAACCGAATGCGCGTTCCTCCAGGCAACTGCGCAGCGTCTCGCGGAATGACACGTCGGGAAGTTTGTAAAGCCAGTAGGTGCCGAGCTGGTTGAGGTCCATCGACCAGATTTTTCGGTTGTAAGGCAGCATGTAATCTTCGGCGATGCGCGCGCCGAATTTCCAGTGGACCCATTCGATGAAGGACGTCGGCATCGGCTCGCCGCGAACGCAACCGGCTTGGGCGATGCTCTCCAAATAATCGACCTGCGTGGCTTTTTCCATCTGCCAGAGATTGGCTTCAAACGGATGATCGATCTCCCGCCCTTGGAACGATATCCGTGCAACTCGACTGAAAGTATTCCATTCGTCGGCGGGAAGAAAACGGAAGAGAAATTCCACCACGTCCTGAAGCCGAACGTCGAGGAAATGTCCGCCGCCAATATCCAGCGGACTTCCATCGATATCGCGGGAACGACAGAGGCCGCCGGGCTCGGATTCAGCTTCCAGGACGATGATTTCCTCCCGTGGAACGCCGTGATCGAGAAGGGTGTGGGCAAAGGTCAGGCCGCTCGGTCCCGCTCCTAAAATGACATACGAAACGGCGGTGAGGCTCATGGTTGAATTGGAGCGCGATTGCGCTGGAACTTAAATGAAAATTTTCGCCATCCGCCGATGGTGGCGGTGCTTTCGGCTAGAATGAGAACGACCAGCATTGCTTGCAGCGGCATGATGGCCGCGAGGTAACGCATTTGCGCTCCCGGCCAGGAGGAAGCGTCGAGGACACTGAAAAAAGCGAGGCGTTCGAAGACGACGAAGACGAGAAAAAGGATGAGCAGGAGACGGTCGTTCATCTGTCGCCGGATCATGGCCAGCACGAGCAGCGGCACGAGGAAAAGTCCGCTCCAGATGACGATCCGCAGGGTCTTCATGTAGCCCACTCGCCAGTGGTCTTGCAGAGCCCATTGCCAGCATCCAGTGGGCATTGGGTTGCTGACTTCCAAGAGCTTGGCGACAAGCTCCCGGCTGCCGGATTTGAATCTGGCAAGAGCGTTGCCGGGGAGATTTCCCAGCGGCACATCGATCGGGCCAGCGTCGCGATAATGAAAACGGATGAGTGGATTAGGTTCATCAAAAGGGCAGTCCGTGGTCTGCAGATTGAAAAAATCGGCGCCCCCCGCTGTTTTTTCCAACAAGGTGAACTGGCTGGGGAAAACCTCATTTTTTGAGACGAGTTCCATCGATATGAGGTCGTCATTTTTCACCTTGGCCCAGCCGATTAGGTGGATCGAATGCGGACGCAGGATTTCGATGAGATAGGCGCGGCGATTCGCGATTTCGTCGAAGTCCCGCCCCACCATTTTGGTCGATTGCGAGTCTTCTCCTCTGTGGTTCGACCACTTGGTGGAGAGGGTCGTGGCGATGACGGCGCGAAGCGAGGCCGGGAGGCGGCGGGCCCATGCGGTGAAAACCGGATCAATGTAAGCGACCCAAACGATGCGTTTTTCCAGCCGACCCTGCTTCTGTGCGGACGTGATTTCGTTACCGATTTGCTGGAAGAATTCGAGCTCATCACGAGCGGTTTTCCCGTGGCCCGTTTCGACGACGGCGTCGTGCAACGCCCAATAGAACCAGCCGGCGGCAATCTCTCGCGGGTCGAGATTTTGCAGTCCTTGACGATCGGTGAATTCTTTTGAATAGCCGCGCCAGCCAGCCGCACCCGGACCTTCCAGATACGGGCGCAATGTGGCGAAAGACGGGCTGACGGCATAGGCCCGTTCGCGGACTTCGACCGTTGCGGGTATGAAATCGACGTGCGGATGCGGCGGGATGGATTGCAAAGCGCGAAAGGCGGCGAGGTAGCCTTTCGAGGTGATGATCGATGTCTCGAACACGCCCCAACGCAGGTAATTCGCGGTCTTAAATAAAAAACTACAGGCGACTGAGAGTGCTATCGGGAGGACGATTCCGGCCGTCAACCGCCGCGCCAGCCATCGGAGGTTCCAGGTTTTTTTGCTCAGGACGATGCACCCGGCGAAGATTCCGAGCAGCGCCAGGATGAGGATGGATTCTTTTCGGAGATTCCAGTTTACGGCCCAGAGAAATGCGGCGAGCCAGGCGGTGGGCCATTCGCTTTTTTTCCCGCGCACACTCCACCAACACAGACTGGCCGCCAATGCCGCGAGCATGCCGGGCACGAGGAGATTCTCGGCGCCGATGCTGTTGAAACGCTCGAAAGTGGCCGGATGAAGAATGCCCACCAGCGCCGCGATCGAGACGGTAATCCAACCGAAGCCGATACGTTTCAAACTCCGCGCAAAAAAACCCACGGAGCCGCAGAACAACAGGTCCATGACGAGCCGTAACGGGATTCCTGTAAGGCTGACGAGGCGGATGAAAAGCGAGTAGAGCGGAAGATGATAAAGCGTGTCGCGACTGTAATCGCGTCCCCAAAACCAACTTTTCGCCGCCGCGATGTGCCAGAAATCGTCGTGCGGCGCGTAGATTGTGCCGACTTCTTCCTGGGAACAAAGCACCAGCCGGATCAAGGTCACGGCCGCGATCCAAAGCCAGAACCAGGCCTGGCTCCGGGCCATTGGATTGGAACTCGACTGAAAATTCTCGGATTCGGATAACTGCATCAGCGGCGAGACGGTGTCAGATTGTCGCCGTTTTGAAAGCTTTTATTACCCACTATCGGGTGGCCGATTCTTCAAAGATGAAGCTGCGGATAAACCCAGTTTTTGAAGGTGCCGCGGCAGCGGAAACTGGGGCAGGCGAAGTGCGGGGTTTCGTCATCGTCCAGTGTGATAATGATGTTCTTGCCGACGATTAGATGCTCGCAGGCGGTGCAATAGCGCGTTTCGTCGAGGCTCCACCACTGGGTGTGCGGATCGTTTTGATCGAGCAAACGAAGTCGGCGGCCAGCGGTTAGAAACAAACTGCTCACTGCGATAGCATTGGAAGTTGGATGAAAAAAGTCGAGCCTGCGCCGAGTTGGCTGCGGCAACCGATGCGACCGCCCATGGATTCGGTCATTTTTTTGGCGATGGAAAGTCCGAGGCCGCTCGACGATTCGCCGGCGGTAGGTTGCGCTGTCAGTCGCGTGAATTTTTGGAAAAGTTTCCCCTGATCATCCTCGCTCAAACCGGGGCCTTGGTCCTGGACTGCGACCGTCGCAAATTCGCCGTTCGCCTCCAGCGTGATGCGCGTCGTGGTGTCGCGCGGGGAGTATTTCACGGCGTTGGAAATGAGGTTGTCGAGAATGTGCGAGACCGGTTGCGCGGCGGCGAGCACGTTGACGATCGGCCCGTTGGAATTCCAGTCTAGTTGGATACGTTTGTTCTGGGCGACGAAACGATGCTGAAGGACGGCTTCGTTGACCAGTTCGGAGAGATTCACCGGCTCGTTGTGCAGGTTGAATCGCCCTTCTTCGATCGCGTTCAGGTCGAGCAAATTATCGATCAAGGCCGACATTCGGCGCGAGGTTTTCACGATTTGTCCCCCACTCGACTGAAGTTCCGCTGCACCTGTTACATAGCCTTCGGAGATGAGCGCGCCGTGCCCGAGGATGGCCTGCAAGGGACTTCGCAAATCGTGCGCGACGACTTGGAGAATGTCCGTTTTTTCCTTGTTCACCGCCTGCAACTGCACATTGGCGACGGAGAGTTTTTCCAAGGCGAGTTCCATCCGTCTGAAGGCACTGCGACGGCCGCCTTCAATGATGAAACCCAGGATGCCGGTAAAAAGTGTCAGGCTGAAATAACCCAGCATCGTGATCAGCCGATGCCAATGGAGATCGTAGAGAATCGGCACGCGTTGGCCGATGCCGTAGAGCCCGGCGAAAAAGGCGGTCCCGATCACCGACAGGATAAACCAGACGATGCCGGAACGTTGGTTCGCCAGCACGAGCGCACTCACTGGCACCGTCGCCAGCCAGCTGACAGCGTGACCTTCCACGCCGCCCTCCACCGCGGAGAGGCCGACGAAACCGAGCGTGAGAAAGAACGCGATCAGGTTGCCGGCGACGTTTTTTTGAGTGAATCGGCTAAACGACACGAGAAGCATTCCCACCGTGCAGCACAAGACGATCGCCGCGCCGAAATAATGCCCGACCAAGACATAAAAACACGAATAGAGCAGGCCAAAAACGCCGCCGAGAAAGCCGAAGTTCACGATCAACCGCGCGTGCCGCAGCTCGTCGGGATTGCTGCGGAATGACTCGTGAACGAAGCCGTCCAGCCATTCGAGGAGGCGAACCCAGGGGCGCAGGAGTGTCATTTTCGTTTTTCGATTCGAGTTAGAGTGGACTCAGGGCAGCAGATCCGCGTTCGGTGCGGGCAGGCCCCACTCGCGCCATTTCGATTCGTATTCCGCTCGCGGCAGCAGGGCGTAATGCGGACGTGCCTCGGCCCGCAGCCAGCGAATCAGCGTGACCAGATTGGATTCCGCCATCGTCGTGCAACCCGACGTCGGCCGCGTTTCGCCGCGTCGAATGTGGAAAAAAATCGCGCTCCCCTCGCCCGGCACGATCTCGTCGCGATTGTGGCGAATGTCCACCAGCCAGCGGTAAGCCGCGTCGTTGTGCCGCATCTTTTGCCGGTCAAACCACTCGGGCCGATTCGCTGGATCGACCGTCACAAACTCGTTGTAATGCGGCAGCCGCGGATCGTCCACCCAGGCGTCGTTCGGGCCGACAGTGTGAAACGGATAGTCCGCTCCGGCAGGCAGCGCCGAGTCGTAAGTGTAAATCTTCCCGATCGCAAACAGCCCGGCTGGCGCACGTTTATCGCGCTCGATTTTGTGCGTGCCCGCCTGTTCCTGGCCCCGCACGCCGCGTCCCCAGGCCAGTCCGCTCTTGCCGTAAAGCACCGGCCACGCAGGTCCGGCAGCCTGCCATTTCCCTGCAACTCGATTGAAAAGTTGGAGCCGTCCGTGATCCGCATTCCAGCCCGGCGCGACGCTGACGATCAATTGCGAAACGCCGTCGAGCGGAGCCGCGATTGCAGTGGAACTCAAAAGAAAAAGAAGCAGGAGGAAACGCATCGGGCGGTGATAACAAACATTCGCTTCACCGATGCGCAAGGACGCCGTGCGTTGATTTAACTTTCCGCCAGCCCGTCGAGCACCGTCGCGAACTGGGGTTTCCATCCGAGTTGCAGCAGTTTCTGGCCGAGCACCCGCTTGTTGGAGACGCCGCGCTTGCGATTCGGATTCGCCGGCGCCGAGGGCGGAATCGGACG
>JAYVOE010000123.1:0-3024 GCA_043758065.1 Spartobacteria bacterium | reverse complement strand
AAGGCTTTCCAACGTGTTGTTAAAGCTTATCAACTCGTGAATAAAGCTTTCCGACGACCGGTTAAAGCTTTCCAAGCTCCGGGAAAGAGACGGCAACGAGTGGTAAAAGCTTTCCCGATGCCGGGAAAGGCTTGCAGCAAGGCTATCGCCTGATTGTTTATCGCCGCAGGGGGGCGCGAAATGCACCGCCTGTGTCGGCAGGGATTTTCTGGTTCTGGCGCTATCGGACGAGCGGGCCGCTCGTTCCTACCTTTGAGCGTTCCCCCCTAACCTTAGTATTTTAAAATCCGAGCCAGGAACTGCTGCAACTGCGGCGTCTGCGGATTGGAAAAAAACATTTCGGCTGCATTGCATTCAAGGATTTTTCCGTCGGCCAGAAACGCCACTTGATCGGCGACTTTCCGCGCGAAACCCATTTCGTGAGTGACGAGGATAAAGTCGCGCCCTTCGTGCCGAAGCTCTTCGATCATTTCCAAAACCTCAGCCGTCATTTCGGGATCCAATGCAGACGTCGGTTCGTCGAAAAAAAGTAATTTGGGTTTGATCGATATGGCGCGGGCGATGGCGACGCGTTGACGTTGTCCACCGGAAAGTTCAGCCGGACGTTTGTGCGCGTGTTTCTCGAGTTGGAATCGGGCTAAAAAATCCATCGCAGTTGCATTCGATTCAGCGGCGGAAAGTCCGTGCACTTTCTCCAGCGGCAACGTGATGTTTTCCAATGCGCTGAGATGTGGAAACAGATTGTAAGCCTGAAAAACGGTGCCGACAGTTTTCCGATACGACTGCAACTCCGCTTCGGTGTAAACCAGTTTGCGGCCATCCATTTCGACTGATCCGGCGGACGGAATTTCCAGTCCGGCAAGGATGCGCAAGAGCGTCGATTTCCCTCCGCCCGAGGGTCCGATCAAAGCCAGCGAATGGATGTTCTCAAACGAAATTTCCACGCGAGTTAGAACGCTATGGTCGCCGAAGCTTTTATCGAGTCCGGCGATCTTAAGTTTCATAGCGATGTTTCTTTTCCAGCCACTGCGTCCACAAAGAAATCGGTAATGTTAGGATCAAGTAGCCGGGTGCTAACATCAGGTAGCATTCGAGGTTGCTATAAGTCAGCGAGGCCACATCCGACGCGCTCTTGGTAAACTCAATAATCGCGACCGTGGAGAGCAGCGATGAATCCTTAATGATTGACGCAAACTGTCCGGCCAATGGCGGCAACGTGACGCGAATCGCCTGTGGGATGATGATGTATCGATAGGTTTGCCAGCGATTGAGTCCGATAGCTTTGGCGGATTCGAGTTGTGATTTTCCGATGCTTTCGATGCCGGCGCGGAAGACCTCGGCGATGTAAGCGCCGCTGAAGATGGACAATGTTAGGATGCCGACAACAAAGCGGTCATTCAGCCGGAAGGCGTTCGCAACGACGTAAAAAAAAATGTAGATTTGCGCGAGCAATGGCGTGCCGCGAATCAGTTCCAGGCAGATGCGCGACATCACTCGCAATGGCAAAAAACTAGAGCGTCCGGCGAGCGCCCAGAGAAAACCGAGCACGGTGCTACAAACCAAAGATAAGGCTGAAACTCGGATGGTTAGCCACCAGCCATTGAAAAAAATTCCCCGATATTTCATCAGCACATCGCCTTGCCAGGCGACGAGGCTTTGCTGAAAGGCGTAGTAAAAGAGTAATGTTAGGATGAGCAGCGCGGCGACGAAATTGACGGCCAGAACGCGCCCAGAAATCGGACGATGATCGGGCGCCCAGAACCAACTCATGATTCCACATTCTCCATGCGATGCAGGCATTGCAGGAGATACGGCAGCAATTGCTTTTTGCGTGAAACGACACCGTCCAGCTTCCAGGCACGATCGGCAATTTGCGGAAAATCGATCGTTGCCAGGTAGCCGGGATGACCGCCGACGAGCAGAACGGAGTTTTGCGTATTGATGTCGGTGACTAACAATGCGGCAAAAAGCAGCGCCTTGTTTTTGCAGTCGAGTTCCAGTGCATTCAGCAGACCGGCCTGCTTCTCGGCGAGGAGCGTAAGGTTGAGTTCCTCGATCTGCGCGACGCTGAAACGCTGGCCCGCTTCGACATATTCCTTGCAGTCGGCATGGATCACACGATCCGAACTCAACGAGCGCAGAGGCGAGCCAACGGAGAAAATCTGATCCGCCAGATCAGTAGGTTGCACGCCAACGATTTGCGCGAGATCGGACAAAATCTGACGATCCGTCGCAGTGGCCGTCGGCGACGTGAGATTAAGCGTATCGGATATGATTCCGGCCATGAGCAGGCCGGCGATGTTAGGAGGAATCGAAATGCCGTTCGTGCGGAAACTTTGCGCAACCAGCGTGCAAGTCGAACCGACAGGGCTATTCCAAAAAAGGATCGGCGAATCCGTCTGGAAACTGCCAAGGCGATGGTGGTCGATGACCTCGACGATCGGAACCTGTTCCGCGCCGTTGACCGCCTGCGACATTTCGTTGTGATCGACCAGAATTAATTGGCGTAGGACGGGTTTTAGGAAATCGCTTTTTGAGAGAATGCCGACCATTTTCTCGTTGTGATCCAGCACGGGAAACACGAAGGCGTCACTCGGCGTCGCCATTTCCCGAGCGCGGGAAAGCAACGTTTCGGGCGTGAAACTTTGATACGCGCGATCGAGCATTCGAGTCACACGGATACCTCCGCGAGCCAGGAGCAGCGTCGTCGCGGTGTCGTAGTGTGAGGTGATCATCGCCACACCGCGCTTGGCTGCTGCTTCGATGATCTCCGGGAGAACGGGAAAATCCCCAGTGACAACAATGGCCGCCACGCCTTCTACGATCGCCATTTTCTGCACTTCGTGACGATCACCGACTATCAAGACCACGTGACGATCCGGATATTTTTTCAGTCGTTCCTGAAAGGAATTAGCGCTCATCGCGGCGACCATCAGGAGATATTCCGCCTCCGTGTCGTCCACATGTCCACTGGCAACGCGGCCATCGAACGAGTCGATCATGTCCTGCAACGAGCCTTGCACG
>JAYVOE010000122.1:0-8820 GCA_043758065.1 Spartobacteria bacterium | reverse complement strand
CTCCGCTGCGACCTTGAAAATGAAGTGATTATCCACAATCTTCGCCCTAATCAAATCTCCCCTGCAAACCTTCACTTAAATCAGCGGTTCCTTAGATGCCCATCTGGGCTTCCTCATCCCAGCCGCCGTCCTCGCGAATCGTGCGCAGGCGTTTCCGCATTCCGCGATTCGATTCCGGCGCATTCACTTGGGAAACCACATACGTCACCACCACCGGAATTGCCGAGGCTATGGCAATGGAAAAAAGAGTAATCGCCGTCGTCTGTTTCTTTTTGCGAAGTTTGTCCGCGATGAGCAGCCCGACTCCGCAGCCAATCGCCGTCTGCGCCAGAGAAAACAGACCGGACATGGAAGCAGATGTGGGGAAGGGTTTTGGAGGATTCATCGATTTATCTTTGACCATAGAATAGCCTCGACGTCGACCAAAACAATTTTGATCTTTATCGATCATGCTTACTGACCTCTTCGTTCTCATTCTCGCGGGCGGCAGCGGCGAACGCTTCTGGCCCCTCAGTCGCAAGGCCACACCGAAGCAACTGCTCAATCTCTTCTCCGACCAGACCCTCCTCGAAGACACCATTTCCCGCCTGTCCGACCTCGTCCCGGTGGAAAATATATTGGTCCTCACCAATCGCGACCAGATCGACTCCGTGCGTCGCATCATCACAGCGCTCCCTGCGGGAAACATCTACGCCGAACCCGATAAACGCGACACCGCCGCTGCCATCGCCCTCGGAGTCGGACTCGTCGCCAAGCGCAACCCCCACGCCACCATGGTCGTGCTCCCGGCCGACCACATCATTCGTGACAGCGCCGCGCTTTGCCGCGACCTCGCCACCGCCGCCGCCGCTGCACGCGAAACGGGCGCGCTCGTCACCATCGGCATCCCCCCCACCTGGGCCTGCCCCGGCTTCGGCTACATCGAACAAGGCGCCCGCCTCGCTGGTTCCAATGCGCCCATCTACGAAGT
The DNA here is from genome assembly GCA_043758065.1 of Spartobacteria bacterium. Taxonomy (GTDB): domain Bacteria; phylum Verrucomicrobiota; class Verrucomicrobiia; order Chthoniobacterales; family DASVRZ01; genus DASVRZ01. Next base: position 7,850 of record JAYVOE010000122.1, on the reverse strand, counting down.
GAAATGCTTCCGCGAAAAACCCGCGCCCGATCTCGCCGAAAGCTTCCTCCGCGCTGGCAACTTTCGTTGGAACGCCGGCATGTTCACCTGGACCATCCCCTCCATTCTCGCCGAAATGGAGCGCAACACCCCGGCCCTCTTCGACTTCATCATCCGCCTCGTCAACACATCCGAGTTAGAGACGTTTCTGGAAAAAGAATTCCCCGCTTTGCCGAAGATCTCCGTCGATTACGCCATCCTGGAAAAAGCCCGGCGCGTCCTCGTGCTCGAGGCCTCCTTCGACTGGGACGACGTCGGCGGCTGGCTCGCCGTCGCGAATTACCTGCCCAACGACGGCTGCGACAACCGCGCCAACACCCCCACCACCATCAGCGACGCCGCCAACAACGTCATCTATTCCCGTGGCAAAAAACACATCGCCCTCCTCGGCGTTTCCGACCTCGTCATCGTCGAAACCGAAGACGCCATCCTCATCGCCAACCGCCACGAAACCGAAAGCATCAAAAGCCTCATCAAAAAAATCCCACCCGAACTCCAATAACCGGCATCCCCGGTTTCCTTTGCGCCCTCCTTGTTCCCAAGTTGTCCCTCCTTGCCCCCCCTTGTTCCCAAGTTGCACTTGGGAACACCCGTATCTCCGCAGCTTTGCTGCACAAACCACACCGAGCAGTAAAACTGCCCACAACACCAGCGTTACCAAGTTCAACTTGGTAACGAGGACTTGCTAGCACAACGAAATCTCCGCCTCAGATACCCCTCTAACTCCGTTGAAAAACCGCCCATACCCATGAGAATCCTCGGCATCGACCACGGCGACGCCCGCATCGGCCTCGCCCTCTCCGACGAACTCGGCATGTTGGCACACCCCCTCGACACCCTCGACGGACGCGACAAATTCAAAGCCATCGCCCGCAAACTCGCCGACCTCATCGCCGCAAAAAAGATCGAGCGCATCGTCATCGGCCTCCCGCGCAACATGAACGGCACCTACGGCCCCGCCGCCGACAAAATCCGCGACTTCACCGAAAAACTGCGGCCCCTCATCGCCATCCCCATCGTCTTATGGGACGAACGCATGACCACCCAACAAGCCCAACGCAACCTCCACGAAGCCGGCCGCACGGTCAAAAACAGCCGCCAAGTCATCGACCAAGCCGCCGCCGTCATCATCTTACAGAGCTACCTGGATTCCATTGCCCCGTTGGAAACATGAACCACCGCATGGAGTTACAGCCATTCCTCAACCTCCTGCCAATCGTCTCTAACTCGCCTCAGAAATTCCTCTGGATCTCCTACGAGGCCGATGTCCTTTACGTGAACTTCAAGAAACCGAGCCACGCCACCGACAGCGAACTCCGCGAAGACGACGTCATCGTCCGCTACGAAAACGAAGAAATCATCGGCCTCACCATCCTGCACGCCAGCCAGAGGTCTTAGAGGCGCACCGGAAGTCTTCCTTCTCCTGAAAATAGCCCGGCACTTCAGTGCTGGGTGACGTATTCGAAACCATTCCAAGTCCCGCAGGGACGAAAGAACGTTTCCTCGTTCCCAAGTTGCACTTGGGAACGCCCTTGTCTCCGCAGCTTTGCTGCCTGAGTGGGACCGACACCCCAGGCAGTAAAACTGCCAGGCAGCGTGGCGTTACCAAGTTCAACTTGGTAACGAGGGACTTGGTAACGAGGGACTTGGTAACGAGGGAAACTTTCAGCGCTTGATCGACGTTCTCAGTGCAGTCACGGGATCGGGCATCGGTTACTACGCACCTAGAAGCTAGGCAGCAGGCTTTCGCGTGATTGCGCAATTTCGGAATCATCGTCCGCAGAGCGGCGAAGCCATGTGGCAAAACTGGAACCGGCATCTGCCAGGCTGCGGATGATGGTGTCAAAAGTGGAACCATCATTTACAGAGCTGCAGATCGTGGTGACAAAAGTGGAACCATGGCTTGCAGCGCTGCGGATGACGGTGGCGATTTCGGAACCATCGTTTGCAGGGCTGCGTAGGGCGTTTCCGGTTTTGGAACGTGCACCGCCATCCGCAGTAGCGTTGAAACGGCTCGCGGTTCGCAAGTCGTGGAAAAAGGCGGAGTCAGCACCGCCCGAGGCGCGGTGAAAACGACCCGGACCGCACTGGAACTCCAGTTGCTCGACAACCTGCTGACGCTGGCAAAGGAATTCAAAGGTCAGCCGGAGAAGGCCGCAGAGTTTTTCGATCAATCGAAGCTGGAAGACCCGACCCAAAGCCAGGACATTCCTCCGCCGACTCCGTAGGGTTTTGCAGACTTGCAGTGAACTGGGACCGCTCGCATAGTGACGCTATGACGCAAAAAGCACTGGTTCTCGATGCCATTCAGGGGCTGCCAGACGATGCCTCGCTCGACGAGATTGCGGATCGGGTGGATTTCCTCGCTGCCATTCAGAAGGGCTTCAACCAACTCGATTGCGGCGAAGGGATTCCGCATGAGGAAGTGAAGCGTCAACTCGCCACATGGCTTACCAGCTAGTCTGGTCGCCCATTTCTCGCGACGATCTGCACGATCTCATTCGCTACATTGCCCGCGACAGTCCGCAACGTGCGCAAGCGTTTGCCTTTCGGCTCATGGCGCACGTCGATACGTTGCAGGAGCAGCCAGAAGTGGGGCGCATCGTTCCGGAGCATCATGAACCGAGCATTCGCGAAATGATTTTCGCTCCTTACAGGATTGTCTACCGAATGGATCATCGTCGGCGGGTGGTCGAGATCGCCCGCGTCTGGCACGCCGCTCGCGGAACCCCTTTGCTGACGGACGAGTGAATCGGATGGAACTCCGATGAAAAAACGACCGAAGTCAGGCCACCGAAACCCCAGACTCCGTAGGGTTGCCGAAGGTAGGGACATGCGGCTCGCATGTCCGCTGGTTTGTCCGCTGCGGACGAGCGGGCCGCTCGTCCCTACCTCAACGCTGCACCAGCCTCAGTCTTTCCCCTGGCTGGCGGTGAAGCCGACCAATTTTTCGCGGTCGGGGGCGGCGTCGGTGCGGCCGGCGAGCATTTCTTCGAGGGAAAAAGGCATGGCGACCTGGTCGCGCCGCATGTTGCGCAGGGTGACTCCGACGACGTCGGCCAGGGTGTAGCGGTCCAATATGGCGGCGATGGCGTTGCGCACGTCGAGCATGAGCATTCGCAGGCCACAGTGGATTTCGTCGGGGCAGGTGCAGCGTTCGTATTGGGTGACGCTGACGCAGCCGATGGGGGCGAGGGGGCCGTCGATCAGGCGCACGACGTCGCCAAAACGAATCTGGTCCATCGGTTTGGCGAGGTAGAATCCGCCTTGCGCCCCGCGTTTAGTGGCGAGGTAGCCGGCGTTGCGGAGTTGCATGAGGATCTGGTCGAGAAACTTGACGGGGAGCCGCTCTTTTTCGACGAGTTCGCCGGCGCGAAGAAGTGGCTTGCCGAGTTCCTGGGCTAGGCCGAAATCGATGAGGGCGCGAAGGGCGTATTCGCCACGTTTGGAGAGTTTCAAAGTGCCACCTAATCAATCAGGATTCACCCGGATGCGCAAGTGCGGCCGTGGCTGGCGGTGAAGTGGCGGGAAAAAAATGAGCGGAGTCCGGGTGGAATCCGGTTTTGCAGCGAGCGATCAGGGTTCGCAGCGGCCCTGGAGGAATTGGGGAATGATTTGTTCCAATTGGTCGCGTGGCGTTTCTGATTGGACTTCGATTTCGATCAGCGGCTGGCCGTCGGGGCCGACTTTAGGCAGCGTTTTTGGCTCCTGCCAGATGGTGATTCCGTTACTTTTCAGGAATGCGAGGAAGGCGTCGGCCATGGAGCCCATGACGTGAAAGCTGGGCGTGGATTGCTCGTGGTTCGACGGGATGAGGATGATCGATTCGGGTTGGGCGACATTCATTTCAAAGTCGAATCGGATTTGGAAATGATTCCGGTTCCAGCGAAGTCAGACCCGAGGACGTTTCCATTCAGTTGGAAAAAAGTGGGGCGTCCGGGGCTCGAACCCGGAACCTGGCGATTAAGAGTCGCATGCTCTACCAATTGAGCTAACGCCCCGGCTTACATCCTGATGGGGGCGTTATTCTCCACGAATTCCGCGGAGCGGCAAGCGAATTTGTCGCGGCAGAAAAACGGAGTCGAGTTAGAACAAACTCGCGAGAATCTTCGGCAGCGGCGAGGTGAATTGCATCGGCTCGCCGGTGATCGGGTGGGGGAATCGCAGCGAGGTGGCGTGGAGCCCGAGGCGTTTCGCGGGGTCGCTGACGGCACCATATTTGTTGTCGCCAATGATCGGGTGGCCGGCATCGGAAAGATGGACGCGGATCTGGTGGCGGCGTCCCGTTTCGAGCGTGAGTTCGACCAAGGTGCGCCAGGTGGTGCGGGCGAGGACTCGGAAATGCGTGATGGCGTGGCGGGTGACGTCGCTTTCCGGGGCGCTGTGGACTTTGTAAGGATTTGTCTCGTCGAGATGGCTGGAAAAAATTCCTGAGTCGAGTTGCATCCGATTCTCGGCGACGGCCTCGTATTTTTTTTCAAACTGATCCCAGTTGGATTGCAATGTCTCCTTCGCCTGCGGCGTCTTGGCAAAAATCATCAGCCCGGACGTTTCGCGGTCGAGCCGATGAACGATCCAGACGCGTTCTTTCGCCTTGGCCTGGCCTTGCCGGAGATATTCCGTGAGCTGGAAGTAAGCCGTTTTTTCCTGTTCCGCTTCGCTGGCGATGCTCAGGAGATTGGCCGGTTTCTCGATGACCAAAAGATGGGCGTCCTCGAAGAAAATCTTGATCCCGGATCCAACAACCGTCTTCGCAATGGCAAACCGATCACCACGAATACCGACGACGTCGCCGACTTTCAACGGGTGATCGAATTGACTGATCGGCCGCTCGTTGACGATGACCGCTTGATGCTTCAGCCAGGTGCGAATCTGCTTCTTTTTTTCCATCGGCCACGCCTCAAAAAGCGAAGCGAGGAGCGGTCCCGGCTGGGCGACAGTAAATGGAGCGGGCATGGTTGCCTAGAGTCCCAGACTCCAGGAAAGCAGGCGATAAGAATCGGACCAAACTGCGGCCTTCGTGCAATGCATCACGACGACGATGGCGTCGCGCCGGGAACTCTTGCCGCTGGACGCCAGACAGAAGCCTGCCTCCTCGGTGTAGCCCGTTTTCAAGCCGTTGCAAGGCGGGTAGGTGACGAGCAATTTGTTCGTATTTTTGTAAGTCACGATGCCGCGGCCAGGACGTCGGAAATCGAGCGTTTTCATCGCGGTGATGCGGCGAATCGCCGAGTTGCGATAGGCGGCGCGAGCAATGATCGCAATGTCGCGCGCACAGGAATATTGGTTTGCGGCGGGGAGGCCGTTCGGGTTTACGAAGTGGGAATTGTAAGCACCCAGTTCACGGGCGAAGCGGTTCATCTTTTCGGCAAATGCCGGAATCGAGCCGGCGTTATCCCGGGCCAATGCACGGGCGCAATCATTTCCGCTGTGAACCAGCAGCGCCTCCAACAACGCGCCCCGCGAATACGTTTCGCCAGCGCGGAGATAGACTTTGCTCGGCTCGCAGTTCGTGTCGGCCTCGGTGATTCTGACGGGCCGCGACAGATCGCCCTCGCTGACGACCACCAGCGCGGTGAGAAGCTTTTGCATACTGGCGGCAGGCTGACGAAACGTGGAATTTTTTTCGTAAAGGACCGCCCCCGTCCGCGCATCGATCACGAGCACACTGCGAGCGGAAACGGTCGGCGCAGTTTGGCGACTCCGCTCGACGGGCAATGCGCGCAACGAGACCGGCTCCAGGGTTTCCGCAGGGAGATGGGTCGCGATCAGCCCAATTGTTAGGCAGAATAAAATTCGAGTTAAAAAAGCAGTCATACGGCGAATCGGCGGGAATGTGTGGATGGAGAGATGTGTTGTCAATGAGATCACCGAGATATCGCTGGAAGTCCGGTCTTTTTCCGTGCGGTCGGATGTGTCTTCTGGAACGAAGCATTAACAACGAGTGGCCTTTAGAATTCAAGCGAGCTTCCGCGAAGCCTAAAGCGACTTGCTGAATAACCCATCCCGTTCGTCGTCTGATCCCTTTGCGATGAAAAAAATCTTCCTGCTCCTTCTGATCCCGCTCCTGGCTGTGAATTGTCTGGCAGATGAACAAACGCGCCAGGTGCAGGCGGCGTTGGCTTCCGCAGGCTTCTATTTTGGTATCGCCGATGGCAAAATGGGCGACGAAACTCGCGCCGCACTGCGTCGGTATCAAATCCGCAATGGCCTCGACGTGAGTGGTAATCTGTCGCCCGAAACGCTCGCTGCGTTGAAAGTCGCCAAATCGGAAAACACCGGACCGGCAGCCGCAGACGAGCAACAAATCGCCTCGACGGCGAAAGCCCCCGACGCATTTCTTTCTCCGAAAAATCGCGTCGCAGAGCCGAGTCAGACGAGACAGCCCCGCACCCTTTCTCCACAGGGGCAATCGAATCCAACTCCCGTGGAAGTTCCCGTCACGCGATCGCCGGTGAGAGAGTTTTATTCGGATACCGACATGGCCGCTGCGGCTCCGGCCCAGCAAAACGTGGAACTCATCAAGGCCCAGCGCCGTCTTGCTCGCCTCGGATTTTATCGCGGAGCGCCCAACGGATTGCCGGGGCCGGAAATGGAGGAAGCGCTTTTCCGATTCCAAGGTTCGCTCCATTTACGGCTCACCGGACGACTCGACAACGACACGCGCCAGGCCTTGTTTGTCGCGCCGCCGTCTGTGCCGACGAAGCCATTTCGTCACGCGAACAATCGTCCCGACGGCACGGTTCTGCGCGGCGTCTGGGTGCATTGATTTCTTTCGCACTCGACTGAAAACTTCCGCTATAACGCCGGCGTGCGAATCGCCTTTTACTCCTATGCGTTTTTTCCGGCGGTCGGAGGGATTGAGTCCATCTCGATGGTGCTCGCCAACGAATTTGTGCGTCAGGGAAATGAAGTTTGCCTGATCACGACGACGCCCGCTGATCCGGAGGTGGATCGCGATTTTCCATTCCGCGTGTTGCGCAATCCCTCACGAAAAGAACTCTCGGCTGCCATCAAATGGAGCGACGTTTATTTTCAAAACAACATCAGCCTGCCCGCGCTCTGGCCCGCGTTTTGGAATCGGAGACCGTGGGTTGTGGCGCATCAGACGTGGCTGCGCGCGGTGGATGGACGCGTCGATCTGGCAGCGCAGCTGAAACTTTTCGCGACCCGTTTTGCGTCGAGTTCCATCGCTATCAGCCGGGCGATGGCGGAGCAATTTTCGACTCCGCAAACCTTGATCGGCAATTCCTACGACGCGGCAATTTTTCGCGAAATCGACGGCAGTATGCGGGATCGGGATTTCATTTTTGTCGGTCGTCTCGTCTCGGACAAAGGCGTGGACACGTTGCTCGATGCGTTTGCCCAAGTCGTGAAAACGCGGCCCGATTCGCAACTCACCATCGTCGGCGGCGGCGATTACGAACCAGCGTTGCGCGCACAAAAAAAGAGACTCGAGTTAGAGTCGAATGTGCAATTTGTCGGCGTGCAGCGCGGCGAATCGCTGGCGCGTTTATTAAATCAACACCGCGTGATGGTCGTGCCGTCGCGCTGGGAGGAGCCGTATGGAATCGTCGCGCTCGAAGGTCTGGCGTGCGGCTGTTTTGTGGTCGGCTCGGAGCGCGGTGGATTAAAAGACGCCATCGGTCCGGGCGGAATCACGTTTCCAAACGGCGACGCAGAATTGCTTGCAACTGCGATGGAAAAATCGCTCGTCACGCCGCGAAATGAGCCGGCAGTTCGAGCGCATTTGGAGCGTCAATCTCCGACATCCGTGGCGCAAGCGTATCTCGAAGTTTTCCAGCGGGTTG
>JAYVOE010000121.1:0-8829 GCA_043758065.1 Spartobacteria bacterium | reverse complement strand
CTGCAACTCCCATCACTTCTCCGGCCGCCCATCCCGACCAGGGAACTTTCCACAAAGCGCAGTTGGAAACCGTTAAAAACAGCGAAGCGCTCGCCCGCAGCGCCGTCAAACCCGAGAACCTCGCGAAATTGACCACCGAAGGTCTGCGCACGACCACCCCGAAGGATCTGCTCGACGACTGCGCCCTCTGGCGGCGCCTCAGCGGGGAAACGGCGGACGCCCGCGAAGAGGGCAAGGAAAAGACAGGCGAGGGCGGCGATGCCGAGACCTCGATCAAGCGCGAAGTGGAGTATTACCGGGGCAAATGCCGCCACGCCATCGTGCAAAACCCGGACTGGACCGACTCTCGCCAGACGGCTCTGCGCGCACGCTACTTCATCAATGTCGATATTTTTTCGGACTTCGACCAGGCCGGGCCGATGATCCAGCTTTTACTCGACCACGCGGCGGAGGATGCGCTGCCCGGCGTCACGCCCGAACGACTGGCCACCTCGAAAGCCCTCCTCGACGACTACACCGGCAGTCCTGTGCCCCAGGGCGACGCCAAGACGCTGGCGGGCTTGCGCAAGACGCAGCGCGACACCGTTTTTAAAAAGATCGAGAACCTGCGGCACGAAATCCAATTCACCGCCGACGCCGTCTATCCCTGGTGGAAGGACGAAAACATCCCCTACCGCCGCGAATTCCTCCTCCCCATCGGCCGACCGTTCACGGCGTAAGGATATTCCTACTCTGGGGATGAGAGGCAGGATCGACCGATGGAGTGCGCTCGCGGGCCTGCGCTTCTTCGATCGTCGTCTTCGTCCATCTGGGAGAACGGGTCCCGCTGGGAAACGGGGAATGGCTCCCGGCTTTCGGAGGGTTTGAAGCGGTCTTGGGATTTCTGCTGGTCAGCGGCTATTCTGTGACTAGTTCGTATCTGAAACAGCCCGAAGGCTTTCTCGGGCGGCGACTGCAACGGCTCTATCCGGTCTATCTGGTGAGCCTTGCGCTGACTTGGCTGGTGGTGGTCTTTGTGGAAAAAAAGCCTGCGCCGACGACTGGAGTCCTGCTGGAGAATGTTTTCTTTCTCAATCAACTGGTGACTAGCTACTCCTTTGTCCTGCCGGCGTGGAGTCTGTCGCTGGAATTCTGGCTGTATTGCCTCGCGCCGTTTTTGATCGGACTTCCAGCGAAATGGAGCCGGGTCGCGCTCTATCTTTCCTTCGGCTGTTACCTCGCCTACACCGCCTGTAGAACGCTCTTTCATCTCCCTTATCACGCGGGGATGGGCTATGGCGCGAATCTGATCTTGCTGGCCTTTCTCTGGATCGCAGGGCTGCGACTGGCGAAGGAAACGGAGCGTGCTCGTGAGTGTGTGCGAGACATCGGCTTTCTCTTCATCGTTCATCTTCTAGCCATATCCGCGATTCAGTTTTTCTACCGGGTGAAGCATCACAATGTGGCGGCGTTTTTCCGCGAGGATGCGCTGCCTTTCGGTCAGGAGGCATTCACGTTGGGCGTGGTCTTTCTCGTATTTTCCCAGTGGGTCATCGGCCAGAAAGGACCGCGCCGACGATCTCCGTCTCTGCAGTTTCTGGGAGACATTTCCTATCCGCTCTATCTCGTGCACATCCCGATGATCATGTTTCTAAAGAGCCTGCAAATCGTCAATCTCTGGGTGGATTACGCGGCGGCTGTCTTGCTGGCAACGGTCGTGTTCTACCTGGCAGATTTCTACACGCAGAAACGCCATCCGCTTCCGATCCGCAGATGAAGAAACTCTCGCTATGAGACGGCCTGGATCGCTCTGACGCGGGGTGGAAACAAGATCGTCGAGGCGCGGGCTCTGACGTTTGCGATGCCTTACGATGATCTTGTCAGGTTGAATACCCAGATCGTGCTGGAGACAAACGCTTATTTAAAACGTTCCCGCGATCACTCGGGGGCAGATTCCGTTCTAACTCCGATCAAAAACGCGCGGACGGTGCCGGAGTTTCTAGCGGCGAGCGAGGGGCTGCGAACTGTGCTGCGGCAGTCGATCGGTTTCCCGCCCGCTGATGCTGTGCAGGGGAATGACTTTTCCGCGGTGCAACGTCAGCCCATCGGCGAGGATGATCTCGCCACTTACACGCTGCTGAAGATTCCGGCCCTCGGTAATGCCGAAAAAGGAATGCTGCACGCCGTCGGTATCTTGATCACTCCGAAGGCGCATCCGCCGAAGATGCCGTTGATCATTGCCGCCCATGGTCGTGGTGGGATGCCCGATTTGACGAAGAAAATCCCCGTGATGCAGCCTCACAATCGCGACCTGGCGCTCGGCGCGGTGCAGCGGGGTTGGAGTGTTTTCGAGCCGATCTATGTTTTCTACGGAAAAGACCAGCCGGAAAACATCCGCGATCTCCTCACGATTCGCGCCCAGGAAGCGGGGAGCAGTCTGCCCGCGATTGAATTTACCAAAACCAGACGCGCCATCGACTATCTGCTTTCCCGGCCAGAATACGATGCAACTCGACTGGCGATGGTCGGCATCTCGTATGGCGGATTTAACACGCTCTACAGCACGGCGCTCGACCCTCGGATTCGGGTGGCCGTGGTGGCGGCTTATTTCAATGACCGCCAAAAGGTGTTGGATAACAGTGAGCCCTTCGGTCTTTACGATTGGCGATTCCCACAAAGCCTCAGATTGCTGCGCGACCCGGAGATGGCGGCGCTGGTCTGCCCGCGACCCTTACAAATTCAAGCCGGCCGAGAGGATCAACTTTTTCCCGTGGCAGGCGCACGAAAAACGGCTCCGGAAGCACGCGCGTATTACAGTCAACTCGGACTCGACTCACTTTTTGACTACCACGAATTCATCGGACGCCACGATTTCGACGGCGAAGCAGCGTGGGAATTCATCGCGAAACATTGGCGGGATGAGCGAGATTAGATTTTAGGGATCTCCACCTCGGGCACCATCCATTCGCAGTATTCTTCGCTCAGTGCGGCGGCGATGTGGATGAGGCGGAGTTGGATGCGGTCTAGATATTGATGTAACCCGAATCTAAAAATTTCGTCGATAGTGACGTAGCCCAAGTCCGCTTGAAGGCGGCCGGAAAGTTGTTCGACTTCGCTTTGGAAACGGCCGCGCGGCACACCGGAAATGCGATGGATCGTGCAGTCGAGTTCGTTCACGCAGTAGTTGATCGAACGTGGGAAGGTGGCGTCGGTGATGAGGAATTTCGCGACTTTCCACGGGGCGACTTGATCGACGTAAAGTTTGCGATACGCCTCCAACCCGCTGCAGGAACGCAAGACGCCCATCCAATGCACGGTATCGACATTTCCGCCGACTTGTTCGCCGCTCGGCAGGAGCACGTGATACTTCATATCGAGCAATCGCGAGGTGCGGTCGGCACGCTCGAGGAAACGTCCGCATTGGCCGAAGTCCCAGCCTTCGCCGTGGGTCATGGTGGCGTCGGTGGTGCCTTGGAAACGATGCGAGCCTTCGACGATGTAGTTGAAGAATTCGTAGGAGCTGTTGCGGAAAAGTTTCTTCGCGTCGTCGGAGCGCATGAAGAGATACATCGTGTTCAGCACCTCCCACATTTCGCTGGAGATTTGCTCGCGAACGGTGCGCGCATTTTCGCGTGCGTAAGCGATGCAGGAGTAGATCGAGTTAGGATTTTTTTTCTCGAAGGTGACGAAGTCGATGACGTTGTCGCCGTTGATTTCCGGGTAGAGTTTTTGGAAAAGTTCGTCGTTTTCCAGCGTGCTGATGATGGGCTTCCAATGCTTCTCGCTGGTGCGTTCGCCATTCATCTCGAAGTCGAGCATCACCTCAATGTTAACATCGAGCATTCGGGCGTTGCTTTCCGCCCGCTCGATGTAGCGGTTCATCCAGTAAATGGCTTCGGCGACGCGGCTGAGCATAATGTTAGGAAATAGTTAGGAGAGCGATTGGAATTGGGCCTGAGTCTGGTCTAACTCCGATGAGTTTTCGTGGTCTAACACCCAGGTATCTTTGCTGCCGCCGCCTTGCGAACTGTTTACCACGAGCGAGCCTTTACGCAGCGCGACGCGAGTGAGTCCGCCGGGAACGATGCTCACTTTTTCGCCAAAGAGCACATAGGGCCGTAAGTCGATGTGACGGCCTTCCACACCGGAGTCGCAGTGCGATGGCGAGCGGGAGAGTTGCACGACGGGTTGCGCGACGTAATTACGCGGATTGGCTTTGATCGCTTCGCGGAATTGGTCGCATTGCTCCTTGGTGGAATGCGGGCCGATCAACATGCCGTAGCCGCCGCTTTCGTTGGCAGATTTGACGACAAGGTTTTCGATGTTTTCCAAGACGTAAGCGCGGTCGCTTTCGTTGCCGGTCAGATAAGTCGGGACGTTCGGTAGAATCGGTTCTTCGGAGAGATAGAAACGGATCATGTCCGGCACGTAGTAGTAAGTGACTTTATCGTCGGCGACACCGGTTCCAATGGCGTTAGCGAGACTGACTCGGCCTTTGCGACACGCCTCGACAATGCCCGGAACTCCTAACACCGAATCTTTCCGGAAAACCGTCGGATCGAGGAAGTCATCGTCGATTCGGCGATAGATCACATCGACACGCTTCAGGCCGTGCGTGGTCTTCATGAAAACCTCCGAGCCTTGCACGACTAAGTCTTGTCCAACCACGATCTCGATGCCCATGGATCTAGCTAAAAAGCTATGCTCAAAATACGCCGAGTTATACACGCCGGGTGTTAGCAGCGCTATGGTCGGATCGGGATTCCCATCCGGGGCGATGTAGCGCAAAAGGTTCAACAAATCCTGACAATAACCATCCACCGGACGCACTGGATAACGCGAAAACAATTTCGGAAACACCCGCTTCATTGCCTGGCGTCCTTCCAACACATAACTAACACCGGACGGACAGCGACCGTTGTCTTCCAGCACGAGATATTGCCCTTGATCGTCGCGAATTAGATCGGTGCCGCAGATGTGAATGTAGATATCCTTCGGCACATCGATGCCCATGAATTCGGGCCGAAAATGCACCGCACTTTCAACGACCTCACGCGGCACGATGCCTTCCTTGATGATGCGCTGATCATGATAGACGTCGTGCAGAAACATATTCAGCGCTCGCAACCGCTGCTCCAGGCCGCGCTCGACATGCGCCCATTCATCGGCCGGAATAATCCGCGGAATTAAGTCGAACGGAAAAATGCGCTCGGTGCCTTCGTCGTTGTTATAAACCGTGAACGTCACGCCCTGCGTGAGGAACGATTTCTGGGCGACCTCCATCTTTTTCTGAATCTCATCCGGGCCGAGTTCGTTAAAACGCTGGAGCATCTTTTCGTAATGCGGCCGCACCGTTCCGGTAGAATCAAACATCTCATCGTAAAAGCCGTCCGTCTGATAGTTCGCGAAGAGATTCCCCATATCGGTGGCTAGATTTATACAGTGTTCTTCGACTGGCAACGAAAAATTCTGAGTCGAGTTTCAGTGAAATGAGGAACAATTCAGCGGACAGCCGCGGCTGAATCTGATTCATTGCCCGGATGAGCGGTTACCCCGATTTCGACTGGGTCAGCGACCCCACGCGGCCCGGCCCCGGCAACCCCACCGCAGACCACGACGGCTGGCGAACGCTTGCTCGCGAACTGCGTTACGATGGCCGGTTTGCCAAAGTCTTTCACGAAACCGTCGCCACTCCGACGCGACCCGAAGGTGTGGAATGGACCGTTGTTCGACGAAAAAGTGCCGTCGTCATTGCAGCGAGAACACTGCAACTCGACTGGGTTCTCATCCGCCAGGAACGGATCGCCATTCGCGACGCCATCTGGGAATTTCCGGCGGGCCAAATCGAAACGCCACAGGTCGTGGAAAATTTTGCGAAGTTGTTGGAGCAGACGGTCTGGCGCGAACTCCGCGAGGAAACGGGCTACGGCCCGAGCGCAGAATCGACTCTGACTCCGCTGGGAATTTTCTTTCCGTCATGCGGATTCACCGACGAACAGGGCCACCTTTTTCTAGCCGATGGACTCGTCCCGCACCCCGCCGGGCCCGCGCACGACGCAGCCGAAAGCATCGTGGAATGCCGCGCCTTCAGCACCGAAGAACTCCAAGTCATGGTGGCCCGCGGCGAAATCCGCGACGCAAATACGTTAGCCGCATTCGCCCGAATCACCGCCCAGAATCGTCTCTAACTCCGCTGCATTTTTGCTTAAGCAAAAGTATTGACAGATACCGTAAAAAACGAAATCTTTGTCTGTTAGTAACCCATTAATATTATGAACATCACCTCATTCACACTGCGTCCATTCCTCGTCCTACTAGCTCTTTCGCTTTGTGCGATCCGACCCACGCAAGCGGCTCCACTGGCTCCGGCACTGCAAGGCACTTATGTTTTGAAATCCGTTACGATTCTGATTGATGGCCAAAATTCCGGTTCGAAGTTCACCAAATTCAGCGTTCCAATTGGCCCGAAAGGGCTCAAGGGATCGAATAATGGCACTAAATTGAAAAATGCTTTGATGGCGGTTGGCGCCGGATCGGATTTCACACTTTCGATTACGAATACCACTACGACGTCGCTCTCCTGCAAGGTCTCTGGAAACTTTGGTGACAACGGAGGCCTGACAAATGCGAGCGGAACGGGCACGGCAACGATTGGAAGCGCCGGGTTAAAAGTGAAATGTACAATCAATGGCACGGCGTCCGGTCATCCCGCAACGCTGGACGTGAAGATCCTGCTGAAGAAAGCCTGACGGTCGTCACAGCGAGCATTCTGAGTCGGATGCAACTCCGTTCACTTTTTAGGCGAACGTTTTAGAAAGGCGGTGCGTTATACCTGTATGGGAATTTCGCTGAAGCCTGGTCATTTGAAACGTTATAAGGATGTCGCCGCGCTGCTGATTAAGTATGGGCATGGCGATCTGGTGAAGCAGGCGCCGGTCGTCGACGATCCGCTGGACTTCCAGGCCGCACCGCCGGTGCCGCCGGAGGCGAAGGAGCTGGCGGATGATCTCGAGAAGCTAGGGCCGACGTTTGTGAAGTTGGGTCAGCTCATTTCGACGCGGTCGGATTTCGTGCCGGCCGCTTACATGGAGTCGCTGACCCGGCTTCAGGACAAGGTGGAGCCGTTTCCGTATGAGCGGGTGGAGGCGATTGTGTCGGTCGAGCTGGGCGCGCGGATCAGTCGGGCGTTTGCTGAGTTCGATGAAACTCCGATGGCGGCGGCGTCGCTCGGCCAGGTGCATCGGGCGGTGTTGCGGAGTGGTCAGGTGGTGGCGGTGAAAATTCAGCGTCCCGATGTGCGCGAGACGGTGGTGGAGGATTTGGACGCGATGGCGGAGATCGCGGCGGTGCTCGATGCGCACACGGACGCGGGGAAGCGGTATCAATTTGGCGCGATGATCGAGGAGCTGCGGAAGTCGCTGATTCGCGAGCTGGATTACCGGCTGGAGGCGGACAATCTGCGGTTGATGCGCAAAAACCTATCCGAGTTCCATCGCATTCTGGTGCCGGCGCCGATCGATGATTATTGCTCGGGTCGTTTGCTGACGATGGAGTATGTGTCGGGGCAGAAGATTACGAAGTTGAACCCGGTGGCGATGCTGGAGCTGGATGGAACGGGGTTGGCGGAGGAGCTTTTCAAGGCGTATCTGCATCAGATCCTGCTGGCGGGGTTTTTCCATGCGGATCCTCATCCGGGTAACATTCTAATCACGCAAGATCATCGGGTGGCGCTGCTGGATTTGGGGATGACGGCGCGGATCGGGACGAATATGCAGGAGAGTATTTTGCGGTTGCTCCTGGCGATGTCGGAAGGGCAGAGCGATCGGGCCGGGGAGATCGCGCAGAAGATGGGTGAGCCGCAGGAGAATTTCGATGAGCTGCGTTTCCGGAGGGAAATCGGGAATTTGTTGGGTCAACAACAGGACGCATCGATGCAAAAGTTGCAGGTGGGCAAGGTGATCATGGACATCACGAAGATCTCCGCAGAGAGCGGGCTGCGGGTGCCGTCGGAGCTGACGATGCTGGGCAAGACGTTGCTGAATCTGGACCTCATCGGGCGGACTTTAGCACCGGAGTTTGATCCAAATGAGTCGATCCGGCGGAATGCGTCGGAGCTGATGCAAAAGCGGACGATGAAGAGTCTGTCGCCGGGGAATTTGTTGACGACGCTCCTGGAGGCGAAGGAATTGGTGGAGAAATTGCCGTCGCGGCTGAATCAGTTTTTTGAGTTGTTGGCGGCGAATAAGCTGAAGGTGCAGGTGGACGCGATTGACGAGGAATATCTGATGACAGGCCTGCAAAAGGTGGCGAATCGGATCACACTGGGATTGATTTTGGGGTCGTTGATTCTCGGCGCGTCGCTGCTGATGCGGGTGGAGACGACGTTTCGGATTTTCGGGTATCCGGGGCTGGCGATGTTGTTGTTTCTGCTGGCGACGTTGGGAGGGATTGCGTTGGCGATTCAGATTTTGCGGAGCGACACGCATAAGAACTGAGTGCGATGGAACTCGAATGAAAATGAGTCGTCGGGAGATTAACGACTTTGCATTGCAATGGGTTTTTGATTTTATCGGTTGATGTCCACTTTTCACGACCCTGAACGCACGATCGAGTTTGAGTTTGTCCGCGCCACGGAAAATGCGGCGTTAAATGCGCTGCGATGGATCGGTCGCGGCGAAAAGGAAGAGGCGGATCAGGCGGCCTGCGACGCGATCTACGGGGTGTTCGACCTGGTAAATATCCGGGGCGAAGTGGTGATCGGCGAAGGAATCAAGGACGGTGCGCCGGGGATTTTCCTGGGCGATAAGCTCGGGACCTGGATGGAGGGTTCGCCGAGGTTCGACATCGCGC
>JAYVOE010000120.1:0-22745 GCA_043758065.1 Spartobacteria bacterium | reverse complement strand
GCCTTGCAACGCATCGCGAAGGCACGCGCATGGCAGCCGGAAACTATTCGACTACTAGCTGTCGAACTGTGCCTGGGCATTCACGAAGGAAAGCTAGTCATGATCTATCCGACCGGAGCCAAGCAACGGTTGAAGCCACTCACGAAGGGGCAGCAACACCACGGCGCAGCCTTTCGCCAGCTATTCGGCAAACCGAGCCTTTGGATGGGAGATCGGATCTTACGTTGCACCGAAAAAGTTCACATTGTGGAAGGTGAATCCGCCGCCATTGCCTTATGTGACGCCGGCCTCGACAACGGCACGACCAACCTTGTCATGGCGACACCGGGAGCCAGCTCATGGAGACGTGAGTGGGCCAGCCGTTTTGCTGGGCTTGAAGTGCTAATCTGGCCGGATGCAGATGAAGCTGGGGAAAAGCACGCCAGCGCGATTCTCGACTCGTTGCAGGGCATTGCTCGGAGTGTTCGCATTGTTCGGATGGAAGGGGGGATCGTATGAACGTTCCAAAGATCAAAGATGCCAGCGACTTACTCATGGAAAAAGGACCGGACGCCATTATCGCCGCCGCCGTCAATGCTTCCCTCATTGAACCACGGGAGCCGCGCATCCGTTTCTATAAACCATCGGAGTTACGCGCGTATCAGCCCGACGACAACGTGGTGCTGGTAGGCGATTGCCAGATCATGCGCGGGGAAGTGTTTGTAATCGGGGGCGAGCCGGGAGTAGGTAAAAGCACCGCCGCAACCGAGCTGGCAATTTGCGGAGCCACGGGAAGCGATTGGCTGGGACTGAAAGTGCATACCCGCTTCCGAACTATGATCGTGCAGAATGAAAACGGGCGATTCCGTTTGCGGCAGGAGTATCAGGCACGCGGGATGGGAGCCGAAATAGAGGAATCCATCCTCGTGAGTGAACCGCCGCCGTTTGGCATGACACTGAATCACCCCGACTTTCTGGCAGACGTGAACGCCGCCCTCGACGCATTCAAGCCGGACGTGGTGATTTTTGATCCGTGGAATGCAGCCGCGAAGGATGATAAAGCATCCGATTACGGAGCCGCCTTTGACGCATTGCGCCTGATGCTACCGACCGGGAAGGACAAGCCCGCACTGGGCATCGTCGCGCACACGAAAAAGCCGCAGCAAGCCGAGAAACGCACCGGCGGGAGCGGACTCATGCACCTGCTTTCCGGTAGCTACGTTCTCACGAGCGTTCCACGAGCCATTTTCATCATGGTGCGGGGAGCGATGGACGAGACCGACAATTCGGTGGTGTGGTTCAATCCGAAAAACTCCAACGGCCCATGTTCGCCGCGCACCGCATGGGAACGGGGGCCGGAAGGATTCACCGCCCTACACGACTTCGACTGGAAAACATTCGAGGATGGCGACGGGGGCCGGAAGGTGATCCGACTGGAACACGTCCGCGAAGTGCTGGGAACGTCCCAAATCAAGCGCAGCGAGGCTGTGAAGCTATTGGCAGGTCTGGCAGATGTCAGTGAACGAGCTTGCCGGGATGCACTTTCAGCCGATGGGAAGTTTGCCAATCACCTTAGCTTTTTCGGCGACCTGGTAGCAATTAAAGCATGAAACGGAAGGAACCAAAATCCCTAGGAAACTGCTTCCTTCCGTTATTATCGGCAGGAACGAGAATGGAAGATTTTGCTTCCGATTTAGTTCCTCCCGTTATCGCAATGAGGAGGCAAGTCGATGAAACCATCCGCATCATCGCCGACACCCGCTAGCCGAGGCCGCATTTTCGTTTCCCGACCGTTTCCGCCTCGTTTCCTCTCGTTTCTATTTCTCTCGCTATACGAAGGAAATGAGAAACCAAATTACTGTGCGTATTTTGCAGAAATAACTTCAGTAGACCAGGTCCAACCATCGGGAGGGCCTTTTACCTCTGGACGAAGATATGATTCAAAGCCTACAACATCTCGCGGCGCAATCTTAAATTCATTAATCGAGATTTCTCTAACATCGGCTAGGTTTTTTGATTGATCGTAAAAATATACTTTTAGATCAATCCATTCAATCGTTTGTGGAAGGTCATTTTGGATTCGCCCGAATAGACTCGCAAGGCTGCTTGAACCTCTCGATCCGCTTCGAATATCACTCACAACGATTTTCTTGAAATCGGATGGCTTAACATCGCGCGTAGCATCTACTAGAGCATTTACTAAAGCCAAAAAACTTGATCCCTTTTTTGAATTTGTGGCTTTGATATAAGCATCCGATTCCGTGTTGATAGAACCTTCAATCTCGTTGTCTGAGTAGCCAAGGCTTCGTGCAGAACTGATAGTCTCAAGAATTTCCAAAGCAGAGGCCGATTTTGGCACGGCTCCCTCTAGGGCGTTTGTTAAAGCTATTTTTCGCTCGCTTTGAATCTTGAGATTCTCTTGCCTAAGAAACTCCGCCTTAGCTTGGTTCATAAGATATTGTTGCTGAAGCGTATTTTCTTCGACGTTTTTGTTATACTTCTGAACAGCCAAAACGATTCCTGTAGCCAAAAGTCCTACTGGAACAATCAGGAGAGCATAAATCAGGCTTCGGCTAAAGAGCCTGCGTGTATTTTCATCGCGACCAACCAAGAACGCAAAGCCACCTCCAACCATTGCCATTAACAGGTCAATAAAAACCAGCCGCATCAAATCAACGCGGAAGATTATTTGTGAAAGATGCGAGGAAAGCTCGCCTTGCCTAGTGTCTAGTATGAAAAACCAGCCATGCGGAATTGCTGGCCGGATTGACTGGAAACGCCCGTAATGAATCCAAGGGGGATATGACCAGCTCGCAAGCAACAAGATAACCGTCACGGCAAGAATCGTTCTTGCCGTCACGATTCGATCAAAAAAGTTGCGAATTGAGTGGGTCACTCACCGCTATATTGCGTCTGGCTGTAAAATGGAGGCAAGCTGTAAAAATCCTGATAAGCTTAATGGCATGATGAGCCTTCCTAAAAGTGATTGGCAGCAAATCCGCACAGCCTACTCCAGTGGCCTTGGATTGCGCGAACTAGCACGTAACATGGGAATACCCGTAGGAACTGTCCTAAGCCGTGCCAAACGTGAAGGTTGGACGCGTCAGATCGAATCCGCAAAGGCGTTGGCAGTGAGATCTTCGCCAGCACTGGCTAATGTGCCGGATGCAGTGAGTAACATTCTCGAAACCCAATCGCGTGAAACTCGCGCCAGCTTGGGACGTTCGGCACAAAGGTTGGCGCGTCAGTCGGAGACCGCAGACTTGCATCAGGCGGGCGACGTGTTGCATGTCGCAAAAGTTGCTCAGACTGTGTTTGGGTGGCAATCCCAAGAAAACAAACCCTGCATTTCGTTATCGTCTGTGCAGATCGAAAATGGGTATGTAGTGATCCGGTCTGGCGAGGGTTAAGCACGCTGCAATCACTTGCAATCAGTCACCGCACCAAGCCAAATGTCACCGATAAACTTCCCGGCGATTCCCGATTTGCACGACGAGAACCACAAGCACGGCATCTTGAATCTCGTAAATGATCCGATAATCTCCCACCCGCACCCGGTAAAGACCATCGCCACCTTGCATCTTGAGACAATCGGGCGGACGTGGATCGCTGGCGAGGTTGCTGATTGTGTCGCTTAAGCGTTGGTAAAGGCGAGCATCACGAATCCCGGCGAGATACTTTTTAGCCTTTGGCTTAACTGATACCGTGTATGGCATCTAATTCAGCTTTCACTTGTTCCCACGGAACGGGAGCTTCACCATCTGCCAGAGCTTCACGGGCGGCGGCGAGGTCTTCCGCTTCCTCGCGAGCTTCCAAGTCGGCAAGGTCTTCAATCAGGGAAACAACCCGGCTCACCCTTTCATCGGAAAGAGTCTGCATCATTGCGTAAGCATCGGAAACGGCAACCATCCACCGAAATTCTCATAAAACAGGGAAACCGTCAACGACGCGAAAAGACATTAGCGACAACTCGAAACAACATTGAAATGGGCGAACTTGTTCTGATATATGTTCTGACTTTGCCGTTGTTCAAAGCAGAGAAAATCGTAAACTACTGAATTTCATTAACTTAGATACTTTCAGTGTCCTTAATCGGGAGTTCAATTCTCCCCCCTGGCACGGTTTATTCCTTCTCAATTTATCGAGTGGACGGGCCGATTTACTCGGGGATGACTTTGGGCGGTTGATCCAGGATTTCGCGAATGCGCTGGACGAGGGTTTGCGGTTTGAAGGGTTTTTGGAGAACTTGCAAATTGCGATCGATGACGCCTTGATCGCTGATGTCGTTTTCTGAATAACCGGAGACGAAGAGGGTTTTCATCTGCGGCTGAAGTTCGGCGAGGGCGCGGACCAGGGCGGGGCCGTGCATTTCGGGCATAACGACGTCGGTGACGATGAGGTGAATCGGGACGTCCTGTTGCTGGACGATGCGAATGGCTTCGCTGGGGCAATGGGCTTCCAGAATGAAATAGCCAGCATCTTTTAGGACGGCGCAGATAAGTTGACGGACAACTTCCTCGTCTTCAACAACGAGGATGGTTTCGGAGTTTTGCCTGGACTCGATGGCAGAAGGGGCGGCGGTGAGCACCTCGATCGCGGCCGTCTGGCACGGAAGGTAAATGGAAAAGGTGGTGCCCTTGCCGATCTCGGTATCGACCATGATGGAGCCGCCGCTTTGTCGCGTAATGCCGTAAACGGTGGCGAGGCCAAGTCCGGTGCCTTTGCCCAGGCCTTTGGTGGTAAAAAACGGCTCGAAAATGTGCGCCTTCGTCTCGGCGGTCATGCCCTGGCCGGTGTCGGTGACGGCAAGCAAAACAAATCGGCCGGGGGCGAGATCCATGCCACGGGCGGCGATGGTTTTTGAGTCGAGTTCCATGTTACTCGTGGTGATGGTGACGGTGCCGCCAGAGGGCATGGCGTCGCGGGCGTTGACTCCGAGGTTGAGGATGATTTGTTCGAGCTGGCTGGGGTCGGCAAGGATCCGCGCTTCTTCGGCGCCGACGTGGATGGCGACGTGGATGTGCTCGCCAATGACGCGGCCAAGGAGTTTCTCCATGTCCACGACGAGGGTGTTGAGGTCGAGAATGCGGGGCTGGAGGAGTTGTTTGCGGCTGAAGGCGAGGAGCTGGCGGCTTGTTCGCCCGCTTTGTGAATGAGCCCGGCCCATTCGAGGGCGGACCTGTCGTTGCGGAATTTGTTCACCAACAATTCGGAGTAACCGATGATGGCGGTGAGGAGGTTATTGAAATCGTGGGCGATGCCGCCAGCGAGCCGGCCCACGGCTTCGAGCTTGTGCGCGTGGCGGAGTTGTTCCTCGGTCTCGTGCAACGCGTCTTCCGTGCGGCGAAATTTCAGAATTAACTGCGCGAGTTTGCCAAACTCGTTGGGCTCATCGCGAAGGACATTGAGTCCATCGGGATTGGCGGCTTCGAGGTTTTGCGAGATGAGATGCAGCGGACGGCGGACCCAGTAAATGAGGCAGATTGCGAGGAGCAAAAAGAGAACGGCGGCGAAGGCGATGAGATATTGAAACTGGCGTTGGCTGGCGCGATTGAGCTCGCGAATGATCGGCGAGTCGTGTTCCACGAGAATCTCGGCAACGGGTTTGCCGTTCCAGCCTTGCAGCGTGCGGGAAAACTGGATGCGACCTTGTTCCTCTTCGCTTTTGACCGGAGTTGCAGTGGATTCACGCGGCACGATTTTGATCGTGTATTCGGTGAAAAGCGCCATGCGGCGGATGTTTTCGTCGATCCAGAATTGTCCGACAAAGAAACTACCTTGCGGGGCGGTTTCGCGGAAACGATCGCGCGACGGATGAATGGTTCCGCCGCGAATCTCCATCCATCCCTGTGGAACTCGAATGAAAAAGTGGCAGGTGCGTTCCTTGGTTGCGAATAACGTATCGAACGCCTCGCGTGGTAGCGGCAGATCTTTCAGTTCGTCGGCATACCGATTGTTGCGGGAAAAAAACAGCGAATGATCCGGGCGATAAATCCAAATGGCGTTCGCTCCATACGAGGTAAGCGTTTCGTCAGTGATGTTCTCATCGGCCCAGGATTTGTCGCCTTTAACCACGGCGCGCACCATTCCGTCGGAGATGGGCACATCCTCGATCAGGACTTTGAGTTGATCGCCGCGTTGCCCGAGAAATTCGTCGAAAATGCGACTCCGCTCGGCGGCCCGCGAGTCGGCGATGGCTTTGAATTTCGCCTTCTCGCTAACCTTCAGCAGCGTCAATCCGCCCACGAAAGTCGCCACGATGAGCAACCGGAGCAGGAGGATTTTGTTTTGAATGGTCATAAGCGCTCAACATGCGATTCAGCCCAGTGAATGCGATGGAACTCCGCTCATTTTCCTAGCGACGCACCCGATATTCCTCGATGGCCACGATGCGCGGGTCGGACGTGGCCGCATTGATCGTGATGCGGTTTTCGGTCTGGCCCTTGACGACTTTGCCGTGGTTTTTCAGGGTGAAATCCACCAGGAAAGTCATCACGATTTCGCCGCGACTGGAAACCCGGCCCACGTTCATGGTGCGGGCGATGGCGTATTTTCGCGAAGGCCAATGCTGGTAGTAGCGCTGAACGATCCGCTCGATGATGCGCCGATCCACTGCGCCATTGGCGTAATAATTGACGCGGTCGCCGTAGAATTCGAGTTCCCTGCGGATGTCGTTGTGGCTGACGGCATCCATGTAGCCGGTGACAAATTTGGAAAGTTCCTCAGGCCCGAGAAGTTGGGCGCTGCCGGATGTGACCGGGGTGTTGCCGGAAGTTTTTGCAATCAGGCTGGGCGTTCGAGAAGTTTTCGAAGCGAATGCTTTCAAGACCTCAGCGGGAGCGATGCTTTCGGGAGCGACCCCTGTTTCCGCAGAAATCTGTTGCGCTTCAGCGGCGACATCGATTTTCGTATCGCTTTTTAAAACTGGCTCGGCTGGCCATTCGAGCTCTTTGGGCGGAACCTCGTTTGATGAGCGCGGCAACAGCCCGAGAGAGCGAAGCGTATCGTGATCTTCGGTGCCATTTGCGGAAAATCCCTTGCGTTTTTGATAACGAATGGTGGCTTTCTCCAACTCCGGCGTTTTCTGCCCGTCGATGTCACCGAAATAGATATTCCGCCGCCGCAATTCCTCCTGAACCGCTCGCACTTGCTCGTCAGCATGGGCGTAGCTGGCGAGCAACAACAGGGTGATGATTATTCCTTTCATGCGTATAAGCGGTTGGATGAATCACGCGCATCACAAAATGCGTATCGCGAATGTCACGCTCGGTCTTTAAGGGAATTCAGGGGAGCGTGGCTGACTCGTAACAGAGCGACTTCCCGCCGCCTGTCGGCAGCACCGTCAGAAATCCCAGACGAATTATAGAATCGGATTTAAGTCCGCTGGAAAAAAAGTCGGGGTGATTTCGGTCGATCAAGTCATCGAAGCCAGTTCTCACCGTAAGCTCGTGCCAGACTTCCCAACGCGGTTGCAGTCCATGAAGTGCTTTCCTGATTTTTTCGTGTCGATCATTCCGGCTAGGGAAACCAGACACTGGATTCGAGAATCTGCTGCTGCCGTGTCTGCGATGATGGGGCGGCCTTTATTGCCGGTAACGCCGTGTCCTAACACGATCAGCCACCCATGCGCCTGCGAATCCTGTTTTCCTGGCGCGAAAGTGTAATCAATTTTCTCCGCGGCAGAATGGGTGATTTCCCTATTTAATTCGTTAGAGGGCGCGTCCCGGAAAGGTTAGTTCCGCGACGCCGGATTTGTCCAATTCACCCAGACCCAATTCAGTTAATTTGGCAAACTGATCAAAGCTCGCCTTGGCCACCGGCGCAGAGATGCCCGCGCTCGCTGCGAGGGCGAGAGCGATGCCAGAGTCCTTGGCCGCGTGCGCCGCAGAAAAGAAGCAATCGTGCTCACGGTTAATCATGTCTGCGGCGTCGGTTTCTAGAACTCTTGAGTTTGCACCGGTCTGACTGAATACGCGGCAAAGCATTTTCAGGTCCAGGCCTAGGGCTTGTCCAATACCGAGGCCTTCTGCCAGGCCAGCGGTGTTAATATTCATCACCATATTAACCAGTGCTTTTACCTCAGCGGCTTTGCCAGTGGCTCCTACATGATGAAGAGCCTTACTCAAGTCTTGTAGGAGCGGTTTGCATTCTTCAAAGAGCGCTTCGTCGCCACCGATCATGAGGGAAAGTTCACCGTTACGAGCTTGCGGAATGCTGGAGGCCATGCACGCCTCCAGACACTTTGCGCCCACTTTGAGCGCTGCGCTTTCCAGCCGACGGTGAGTGTTAGGACTTAGCGTCGCGCAATTTAAAAACACTCGCCCTTCCGCTCCGATTAAGAGGTTGTCAGGCCCGAAAAAAATCGCGTCCATAGCCCTGTCGTCGGTAACGACTGTTAGGATCACATCCGCGCTCTTGGTGACCTCAGACAGACTGGCGGCAGACGTCGCGCCGATCTCCCCGGCCAGTTCTTTGGAAGTCGCTTGGTTTAAATCGTAAACGCTTGTTACGCGATAACCCTTGTCGTGCAAACAACGCGCCATGTTAGCTCCCATGCGGCCCAGGCCGACAAATCCGATGTTCTTGTTCTTCATAAATAGAGTTAGCGCACGATCTCGCTAAACGAAAGCTTTCGAGATAAAACCTCAGCCTGAGACTGAGAGAAAAAATTCCGCTGTGCTCCCCGGTTTCTTGTGGCAAAGCTATGGCATGAAGCCCCGTCGTCATTGGAGTTGGATACTTATCGCCGCGCCCGTCGTGCTTCTCTTGGTCGCGCTGGTCGTGATCGTGCAAGCGAAGGCGTTTCTGCGGAGCGAACGTTTCCGCACGTTTCTCAGCGCAAAAGTCTCTAAAACGATCAAGGCGGACGGCGCATTTCAGCCGCTGGAATGGAGCGGATCGTCCTTTTACTCGAATGGATATTCCGCCATCGGAAAACCCGAGGGTCCACTGGAAGCGATTGGCGCCGAGCAGATTCGCGCGGGCGTTAATCTGCAAGGTCTTTGGGAGCGCAAATGGCAGATCGAGCACGTGGAAATCGAGCGATTGCGCCTTATTCCCGCCAACCGGAAGGAGCGGGCTACAATCCAATCTAACTCGGATGAAAAATCGCCCGTGGTGAAGGAGCCGAAAGAAGCTGGCGTGGCAAAAATCCCGAAGCCGACGCCGCGCGCTGAGAAAGGCGAAGAGCGCGTGCCGGTGACGCGCGGTCTCGCCTCTGATTTGCTGCCGAACCAGGTCGATGTGCAGCACGTTTCCGTCGCCAACCTAACCATCGACGGAAAGAACCTCGCGAGTCCGTTCCAACTCGACTCACTAAAAGTCGAAGCCAAACCGGACGGCAAAGCCTGGATGGTCGAGGGCTCCGGCGGCACGTTGCAATTTGAGAAACGGCCGAAGATTTCCGTCAATGACCTCGCCGTGCGTTATGTGGACAACACGTATTTTATCACCCGCAGCGCCTTCGCGATGGACGGCGGCGGGACAGCTACGATCAACGGCCAGCTCGGCGGCAATTCCCGCACGAAAACCGATCTGAACGTCAAGACCGAGAACCTCCCGGCCGCGGCGGTGATCCCAAAAAATTGGCGCGCCCGTGTGCACGGCCAGCTCTCCGCCGACCTGCATGTCGTCAGCGAAAATGGCGCGTCGGTCGTCACGGGTCCAGTCACCCTCACCAATGGCGAACTCGAGGCGCTGCCCATTTTGGATCAGGTCGCGATCTTCACGCGCACCCAACGTTTCCGGCAGTTGCATCTCGAAACGGTGCACGCCGAGGTGGAGATTCGAAATGGAAATGTGCGCGTGACGAATCTCGACGCCGAATCCAGCGGACTCGTGCGCATGACGGGCACGTTTATTATCGAGCAAGGCGTCATGACAGGGCAATTTCTCGTCGGCGTCACGCCTGCCAGCCTGCGCTGGATTCCCGGTTCGCAGACGAAAATTTTTACGGAGGAACGCGGAGGTTACCTTTGGACTCCGATGAAAGTGAGTGGCCCGCTGGCGCATCTCACGGAGGATTTATCGGAGCGTCTCGCCGTCGCTGCCGGACAGGATTTGATCGACACCCTCCAAAAAGATCCATCCAAGTTGCAGGACACTCTGAAGGACGCCGCGCAGTCGCTGCTCGATTTATTTAAGAAATAAACGCCGTGTGCGCGCAATACGATTCCCGTGGGAAAATCCGGCACCCCGGTAAGTTCGTCGGCGTCTGGCAGGCGGAAAACGACGCCGCACAACTTGTCTGGGCCGGCTTTGCCAAACGCGAAAACCTGGGCTGGTGGAAACGTTGCGGCGGCATCCTGGTGGACCTTCCCGCGGATCGTTTTGCGGAACGCTCCGACCGCGATCGCCGACTGATCTGGGCCGATATGCCGGGCGGGCACGTCATTCGTGGCGTGATCGATCCGCACGAGGGCAAACCTATTTTAAAAGTGGTCACACGCGCCTCGACGGCTGATGAACTGGAGCATTTCGAGCATCCGCGAATGCCACTGATCGAGCTGCCGCTCTATTCGCAGGAGCCGGTCGAAGTGGACGAGCCCGTTTCCCCTCAAGGCGAACTTTTCTAAAACGGCTCAGCCGTATTTTGTGACAGCCTTGTTCAGGCGTTCCCCTTACGGAAAATGTGTGGATATACCCTCGGCCGTGAAAGTAATCTAAGTCCGATGAAGAAAAACCTGATCAGTGATATCCGGTATATCTTTCCCGAATCCGGAATGAAAGGGACGCTTCATTACGGCGCTGGCGACGCAATCCCTTTGTGGCCGGAGGGCCTCGAAATATGGGTTCTCGAAGTGAAAAGCGACCATAGCGTGATCATCAAAGACACTGTGGGACGCCTCACGCGAGTGCCGCATTTTTGCCTGAACATGGGCCGCGAATACGAGATGGATGGCGTGTGGCTGCCGGAAAGCGACCCGCTGGTTTTGGATCATCTGGAAAGCTGCCTCACGATCGAGCGGCACACGGTCTACGCCTGCGCCGCCCAAGAACAAATGGAGGCTTACAAGCGCAAGTTAGAAGAAATTCTTCGCCAGCACGGGCGGCTGACTTCGTCGGATCGGGATTCATCGATCACGGCGCTGCCGACGCAGACTAAGCGCCGTGCTGGTTTCGAAAAAGTGAGCGGAGTCTGAGCGAAATCACGCCGCGCGTTTGCGGGCCATCAGGAAGAGAACGGCGCAGATCGCCGCGAACGGAAATCAAGGCCAGCGCGTCGGAATCCGTGGCCCGATGATCTAGCCGACTCCTAACAATTCCGGCGAAATCTCGCAGGAAATGGAGCCACCTTTCATTGGTGCGTCGAAGACTTTTTCTAGCTGCGGGACCACAACAGAGCACGTTCAAAAATGGATGCTGGAACGCTCTTCCACCGAAGTCGCCTCATAACCAGACAGCCAAATGTTTGGCGAGAAACGATGGTGGTTCAAGGTTGCGACTTCGCTCCTGCTAATAACCTATTCTTATTATGAAAAAACTCACCAGTCTCTTAATCACCCTCCTCATCGCAGGAGGCGTTGTGGCGCAACAACCCGATGATCAACGCGATCCGAAGCGCAAAAAAGGCAAGGGTCGCGGCTCTGAAGAAAAAGCGGCTGCGGGCGGCGGTCAACAGGCGGCCCCTGCCAAAGCAGAAGCCAAAAAAGCTCCCGCAGCTCCAAAGGTGGAGAAGCGCGAAGCCCGGCGGCCTCAAGAAGCGCCTGCGGCTCCCGTGGCCAAAAAACGTGAACGTCGCCAGGAAGCGCAAGCTCCTGGCGCCAATAAATCCGCTGGAGAACCCGCAGCGAAAAAACGCAACCCTGCCAAGGCGGAAAACAACGCCGTGCGCACAGAATCGGCCCCGAACGGAGCGAACAAGGGTAAAAAAGGTGAACGCGCCAGGGCAGAACGCGATAATCGGAGCAACGCGAACGCGAAATCCACGGACGAATCCGCCGGTCGCGAAAGAAATCCTGCGGCTCGTCGCAACGAAGCTCAGCCCGCGCCAGCAGTTTCGGGTGAGCGACGCGAACGTCGCGAAAGACGCCCGGGCGCTGCTCGTAGACCTGCTCCCGAAAAGGTCCAGGAAATCCGCGCGAAACATCAGAACTTCCGCGCTGAACCCCGTCCCGATCGTGTCCCGTCCGTTACCTTCGACGAAACCCGTCGTATCGAACACAGCGACCGCTGGGAAGGGCCGCAGTATGAAGTCTTCCGCAGCTACCGGCCGGAGCGTCACGATGAAAGTTATTACCGCTCCAACTACGATCGCGTGGAGCTCTTCAGCGGCGGCTATTATTACCAACGGAATAACTACTGGTATCCAGCTTGGGGTTACCAACCTTCCAACGAATATTATGCCTACGATGGCCCGATTTACGCCGGTCGTCGCGCTGATCCGCCCGACCGCGTCATCGCCGATGTGCAGGACGCCCTCCTCGATCAGGGCTACTACAAAGGCGACGTGGACGGCTTGCTCGGACCACTAACTCGCGAAGCGCTCGCCGGCTACCAGAGCGACGAAGGCTTGCAGCCAACTGCAGCCATCGACGAGCCCACCCTCGACGCTCTCGGTTTGCAATAAACGAAGCGCTTCCTCAAAAAACAGCCGCCGCGATGCAACAGCGTCCCGGCGGCTTTAACATTGGTGAAAACGGCGGACGCTAGCCTGCCGACGCACCGATCCCAAAAAGAGCGATCTTCCGAGTCGCCGCGTCCGCGAGCAATTCCGCGCGCTCCAGCAGCAACGTGCAACCCGCTTCGACTCCGATCGCAATAATCCCTGCTGCTTGCGCGGTCTCCAGCGTCTGCCTTCCGATCACGGGAACGTCGAACCGAAAATCCTGATTTGGCTTCGAGACTTTCACCATCACCGCGCCGCCTTTTCCCATCGCTCCGCCACGTTGGATCGCGTCATTTGTGCCTTCAAACGCCTCGACAGCGAGCACAGTTCCGTTACGAACGACGACCGTTTGTCCGATGTCCAGGCGACTGACTTCCTTGGCAATCCGGAAGCCGTATTCGAGATCGGCGATGGTGCGTTTTTTCAGCGGACTTCCAGCGAAATGACCGGCGGGTGCGAGCGAATCTTCAAAAAAAGTCGTCGCCGATAACAATGTCACTCCGCTCTTTTTTAACTCATCCGCGATGCCGCCAAAAAGACTTTCCGCGTTGCGTTCCTTCAGCCGACCGAGCAACAACAACGCCTTAAAATCCGGCCGCAGATCAAACAAATTCTTTGGCGCAATCTGTCCGGCCATGATCGCTTCGCGGACGCCGGATTTCTCAAAAAACCCGATCATTTTGCCCAACTGACCGACACGCATCCACGCGATCTCATCGACGAGCGAGGCGAGCTCCGGCGAAGTCTCATTTTCAAACGCCGTTACCACGATCCGCTTCACGCCGGCGGCGCGCGCGCGCTGGGCAAGTTCGATGGGATACGCGCCGTTGCCAGCGATGATGCCGAGAATTTCCATGGGAGTTGCAGTGAAATCTAACCGCCGCGCCGCAACATTGTCGAGCCATCCGCGGTGCGCGCTGGAACGTATCGGAACGACATGAATATCCACTGGTTTCGCCGCGACCTGCGCCTCACAGACAATACCGCGCTCGACGCCGCGCTGCAAAATGAGGTGGAAGTCGTCCCTGTTTTTATTATGAGCGACTGGAAAACGCAGCATCGCTGGACCGGCGTCGGGCGTCAGCAATTCCTCTGCGACTGCCTCGCGTCGCTCGCCAACGACATCGCAAAACTCGGCGGTCGTTTGATCATCCGTCAGGGCGACGCGGTCGAAGAATTGCGCAAACTCATTCGAGAAACACAGGCGAGTTTCATTTATACCAACCGCGATCCCGATCCGTTCGGCCGCAAAACCGAGGACGCCGTCGCGAAAATGGTGCTCGCAGAAAACTGCAAGCTCGTGCTCTACAAAGACATCGCCATCCACGAACGCGACGAAGTTCTCACCGGCAGCGATGGCATTTTTCGAGTGTTCACCCCGTATTCCAAGGCTTGGCGGAAATTGGACAAACCCGGGTTGCTCCCGAGGCCAACGGCGATTCGCACTCCGCAAAATGTCACGTCGCTCGATCTGCCGACCATCGCCACCTGGGGCTTAAGCGGCAAAATGGACATCGTTTCCGGCGGTGAAGAATCGGCTCGAACTCGAATGAAAACTTTCCTTCAGAATCGGATTTATCAATACGGCGAGACGCGGAACTTCCCTTGGATCGATGGCATCTCGCGTCTTTCGCAGGACCTGCGTTGGGGGCTGATTTCACCCCGTGAAATTTATCGGAAAAGCGAAGAAGCAGGTGCGAACGGCAACGCGGCGGAGCGAAAAAGCACCGAAACTTTCGTCAACGAACTGATTTGGCGCGAGTTCAACCTGCAACTCCTCTGGAATTATCCCGATGTGCTGGAAAACGATTTCAGCCAAAAATTCCGCAACGTCCAATGGAGCTGGGACGAAGCAGCCTTCACTCGGTGGTCGATTGGAGAAACCGGTTTTCCGATTGTGGATGCCGCGATGCGTCAGCTCAATGCGACGGGTTTTATGCACAATCGGTTGCGCATGATCGCAGCGATGTTTCTCACGAAAGACCTGCACATTCACTGGAAGATGGGCGAGCGCTTTTTCAGCCAGAGATTAACCGACGGCGAGATCGCTTCTAACAATGGCGGCTGGCAATGGAGTGCCGGCACCGGGGCTGATGCTGCGCCGTATTTTCGGATTCAGAATCCGTGGCTGCAGACGGCGCGCTTCGACGCGGAGGGGAAATTTATCAAACGCTGGCTGCCGGAATTGGCCGGAGTCGATCCACGCAAATTCGCCGAGCCGCCGCAGAATGGACTGAAACTCGCCTCAAAATATCCGCTGCCCATGGTGGACCATCACCGCGAACGCGACGTGACTCTCGATCTCTTTAAAGTGGGATTGGCGAACTAACATTTGTAGCGCACGCCGATCTGCGAATACCATTCTTCAAGCACGCGCATATTGCCCAGCGAATCGGCGAGCGACATCGCACTCGTCTCGGTTTTTCCGTCGCGCCAGCAACTCGCAAATTCCTCGAGCATCGGCGCGTAAAGATCCTGTGAATCGGTCGTTTCGACGATCGTTTCCTCATCGCCGCGCCGGATGCGAATGGTGGCACCGGCATTCCCCGCAAACCACGGCTCATTGAGCTCGATCACGCCTTTTGTGCCCTCGATTTGCACGCGTCGACCGATCTTGAAACTCGTCGCGCAACGCACCGTCGCCATCACGCCATTGGGAAATTCGAGCAAAGCGGCGGCGAGATGATCCGTTTGCTCGGTTTCATTGAGTTGGCCGGTCGCGCGAATCAAAGTCGGATCCGAAAACGCCACGCCACTTGCGGCTCCGGCGATCAGTCGCGCCATGGAAACCGTGTAGCAGCCCACATCGAGAATCGCGCCGCCGCCGAGCGCATTCGCAAACAACCGACTCTCTCGATTGAATTCTAACTCGAATCCAAAATCGGCCTGCACCCACCGCACTTCGCCGATCGCTCCACTCGTAACGAGCTCGACCAGCTTCTTCGTCTGCGGATGGAAGCGATACATAAATGCCTCGCTCACCAGCACGCCGCTCTTCTTAGCCGCGTCCGCAATTTCCTCTGCCTCCGCCAGCGTCATCGTCAATGGCTTCTCGCAGAGCACGTGTTTGCCTCGCGCGATGGCCCGTAAACACCACTGGTGATGCTGCGGATGCGGCGTCGCAATGTAGACCGCCTCGATGTCGTCGCGCTCCAGCAACGCCTCATAACCCGTCACCTCAATCGTCTGGAACTCCGCTGCAAATTTTCGCGCATTCTCCGGTGAGCGACTTGCCGCCGCGATCAATTCACAACTGGATGAATTCTGCATCACACCCGCGAGTCGACGCGCAATCTTTCCGGTCGCTAAAATGCCGAAGCGAAGTTTTTTCATATCCGAACTTAATCAGCTTCAACCGTGAATTGCCACAGCACATTTTTCGTCGCGCCATCGATCGGATCTAACGACGTGTGCAACGTGGTCAGCGTTTCCAGTTTTCGCAATTCCGCGTGGCCGTCGCAAAAAAGAACATTGGTCGCGGCGCGATGACGCTCGATGATTTTATCCAACTGCCGCGGAGCCGTGTTGATGATCGATGGGTTTTTGCCCGCGTTCGCCCAGGTGAATCCGAAGGAGCCGTTAGCTTCCTGGCGATTGTTAGTATCGGCCACCCAGACCGTGGTGGAAGGTGAGGCGAGTTGCAGTCGATTCACGGAATAAACGCTCGACGATCGTGGCGGTGTCTGACCATCACCCGCCGCACTGTAAGCGCCATTCAAACCATAGCTCCCGTAGTCGGTGCTAGTCTGTCCGCCAGCGAGATTTTTCGCGTAGGTATAACGAGCGCCAGTATCCGATGGACATAGAAAGAGCTTCTCATTCGGCACATAAGGAAAGATCGCGTCCATCCATTTATAGACCGCGCCATTGTTAGTAGCCGCGCCTCCGTTCCCATAGGCGGAATTCGGTAGAACGTTGTTGTTTTCATTAGTTAGAAGCGTCAAGCCAATCCCGATCTGCCGCAGATTCTGCTGGCATTTCGATGAGTTCGCGTAGGCGCGCGCTTGAGAAATAAGCGGCACAAAAATCGCCGCCAAAATTCCGATGATCACCATCACGATTAACAGTTCGATCAGCGTGAAAGCGGCATTCTTATTCATCGAGGTAAGTCTTCAGTCGAGTTGCAGTGAAATGAATTTCTTCGTCTGAAATCGTAAACGGCGGAGTGAACGACAACACGTTTCCATCAACGCCGCCTCCTAACAAAATCAGACCATCGCGCAATCCACTAACAATCATTCGTCCCATCTCAGCGGCATCGGCGGTTTCCATTCCTAACATTAGCCCGATGCCGCGCACGCGTCGTCCGGTAGATGCAAGCGCCCGCCAAAGTTCGGAGCTTTTTGAGCGGACTTGCAGTGCAATCTGCGGGTCGTTTTGCAAGCGCAGCGATTCCAGCGCCATGCGACAACCGAGCGGATTGCCTAGGAACGTGCTCGTGTGCAACGCTTCGCCTTGCGATTCTGGCCAGGCATCCATCACTTCGGCGCGACCAATGCACGCGGAGAGCGGAAAGCCAGAAGTGAGTCCTTTCCCGAGACAAATCAGGTCTGGTTTCGCCGTTGAATGATCGCAGGCAAAGAGCGCTCCGGTGCGATTAAACCCGGTGTAAATTTCATCTAACACTAACAAAATTCCATGCGAGTCGCAGAGCATTCTCAGCATCGGCAGAAACTCGGCCGGCGGCACACGATCTCCCGCACGTCCCTGACACGGCTCCACCAAAATGCAGCCGACGTCACCATTAGCTAGAAGCGCGTCGATCTGCTGCTCCAGCTTTTTCATTTGAGTTAGATCGCACTCTGGAAATGGGTTTTCCGGCGTGGTCTTCGCACTCGAAACGGGGAACGGAACAAACTTCGCAAAATCTCCTAACTGTCGCGCAAATGGCTCGCGAAAAAACGGCATCCCGCCCGCTTCGAGCGCGCCATAGCCGAGTCCATGATACCCACCTTCAAACGCGATCACTCCGCGTTTGCCCGTGGCTAGAAACGCCGTCTTTAGCGCCGCTTCGACCGCATCGGAACCCGAATTTCCCAAGATCGTTTTGCCCGCGCCGAGTCCCCAACGTTCGTATGTCACTCGACTCAGTTCTTCGCAAAGCCGCACCTTCAACTCCGTCGGATGCACGTCGCCCATCGCGTGATATAACGTCGCCGCTTGATCCTGCATCGCCGCGACAATCTCCGGCTGTCCGTATCCGAGGCCCGCCACGGCAAAGCCCGACGTGAGATCGAGAAACCGATTTCCATCCACATCCCAGACATTTACGCCACTGGCCCGTTCCCAAAAAATCGGAAATCCTTCCGTCACAAACGTCACATTGCGGCTCTCCGCCCGTCGCAAACGCGCCGCCAATTCCACAGAGCGCGGCCCCGGAACGTTGGTGACGATTTCTGGCAACATGAGTCGAATCTAACCCGGATGAAAACTCCCTGTCGAGCCACACACTCCCCGCACTTGCACCCGGCGCGCCCCTGTCTATCGTATGAGAAATACATGGAAACGTCCTATGACACCGTCGTGATGGGTGGTTCGCTTGCCGGTGCCGCGACTGCGCTTTTGCTGAAACGCCGCGTGCCTGCGATGCGAATCCTCATCATTGAAAAATCCGAGGAATTTGATCGCAAAGTTGGCGAATCCACCAGCGAAGTGAGCGCCTGTTTTCTCACCCGCGTCCTCGGGTTAACCAAATATCTCGGGCACCATCAGCTATCGAAACAAGGCCTGCGCATGTGGTTCTCGAAATCGCCCGAGGGAAATTTTACGGACTGCTCCGAGATCGGACCGAAATATCAAGGCCGGCTTCCCACATTTCAACTCGACCGCCAGAAACTCGATCAACACGTGTTAGAGGAAGCCGTCGCCGCCGGAGTGGAACTTTTGCGACCCGCGAAGATTCGGAAATTCGAGTTATCGCCCGGCCAGAATCGACTCGAACTCGACTCAGAAATTCCGCACACGATTCACGCAAAATGGCTCGTTGATGCCAGCGGCCGCGTGGCGATGATTGGGCGCAAGCTCGGTTTGTTAGAACCGATGACCGAACAACCCACCGCATCAATCTGGGGCCGATTCCAAAACGTCAACGACTGGGACTCGATGGACATGAAAGAAACTGAGTCGAGTTTCAGTGATGTCTGCCGCACGCAACGCACTTGGGCCACGAATCATTTGACCGGCCTCGGCTGGTGGTGCTGGATTATCCCGCTCAAAGGCGGCGATTTCAGCGTCGGGATTGTTTACGACAAACGCATCTTCACATTACCCTCCGGCCCGACTCTTGGCGACCGACTCAAGGCGCATCTGCTAACACATCCAATCGGCAAAATGCTCTTTCAAAACGCCACGCCTGTCGCTGGTGATATGAAGGCCTGTTCGCAGTTGCCCTTCCGCCAAAAATACATCGCCGCCGATGGCTGGTTCATGGTTGGCGATGCCGCCGGATTCATGGACCCGATGTATTCGCCAGGGCTCGACTTGATTTCTTACAGCGCGATGAATGCGGTGGACCTCATCGCGCGGGCATTTCAAGGCGAAGACATCACGGACGCCGTGGCGCATTACAACGAGCGTTGGGAGGATAATTTCCGCAAGTGGTTCGCCGGAGTTTACAAAAATAAATACTACTACATCGGCGACGCGGAACTGATGGCGACGGCATTCATGCTGGATGTTAGTCTTTATTTTCTAGGGCCAGTCCGGCAGGCTTATTCTAACATTAAAGATCGTTACACATCGCCGCCCTACGGTGGTGTTCCGGGCGACATCGTGGCGGCGTTTATGCGCACCTACAATCGTCGTCTCGTCGCGATCGCGAAGAAACGAATCGCCGCTGGCACCTATGGCGCGATGAATGAAAACTGGCGCGAATTGTTTCCCGGATTCAGTCCCGATACGAGTGTGTTGCCGCTCATGCGACGTGCCATTCTCCGCTGGATACGACTGGAACTCGGTTCACTTTTTTTAAAGCCGAAGCAGGAAATGGCGGTAACTCCGCTGGGCGAACCGCGCGCGGTGTGATTGTTAGTCATTGGTCGCTTCTGCCGCGCCATACATTTCGTTGAAGAGCCGCTCGATAGCGACTTCGGGATTTTCCATCAGCATGGATTCCTTGATTTTGCTAACGTAGATGCCGAAGGCAAACGGACTGATTTTCGGTGTCTCTAACAAGAGCCATTCGTAAGTCTGCACTTCGTCCAGAAACTCAAAAGCGGCGGGTGCATCGAGAAAGACTTGCTCTGCCTGACGATAGGTCTCGGCGATGAGTGGATGATCCGGTTCGTGCTCCTGTAAGACTCGAAACAGAATCTCGCTGCTCCAGCGGAGTTGTTTGAGCTTTCGCTCCTGGCCGGGATGATTTCGAGGAACCATTAAGCCGGTTTGCGCGACTCCGCGGAATTGCCATTTCACTAGCTCGGAGTCTTTTAAGGCGTCTTGCAGTTCGACCTCGGCGTTGGCTCGCGTGAAGAGGGATTTCCATTGCTCAACCGTGAGTTCTTGAAAACGTCTAACTGTTAGGAGAAACCCATAGTCATCAATGGTGACGAGCCCGTTTCCGCCGATGAGTTGGTTGGCGCGCTTCACTATCAATCGCGAGAGAGCGTCATTGGCGCTGCGACCTATGAGCGAATGGAAAATGTAATGGGAAAGTTTGTCCTCGCGATAGAGTTCGATGAGCATTCGGCGATCAACCGGCACTGCGGAGAAACGAAGCTGCGCAACGAAATGGTTGATCACAGCCTGCGCGTTGGAAAGCGAAAGGTCGTAATGCTCCACCAGCCAGTCGGCCGCTTTTTCACCGGAGTTAGATTCGACTCTGGAAAGTTGTTCGTTAAGAATGGTGCGGAGTCGGGTGACTTCACGCGCGATGCCGGAAGTGAGCGGCATTTTGTTTTGATTCCAGCTCGGAACGGTCGGCAGTTCATGATCCGCCGCTTCAACTTTTGCCTCCTGAATGCCGGTGTCGAGCAGGCGAACAATCCGTCCTCCTAACACGAAGATGTCGCCGATGCGGAGGCGCTTGATAAACCACTCATCGACAGTGCCCAGACGTTTGCGTCCTAACATGACGCTGATGTTTCCATCAGCCGCGATGGTGCCGATGTTGACGAGATATTCTCGCGCCGCTTTTTTTGAGTCGAGTGCGGTTACTATCCTGTCGATGACTCGGATTTTTCCGAAGGTGTCTTCGTATTGTTTTTGCAAGGAGCGTCCGCCGCCGGAGAGATAGATGAGGACGGATTCCATTTCTTCATCGGCAAGGTTTCGATAAGGCCACGCACGCCGGACGAGTGTTAGGAGATCGGCGACGTTGATCGGCGCGTTCATCGCTATGCCGACGATGTGTTGTGCTAACACGTCGTAACAGTTCTCGAAGATGCGAACGGGATCGAGTCGGCGTTGTTTGACGAGATCAGAAGTGACGACGCATTCGACGAGGTCGTTGATGTTAGTAGCGACCAAAACGCCGCGACTGACATCGTGAATGCTATGACCAGAACGTCCGATGCGTTGCAACGCGCGAGAGATTCCTTTGGGAGTGGAAATCATCACGACGAGATCGATGGCACCGATGTCGATTCCCATCTCCAGGCTGGTGGAACAGACGACGGCGCGGAGGTCGCCTTGTTTGAGTCGGTCTTCGACTTCAAGCCGCATCTCGCGGTCGATGGAGGAATGGTGCGTTTCGATTTGATGTGCCAGCTTTGGGAGAGCTTGCTTGAGGCGAATGCCAACGCTTTCTGCACCTGAACGAGTGTTAGTAAAGATGAGGACGGAACGATGACGACTAACAAGCGCTGCAAGCTCGGTTGTGAGTCGTCCAGCAGTCCAGCCGGCGGGTGGATAGGGTTGTTTTCGCAGTGGAGAAAAGACTTCGACTTCGATCCGGCGGACGGCTTTCGCCTCGGCAATGAGACACGGGCGATCTACGCCAACAAGGAATTGCGCGACTAACTCCAGTGGCGCGACGGTGGCGGAGAGTCCGATGCGACACAACTGACGCCCTATCACGTGCTCGATCCGCTCGAGCGAAAGGCTGAGATGCGTGCCGCGTTTATTTTCTGCGATGGCGTGAACTTCGTCGATGATGACGTAGCGACACGCTTGAATGGCTTTGCGGAAGTTTTCTCCACAGAGCAGGATTGCGAGGCTCTCGGGCGTGGTGATGAGGATGTGCGGCGGCGTTCGGCGTTGCTTGGCGCGCTCATTGGCGGACGTATCGCCAGAGCGCAATCCAACTCGAATCTCTTTTTCCAGATCCATTTCGCGGAGCGGTTCCGTGAGGTTTTTCTGGATGTCGTAGGCTAACGCGCGCAGTGGAGAAATGTAGATCGCGAAGATGCCGCGGTCGCGTTCCTTGGGTTCGAGCGCAACGAGTCGGTCGATGATTCCGAGGAAACCAGCGAGCGTCTTTCCGCTGCCGGTGGGCGAGGAGAGCAGGACGGATTTACCGTCGTGAATCGCTGGAATGCAGAGCGTCTGCGCGTGTGTGAATTTTTTGTATTTCCTGCGGAACCAACCTCCGACTTCCGCACTGAGAATTTTGTAAGGATCGATGCCGTCCGGTGCGGGTGTTAGCATGGAACAGAGTCCGTTCTAACTCCGATGAAGTCGGATCGCTTCGTCGTAGTAGTCTTCTAACAAACGCGCTTGTTTTTGCCGGTCGAAATGCGTGCGGACGCGTTCCGATGCAGCTAGGCTGAGTTCTTGCAAGAGCGATCCGTCGCGTCCAACAGCTAGAAAGGCTTCTGTTAGTTCTGCAACGTTTTTCTCAGCGACTAACAATCCGCTGCGACCGTGTTCCACTGCTTCTGGAATGCCGCCATGGCGCGTGGCGATGACAGGCATGCCGGTGACCATGGCTTCTAACATCGCGTTGGGCACGCCTTCCTGATCGCCGTTGAGTCCGGTCTGACTCGGATGAACAAAAACGTGACTGCGCTCGTAGAGTTCGTGCAGGGTTTTTTGCGGGAGAAACCCGGCGAAATGGACTTGATGCTGCACGCCGAGTTCGCGCGCGAGACTTTCGAGGCGTTTTTTGAGCGGACCGTCGCCGGCGATGATGAATTCCGAATGCGGGAATTCGCGGGCAAAATGAGCGAACGCTTTGATGGCGACATCGATGCCCTTTTTTTCGATAAGACGACTCGCTTGA
>JAYVOE010000119.1:0-48115 GCA_043758065.1 Spartobacteria bacterium | reverse complement strand
TTTTAGCTTGCGTTATTGAGGAGGATAGGTTGAATTCGTTCCAACTCCACTCACTTTTTTATGCCTATCTCCGGTCCTTCTTCTTATCTGCCCACGATTGATCAATTTGTCGCTCATTGGACGCTGGCCAATGCTGCTCTGGGCGCTGGCAATGCTCTGGTGCTGGCCGATGGGGTGGTGGTTTTTGATTTGATGAATCATCGCGAGACTCTGAGGGTCCGGCGCGATGCGGTGACGGATACGGGGCTGGATCGGGCGCTGGCCCGGGAGTCGTTGACGACGCTGGTGATGACGTTGCAGGCGCGTCTGGTGGAGTTCAATGATCGGGTGCGTTCGGATCTGCCGCAGAGTGTCTTTGCCCGGGTGCTGCCGATGGCGTTTCAAGTGGGCGAGGCGGAAAATGTGGTGCGCGAGGCGTTGCGTCAGATGCGTGGGCTCTGGACGAAGATCAATGCGATCGCTCCAGCTCCGGCGGGGTTGGTTTTGCCGTTTACGCTGCGCGAAGGCTATGGGTCGGCGACGTTGGAGACGGAGATGGAGGCGCTGAGGCTGTCGTATCGGGCGTTGACGGAGGCGGATCAGGCGTTGCGTCTGGCTCGGGAGACTCGCAATGACGAGCAGGATTTGATTTATACGATGTTAAAGAATTACCGGTTGAAACTGCCGACGGCGGTGGCGCCGGGTCATGCGCTGATGGATTCGTTGCCAGCCCTGACGCCAGCGGGGGGTCACACCCCGGATGCGGTGGCTGCGCAGGTGGCGTGGAATGCGGCGACGACGGAGGCCAGGGTTACTTATGGTGCCAGCTCCGATGCGGACCTGGATCATTACGAGGTGCGTGCGGTGCCGGGCGACACTTACAATGCGGATGACGAGACGGTGCTGGCGACGGTGGAGCCGGGTGCCGCGAGGGAGTTTTTGACGAATTTCGCGTTGTCGCTTCCGGGTTTGAAGGTCGGGTTCAAGGTCTATGTGGTGCTGACGATGGGCAACGAACGCGGGAGCGCTCCGGTGTATCTGACGCGGCCGGTGTAGGAGGCTAAACGGGCCAGATGGGCTGGTTTTTCCAGCGGAGTTAGGCTCGGATCTGGCCGGTGCCTCGGATTTGGTATTTGTAGGTGGTGAGTTCTTCGAGGCCCATGGGGCCGCGGGCGTGCAACTTGTCGGTGCTGATGCCGATCTCGGCGCCGAAACCGAATTCGCCGCCGTCGTTGAACCGCGTGCTGGCGTTCCAAAAGACGGTGGCGCTGTCCACTTCGGCGAGAAATTGTTCGGCCTGGGTGTCGTTGTTGGTGACGATGCTGTCGCTATGGTGCGAACCGTATTTCTCGATGTGTTCGATGGCGGCTTCGAGGCTGTCGACGATGCGGACGTTGAGGATGAGGTCGAGGTGTTCGGTGTGGAAGTCGTCGTCGGTGGCCTGGCGCAAGTCGGGGTAACTGACGGCGCTGAATGCGTCGTAACTCCGCTCGTCGGCCCGGACCTGGACGTGGTTTAAGGAGAGTTCGCGGGCGATGAGGGGGATGAATTCGGGGGCGCTGGCGCTGTGGATGAGGACGGTCTCGACGGCGTTGCAGACTCCGGGGCGCTGGCATTTGCCGTTGATGATGATGTCGCGGGCCATGAGGTGGTTGACGTTGGCGGAGACGTAAACGTGGCAGATGCCGTCGTAGTGTTTAATGACGGGCATGCGGGCATGCTGGACGACGGCTTCGATGAGGCCTTTGCCGCCGCGGGGGATGATGACGTCGAGGTATTGGTTCATCGCGGCCATGATGCGGACGCCGTCGCGGTCGGTCTTGGGGACGAGGAGGATAGAGTCGGCTGGAAGTCCGCTCAGTTTCAGGCCGGTCTGCAGGGCGTTGGCGATGGCGAGGTTGCTGTGGATGGCTTCGGAGCCGCCGCGGAGCAGGGTGGCGTTGCCGGTTTTTAAGCAGAGGATGGCGGCGTCGCTGGTGACGTTGGGGCGCGATTCGTAGATGATGCCGATGACGCCGATGGGGACGCGGACTTTGCTAATGCGGATGCCGTTGGGGCGTTCCCATTCGGAGATGAGGGCGCCGGTGGGGTCGGTGAGGGCGGCGACGCTGCGGATGCCGTGGGCGATTTTCGCAATGCGCTCGGGGTTGAGCCGGAGGCGGTCGAGCATGGCGGCACTGAGTCCGTTGGAACTCGCCTGAGAAAGGTCGGCGCCGTTGGCAGAAAGGATGGCGTCGGTCTGGGCGAGGACGGCGTCGGACATGGTGAGCAGGGCGGAGTTTTTCTGCTCGGTGGAGGCCTTGGCAAGACGGCGCGAGGCGGCTTTGGCGCGCTGGCCGAGGCTGTGGATTTCTTCTTCGAGAGTCATGGTGAGGAAGTGACGCGAGTTCCAATCGATTCACCGGCGACGATGCGGGCGATGTCGGCTGGCTTGCGGCCATTGGCGATGACGACCTGGATGCCGGCGGCGGCGGCGAGGCTGGCGGCCTGGAGTTTGCTCCGCATGCCGCCGACGCTAAACCGGCCTTTTTCGTCGCGGATGAATTCGTCTGCTTCCGATAAATCTTTGACGACAGGGACGACGGCGCCGGTTTTCTCATCGATCAAGCCATCGACGCTGGTGAGGAGGATGAGCAGGTCGGCGCGGGAAAGAATGGCGACTTCGGCGGAGAGGCGGTCGTTGTCGCCGAAGCGGAGTTCCTCGACGGCGACGGAATCGTTTTCGTTGATGATCGGGACGACATTCGAGCAGGCGAAGAGGCGGTCGAGCGTGTTGCGGGCGTTGGCGTAGCGGGCGCGGCTATCGATGTCCTGATGCGTGAGCAGGAGTTGGCCGACATGCAGATCGTGGGTGGAAAGGAGCGATTCGTAAACCTGCATCAGGCGCGATTGACCGACCGCCGCGCAAGCCTGGATCGAGGGTAAATCGGTCGGGCGTTCCGTAAATCCGAGCGTCGCCAATCCCGCTGCGACCGCACCGCTGGAGACGACGCAGACTTCGTGGCGGAGTTTCACCAGACTGGCGATGACTTCGGTCAACGCGTGAAACTGCCCGTGGTCCAACGCCATGCCGTCGGGCTGGGCTAAAATACCGGTGCCGAACTTCAGGATGATGCGTTTTTTTTCAGTCGACATAGGGTGAACTCAGGGCGGGCAGCATTCCACCGGACGCCTGCGGTGTAAAGATTTGAAGTGTTTACCAAAAAGGTTTCTCATTTGCTTGACTCATTATTGCGAATGTGGCTTATTGCGTCGTCATATCCATCTAACTCAACTGAAAACCATTATGAAAAAACTGCTCCCTCTCAGCTTCTGCATCCTCGCCACATCTACGCTCAGCGCTTTTGCCGAGTCCTCTCCCGATCTCGATCACGATGGCATCCCGAACATCTCCGACAACGACGTTGATAACGACGGCATCCCGAACCGGCTCGACCGCAATGTCGACGGCGGCTTTTGCATCAAAGGCCCCCTGAAAGGACATTACATCGGCGACCACCTCAAAAACGGAAGCGCTGCTGAAAAAGACATCGACGCCGATGGGCTCAAGAATGATGCGTTGGCTGAGAAGGATATCGATGGCGACGGTCTGCCGGATAACTCGCCAAATGAAAAGGACATTGACGGCGACGGCATTCCAGATTCCTTCGATTCCGACGTGGACGGTGACGGCGTGCAGAATGTTGTCGACGCCGACATCGACGGCGATGGTAGTCAAAACGGAGACGATGCCGAC
This sequence comes from Spartobacteria bacterium, assembly GCA_043758065.1. Taxonomy (GTDB): domain Bacteria; phylum Verrucomicrobiota; class Verrucomicrobiia; order Chthoniobacterales; family DASVRZ01; genus DASVRZ01. The sequence goes on along the minus strand of JAYVOE010000119.1, from coordinate 44,400 downwards.
ATCGATGGCGACGGAGCGGATAACAGTGTGGATGCCGATATTGACGGAGACGGCGCACCCAATGGCGAAGACGGCGACGTGGATGCAGACGGCATAGCCAATGGCGACGATGGCGACATCGACGGCGACGGCGTGGCTAACTTAGACGACAGCGACATGGACGGCGACGGAGTTCTCAATGCTGACGATAGCGATGTGGACGGCGACGGGATCGACAACGCCGACGACAGCAGCCCAGACGGCTCCGAAAACACCTAGTCGTTGACAGAACGTTGGCAGATTCCGATGGTCGTCGGATGAAATATTTGTTGCCGGGCGTTTTCCTGGGCGGACTGGCCCTCGGCTGGTTGGGCGGGTCATTTTATTCGCGTGAAACTCCCGTCACTTCCAACTCACGCGCTGAATCGACTGTCACTCCGCTGAAAAACAGCCGTCTGCAAACCGCGACTTCGGAAACCCCGGAGCCGCGGTTTCAAATTGCCGAAGGCGAAAATCCGCAAGCGTCGGAGGACATCACGTCCGTCCAGCAAATCGTCGAAGAAGACGCGCGCAACACGGCCCTCCGCGACCTCGCTAAAAAACTCGCGACCAGCAACGTGCAGAATGCACTGAAAGTCGCCTCAGAAATCGGCAGCATGGCGGATCGGACGGTTTTTTTGGAAGCCGTTTTGAAAACGTGGGTCGCGAAAGATCCCGAGGCGGCGTTGCAATACACGGCGGCGTTGCCTGCGGGTAGTCTGCGCACGGAATGCCTCTCCGGCGCGCTCGGCGACTGGGCTTCGGGCCATCCGCAAGACGCGCTGAACTGGGCGCAAAACCATCTCGACGGCCCGCTCAAGATCGAAGGGCTCACCTCCGCATTGCAATCCTGGGCGACTCATTCTCCACAGGAAGCTGCTGCCTGGGTCAAGAGCGCTCGACTCGGCACGGCCATCGGAAACGCCTTGGAAACCATCGCCACCGCTTGGACAAATATCGATCCCGGCGCCGCCGCGCAATGGGCGGAATCGTTGCCTGCCAGTCAGCGGAACGCCGTGCAACTCGCCGTCGCCCGCGAATGGTGCAAGCAGTCCCCCGCCGGAGCTGCCGCGTGGGTCGGACAGCATTTGAAGTCGCCTGGAAGTGGGGAATTGATCGATCAAGTTGTGGACGCCTGGGCTTCGGACGATCCGTCGGCGGCGTCGGTCTGGGTGAATTCATTGCCGAAAGGCGAGGAGCAGGAAAACGCCGCGGCCACGCTGGCGAGCATCTGGGGCGCGTCGGACATTCAAGCGGCCACGAAGTGGGTTTCGCAGATCGGGAATCCGATCGTGCGCGACACGGCGACCTTGGAATTGGCGCAAACCTGGGGCGGCATCGAGCCGGAAAAAGCGTTGCGCTGGGTGACGTCGATGCCGCAGTCGCCGGTGCGCGAGGAGGCGTTTTCCAACACGCTGAATTCCTGGGCCGGAAGCGACGTCGAGGGCCTCACAAAATGGGTGCAACAGCAGCCGCCGACCAGCCGGGAAAGTGATTTGGGTCGCACTGCACTCAGCGATCAATTGGCCGAGAGCGACCCTGCGCAGGCGATGCAATGGGCGTCGAACATCCGCGACGCGGATCGCGCGCAGACTCAGATTCAGACGGTTTACGATACCTGGCATTCCGCCGATCCGGCCAAAGCCGAAACGTGGTTGCGCGGCTCGAAACTCACGCCGGAGATGAAAACGCAGCTCCTCGGCGCGAAATGATGCAGCGGTTCGCTATCTGCTGAACCCAAGGTGTGAAAACGCTCATCTTCCTCGGCGTCAATGTCGGCGGCTACCTCGGCTGGGCGGCGGGCGAACCGTGGGGAATGACGGCCGCGTTTGCGATCAGCGCGGTGGGCAGTTTTCTCGGTGTTTACGCCGGCTGGTGGCTGGCGCGGCGCTATTTGGATTGAGCGAAAACGAGACGGCGTTCGTCGTCGGAAAGTTCGCGCCATTGGCCCGGAGCGAGATCGCCGAGAAAAAATGATCCGACTTGCATCCGTATCAGCCGCAGGGTGGGGTGGCCAATGGCGGCGGTCATCTTGCGAACCTGACGATTGCGGCCTTCGATCAACGTGAGCGACAGCCAGATGTCGGGGACGGTTTTGCGAAATCGCACGGGCGGGTCACGCGGCGCAACGATGGGTTGCGGGTCGAGGATTTCTGCCTGACACGGACGCGATTTTTTGCCGTCGAAGACGACGCCGTTTCTCAATCGAGTTAGGGAGGATTCAGTCGGAATCCGTTCGACGAGCGCGTGATACGTTCGCGGATGCGCGGTTGATGGATCGAGGAGGCGGGAGTTGAGTCCGGGTTCGTCGGAAAGAAGCAGGAGCCCTTCACTGTCGGCATCGAGGCGTCCGAGCGGGTAGACATTTTTCGGAAAATCGAATGCCGCCAAGGTTCGATTGGAACTCCCATCCGGAGTGAATTGGCTGAGAACACCGAACGGTTTATGGAAAGCAATCAGCACGGAAATAGTCCACGAGATAAAAAATTCATAATGATGCTAGCGTATTTTTATGATGTCTCCTAGATGTGAGGAGGTTCACCAGAATGGCGGGCTGAAGCTCGATCCTTACGTCCGTTATTTGTCGATGCACTATCACCTGACGAGTGAAATGCAGCAACATTTCCTCATGGTCGCGGCTCATGGATCGTTGGCGCGACGCAATCGGTTGCGGAATTTTCTTCAGGAACGGGCGGTGGCGAAGGAATCGCATTTTGCCCGGGCGAAAAACGACCTGCGCTATCTGGCTGCGCCGCTGGAGATCTCGATCGATGCGGAGCTTTGGCGGGCGTATTTCACGCCAGTCGCGGGGGCTCGACCGTTTGTGTGTTTGGGGCGGCCACGGTTCTCGAAAATCTGAGTTTCAAGGGATGTTCATCCGAGTTTGATTTGATTCAACGGGCGACCTTTTTAGACCGCCGCAACACGAGTTTCATCGAAGAGTTTTTTTTACGAGGGTCCGCCGTCCAACGCACCAACGTTAAAGGCATTGCTCTCGGTGCCGTTGCGAAAATCCGAAATCGCCGCACGCTTCCGGGCGTCGATCGTCCGGGCCACCTCGCGGTATCGGCGGGGCTGAACGAAAAAAGAGTTTTCTCAAACTCGGCTCATTTTCTATTTGCAAATAGGCCGAACCCCAACGATAAACCGAGTCCCGCAAAAACGGGAACCGCAGGAGAGTCACCTCAACTAACGGACCAACGACTCGTCCGAACTGCTTATCCATATGCAAAAAAATCGTTCCAAACGCTACAAAGCCGCACTCGCTCTCGTTACTCAAGACAAGACTTACTCGCTCGAAGAAGCGGTGCAAAGCTTGAAGAAATTCGAGCCGACCAAGTTTGACCAAACAGTCACGCTTTCCATTCGACTGGGAGTCGATCCTCGCCAATCCGACCAGATGGTTCGTGGCACTTGCCCACTCCCTCACGGTTCCGGGAAACTCGTTCGCGTGCTCGTTTTCGCGGAAGGTTCCGCTGCTGAAGCGGCTCGTGAAGCGGGTGCAGAATATGTCGGCTTCAAAGACATGATCGAGAAGTGCGTTGGCGGTTTTCAGGATTTCGACGTCGCCATCGCCACTCCAGCCGCCATGGCTGAAGTTCGTAAGCTTGGCAAAGTGCTCGGGCCTCGCGGTTTGATGCCCAACCCAAAAACGGGCACCGTCACCGACGACACCGCGAAAGCTATTCGCGAAGTCAAAGCCGGTCGCGTTGAGTTCAAGCTCGATAAGAACGGCAATGTCGCCGTTCCCGTTGGCAAGTTTTCCTTTGCCGAAGCGCACCTGGTTGAAAATGGTAAAGCTGTCATCGACGCAATCGTCAAAGCTCGTCCATCGGCTGCGAAAGGCCGGTTCGTCGATAATATCGCCCTGGCCGCGACCATGACTCCGGGCCTGAAAGTGGACGCCTCGCCGTTCCTGAAACACTAACATTTCTATCTAACTCGAATGAGACTTGAAAAAAAATCCATCGTTGCCGACCTCTCGAAGTCGCTCAACGCCTCTCCTTTCCTCCTGGTAACTGATTATGCCGGTCTGCGCGTGCATCAGTTCTCAGAACTTCGCAACCGCCTTGCCGGAGTCGGCGCCCAGTGTCACGTGGTCAAGAATTCGTTCCTGAAAAAATCGGCGACCGAACTCGGCTACCCTGATTTCAGCGACTCCTTGATTGGTCAGACGGCCATTGTGACCGGTGAGCAAGACGTTTGCGCCGCCGCCAAGGTTCTTAAATCTTTCACCGCTGAATTCCAGAAACCCGTCGTTCGCCTCGGAGTTTTGGACAACGCGCTTCTTTCCGCCGACGAGATCAAATCCCTTGCGGACCTTCCTTCCAAGGAAGTCCTGCAAGCGACCCTCCTCGGTGTGTTGCTCGCTCCAGCCAGCAAACTGGTTCGCACGCTCAACGAGCCAGCCGCCAGCCTCGCTCGCTTACTCGCTGCGAAAGCGAAACAAGAAGGCGGAAATGTCGTCGAAACCGCAGTCACTCCCGAGGAAGCGCCCGTTGCTCCTTCTGAAGAAGCTGCGCCAACCGCCGAAGCTCCCGTTGCCGAAGCTGCTGCAGCCGAAGCTCCAGCCGCTTAATTTCACCCAACCATTCTGCGGCACGTATCAAAGCGTGTCGCATTTACCAAAACAAACAACACCAACAAAGGGTTCCTCGGCGGACCAGCGGCTGCTGGTCTTAATCGACTCAAAGCTTTGAGACTCACCGATACCGTTAGAAAAACAAAGTTATGGCAGATACCAGTGCATTAGTAGAACAACTCAGCGGCTTGACCGTTCTCGAAGTTGCCGACCTCGTTAAATCCCTCGAAGAGAAGTGGGGCGTTTCGGCCGCAGCTCCTGTCGCCGCAGCCGCTCCAGCAGCGGGTGGTGCAGCCGCCGCAGCCGTTGAAGAGAAGACCACTTTCGACGTGATCCTCAAGGAAATCGGCGCCAATAAAATCGGCGTTATTAAAGAAGTTCGCGCATCAGTTGCAGGCCTCGGTCTCGCTGAAGCAAAGGCTCTCGTTGAATCCGCTCCTAAAGCGATCAAAGAAGGCGTCACCAAGGAAGAAGCTGAAGACATCAAGAAAAAGGTCGAAGCAGCCGGCGCCAAGGTCGAAATCAAGTAGTTCCAATTTCGTATTGCGGCGGCAGGTTCAACCCTGTCGCCGCTTGCGACCGATATGAAAGCTTGCCCTCTCATATCACTCACAGTCCCATCACTTTAATTTCAGTCGAGTTAGAGTGGATTCTGTGATCCAGTTAATTTCCAAGACTGCCCGCGAAAGAGCCACATTTTAACTTCGGATTTATTTCCTCAATTTAAACACAGCCACAAGGGATCCCTCGATTTGACAGAGGTTTGCTTTGGGGCTATTTCTGTCTCCCGCTTTTTCTCGGAATTCACTTTCCAGTTGTCAAATCTCAGCCACTCCGCCGGTCCGCGAGTGGTTGTATCGTAACCCAAGACCGACGGCCTACCTTATGTCAGAAAGAATTTACTTCGGCAAACTCAAAGAAGCGATCGAACCACCCAATTTGATTGAGGTTCAGCTCAACTCGTATCACGAGTTTTTGCAAAAAGACGTCCCGCCTAGCAAGCGAAAAAACATGGGACTTCAATCCGTATTTAAGGAAGTCTTTCCAATTCAAAGTTATGACGACAAAATCGTGCTCGACTTTGCCAGCTATGAGATCGGCGAACCCAAGCTGACTTCCATGGAGTCCCAGCGCGAAAGCCAGACTTTCAGCGCCCCGCTCCACGTCACTTTCCAACTTCGGGAAGAAAAAGCGGTCAAAGAAGAGAAAGTCTATATGGGCGAAATCCCGCTGATGACTTTGCAGGGCACCTTCGTGATCAACGGTGCCGAACGCGTTGTTGTTTCTCAGTTGCACCGCTCTCCGGGCATCGCGTTTGAATCCACGGTTCACTTGAACGGCAAATTGCTGCATAGCTTCCGCATCATTCCGGACCGTGGTTCCTGGTTGGAAGTCCAGTATGATACGAGCGACCTGCTTTACATTTATCTCGATCGTCGCAAGCGCCGTCGCAAGTTCCTAGCAACGACGTTTTTGCGTGCCTTGGGCTACGGTTCTGACGAGGAAATTATTAAGTTGTTCTATGACGTGGAGAAACTCCCGATCAATGATCAGCTCGAAGATGAAGAGCTGACTAGCAAAGTGCTTACGGCCGACGTTCGTGATGGCGAAATTACGGTTGCCCGCGCTTTCGAGCCGCTGACGGTTGCTACCATCCGTCAAATCATGTCGCTCGGCGTGACGGAGGTGGAGGTCGTCGATATCACGAAAGACGACTCCATCATCAAGGCTCTCAAAAAAGATCCTGCGCATGACGAGGAAGAAGCGTTGAAAGACATTTACCGCAAACTTCGCCCTGGGGATCCACCAACGGCGGCGAATGCTCGCGGCTTGCTGAAACGACTCTTCTTCGACCCAAAAAAATACGATCTCGGTCGTGTCGGTCGGTACAAAATTAACCAGAAATTGGGCATCAATGTTGATGGCGCTGAGCGCTGCATGACGAAGGAAGACTTCGTGGCTGCGATGAAATATCTCATTCTGCTGCGCAACAACGAAGGCGTCCTCGATGACATCGATCACTTGGGCAGCCGTCGCGTCCGCACCGTTGGTGAGCTCCTCGCCAACCAATGCCGCGTGGGTCTCGCTCGCACGGAGCGCCTCGTGAAAGAGCGCATGACCTTGTTCGATGTCAACATCGAGGGCATGACTCCGCAAAAGTTGATCAATCCAAAGGCTCTCAGCGCTGTCATTCGCGACTTCTTCGGTCGCAGTCAGCTCTCGCAGTTTATGGATCAGACGAATCCACTCGCTGAATTGACCCACAAGCGCCGTTTGTCGGCCCTCGGGCCAGGCGGTCTGAGCCGTGATCGCGCAGGATTTGAAGTCCGCGACGTGCATCCATCTCACTACGGTCGTATCTGCCCGATTGAGACGCCCGAAGGTCCAAACATTGGTCTCATCAGCTCGATGTCCACCTTTGCGCAAATCAACGATTTCGGTTTCATCGAAACGCCTTACCGCAAAGTCATCGACGGCCGTGTCACCGATCAGATCGATTACCTCACCGGCGATCGCGAAGAAAATTACCTCGTTGCCCAGGCCAACTCACCTGTGGACGACAAGGGAAACTTTACCGCGCCAACCGTCTCAATCCGCTATCGCGGCGACTTCCTCGAAGTGGAGCCTGCCAAGGTTCACTACATGGACGTTTCTCCGAAACAGCTCGTGTCTGTGGCTGCCGGCTTGATTCCGTTCCTTGAACATGATGATGCGAACCGGGCCTTGATGGGCTCGAACATGCAACGTCAGGGCGTTCCTTTGATTGTTTCCGAAGCGCCGCTCGTCGGCACTGGTATGGAAGGCAAAGTCGCCCGTGACTCGCGCGCAGTTATTGTGGCTGAGGCAGATGGCGTTGCTGCTTCCGTCACTGGAGACCAGATTGTTATCACTCCAGACGGCAAGATTCCTGATTCCAAGCGGAAGCTGAAGACCGACCCTGCCAATGGCGTTTACGTTTACGAACTCCGCAAATACATGCGTTCCAACGCCGGCACTTGCGTGAATCAACGCCCGATCATTAAGAAGGGGCAGACCATCAAGAAAAACATGGTCATCGCGGACGGTCCAAACACCGACAAAGGCGAACTCGCCTTGGGCCGAAACGTGCTCGTCGCGTTCATGCCTTGGAACGGCTACAACTTCGAGGACGCGATCATGATCTCGGAAAAAGTCGTGAAAGAGGACATCTACACCTCGATCCACATCGACGAATTCGACATCGGAGCTCGCGATACCAAGCTGGGACCGGAAGAAATCACTCGTGATATTCCAAACGTCTCTGAGGAAGCCCTGCGCAACCTCGGACCGGATGGCGTTATTCGCATCGGCGCGGAAGTGAGACCTGGCGACATTCTCGTTGGCAAAATCACTCCGAAGTCTGAAACCGAACTCGCTCCTGAAGAACGCCTCCTGCGCGCCATCTTCGGCGAGAAAGCCGCGGACGTAAAAGACACTTCACTCACAGTCCCATCAGGAACTTACGGAATCGTGATGGACGTGAAAATGTCCTCCCGCAAGGAGATCACCCGCAGCAAAGTCACGCCTTCCGAGGCGAAGCGTCAGGCCAAAACCATTGACGACGATTACCGCAAGAAGAAGGACGAGCTGTTTGAGGAACTCACCGAGTCTCTCTCCAACGTCCTGCTTGGAGAGAAGATCCCGCTCGACGTGGTCAACGCTGAGACCGGCGAAATTATTATCCCTGCCAATCGCAAGATCACCAAAACCCTGCTGCGCAAGCTGGCTGGTGTTTACGATCACATCGATATCGATCCAAGTCCGATCAGAAATAAAATCCGCGAGATCATCAGCTCCTTCGAGCCGAAGTTCCAAGAACTCGAACTCGAGAAAGAGCGCTCGATGGATCGCGTCGAAAGCGGCGATGACATTGACCCCGGCATCATCAAGGAAGTCAAAGTATTCATCGCCAGCAAGCGCAAGCTCTCGGTCGGTGACAAGATGGCAGGTCGCCACGGAAACAAGGGCGTTGTTGCTCGGATTGTTCCCGAGGAAGACATGCCGTTCTTGGCCGACGGCACTCCCGTCGAGATCGTGCTTAACCCGCTAGGCGTGCCTAGCCGTATGAACGTCGGACAGGTTCTCGAGACTCACCTCGGAGTTGCTGCAAAAGCACTTGGCTTCACTGTGGCGACGCCGGTATTTGACGGTATCGACGAAGTCAAAATTCGCGAATATCTGCGACAAGCAGAGAAAGTGGACGGCTTCACCTGGACCAACGAAAACGGTAAATCCGATCTCTTTGACGGACGCACCGGCGACAAGTTCGATCAACGCGTCGTGGTTGGTTACATCTACATGCTCAAACTCGGCCACTTGGTTGCCGATAAGATCCATGCCCGAGCTGTCGGACCTTACTCGCTCGTCACTCAGCAACCGCTTGGTGGTAAAGCGCAATACGGCGGTCAGCGTTTCGGAGAGATGGAAGTCTGGGCCCTCCAAGCCTACGGCGCCGCCTACACCTTGCAGGAACTCCTCACGGTCAAATCGGATGACGTCCAGGGCCGCACCCGGATTTACGAATCCATCGTCAAGGGCGACAACTCGTTGGAAGCCGGCACCCCGGAATCCTTTAACGTGCTCGTCAAAGAAATGCAGAGCCTCTGCCTCGACTTCAAGGTCGGTGGCAAAGCGCCCGGCCAGACGGAGTTACTCGCTTCCTAAGGAGGCGAGGCTCCCAGATTTTCCAATTGTTAGTTACCAGATAAACTATGCTCGATACAAATCTCCGTGAAATTTTAGGCGAAGAACGCTCCGTCGGCTTCGACCAGGTAGGTATCAACGTCGCATCACCCGATTCCATCCGCTCGTGGAGCCGTGGAGAGGTGAAAAATCCAGAAACGATCAACTATCGCACGTTCAAGCCCGAAAAAGGCGGCTTGTTCTGCGAGCGCATCTTCGGCCCGACTCGGGACTGGGAATGTTCCTGCGGGAAATATAAGCGCATCAAGCACAAGGGCGTTATTTGCGACCGTTGCGGCGTTGAAGTGACCTTGAGCCGCGTTCGCCGCGAGCGCATGGGCCACATCGAACTCGCTGTGCCGGTTTCTCACATTTGGTTCTACAAGTGCATGCCTTCCCGCATCGGCCTCATGCTCGACATGAGTGGTCGTCAGTTGGAGCGCGTTATTTATTACGAAGACTATATCGTTATTGATCCGGGTCAGACTCCACTCACGAAGACCCAGCTTCTCACCGAAGCGGAGTATCGTGAAGCCGTCGAACAATACGGCGAAGGCAATTTCGTCGCCGGCATGGGCGCGGAAGCGATCAAGACCCTCCTTTCGTTGGCGGATCTCGCGACTCTCGCGAAGGAACTCGAAGAAGCCATGGGCAACACCAAGTCCAAGCAGATTCGTAAAAAACTGGCCAAGCGCATCAAGCTCGTTCAGGGCTTCGCGTCATCTCACGCCCGTCCTGAATGGATGGTTCTGGCTGTGTTGCCGGTCATTCCTCCGGATTTGCGTCCGTTGGTTCCTCTCGAAGGCGGACGTTTCGCCACATCCGATTTGAACGATCTCTATCGTCGCGTTATCAACCGCAACAATCGTCTGAAAAATCTTCTCCAGCTGAAAACGCCGGACGTGATTATTCGTAACGAAAAACGCATGTTGCAGGAAGCTGTTGACGCGTTGTTTGACAACGGTCGTCACGGTCGCGCCGTTACCGGTGCTGGCAATCGCCCGCTCAAATCCCTGAGCGACATGCTCAAGGGAAAAGGTGGACGTTTCCGTCAGAACTTACTCGGCAAACGCGTTGATTACTCTGGCCGTTCCGTCATTGTTATCGGACCCGAATTAAAACTTCATCAGTGCGGTTTGCCGAAGAAAATGGCGCTCGTTTTGTTTGAGCCATTCATCATTCGTCGCCTCAAGGAGATGGGTTACGTGCACACCGTGCGCAGCGCCAAGAAGCTCATCGAGAAACAGACGCCCGAAGTCTGGGACATCCTCGATGAAGTCACCAAAGGCCACCCGATTCTCCTTAACCGCGCGCCGACATTGCACCGTCTTTCCATTCAGGCTTTCGAGCCGATGTTGATCGAAGGTGAAGCGATTCGCGTTCACCCGCTCGTTTGCACGGCTTACAACGCCGATTTCGACGGTGACCAAATGGCCGTTCACGTCCCGCTTTCGGTAGAGGCACAGATGGAAGCGCGCTTGCTCATGCTGGCGACCAACAACATCTTCTCGCCATCCAGCGGCAAGCCGGTAATGACCCCTTCGCAGGACATCGTTCTCGGCTGTTACTACCTCACACAGGAACCTCGGAAAATTACCGACGGCAGTGCTGAGCCTCGCAAATCACTGTTTGCTGATGCGAGTGAGGTTGAATTCGCGATGAGCGAAGGCGGCATCAAAGTCCACGACCGCGTCCGCTTCAAAAATCCGGATTTTGGCAAAGTCAGTCATTTCGGCGACACCACTACCCGTATTTTGGAAACCACGGCAGGTCGCGTTTTGTTCAACCAAATCTGGCCTACGAATCTCGGTTTTTTCAACAAAACTTGCTCGAAGAAACAGCTTTCAGACGTCATTTTCCGCACCTACCAGGTCGCGGGGCAAAAAGAGACCGTAGTTGCACTCGACTTGCTCAAGGAACTCGGCTTCCGATGGGCGACCAAGGCTGGCGTTTCCGTCGGCATCGTGGACATGATTATTCCACCGGAAAAACATCAATCCATCGACCATGCCCGCAAGGAAGTTGGCGTTGTTGAGAAGCAGTTCCGCTCCGGCATCATCACTCCCGGCGAACGCTACAACAAAGTCGTCGATATCTGGACTCAGGCCGGAAACGCGATCTCGGACGTTATGTTCCGAACCTTGCAGCACAACGAAGGCCGCAAGGAAATCAACCCAGTCTGGCTCATGGTCGATTCCGGCGCTCGTGGTAACCGCACCCAGGTGAACCAGCTCGGCGGTATGCGCGGCCTCATGGCCAAGCCTTCCGGCGACATCATTGAACGTCCGATCACCGCGAACTTCCGCGAAGGTCTCTCCGTTCTCGATTACTTCATCTCCACCCACGGCGCTCGTAAAGGTCTGTCCGATACGGCCTTGAAGACCGCAGATTCCGGCTACCTCACTCGCAAACTGGTCGATGCGTCTCAAGACGTTATCATCAACGAAGCGGATTGCGGCACCACCAACGGCATCGTGGTTCGCCCAATCTACGAGGGCGACGAAGAAGTTGTGGACCTCAAAACCCGCATCATCGGTCGAGTTTCCTGCGAAACGATCAAGGATTCCATCACGAACAAGACCCTCATCAAAGCCAATCAAATGGTCGATGAGAACACGGCGGACGCCATCGACAAGCTCGGCGTCGAGCAGCTCAAGATTCGTTCCGTACTCACCTGTGAAACGGGTCGCGGCGTTTGCGCACTCTGCTACGGACGCAACCTTGCGACCGGCGGACTCATTCGCCTCGGTGAAGCGGTCGGCATCATTGCCGCCCAATCCATCGGCGAACCCGGCACCCAGCTCACGATGCGAACCTTCCACATCGGTGGCGTTGCCTCGCAGACCTTCAAACAGCCGATCATCAAGGCCAAAAACAAAGGCGAGTTACGTTTCATTGACCTCCGCGTTGTTCAATCCCTCGATGGAAACTGGATCGTCCTCAACAAAAACGGCGCGGTCGCAGTCTTCGCCGAAGACGGTCGCGAATTGGAAAAACACAACGTCGTCATTGGCGCGGTCATCGCATTCGCCGACGGCAGCAAGGTCAAACCAAGCGACACGCTCGTTCAGTGGGATCCTTACAACGTGCCAATTCTCACCGAGAAACCGGGCACCGTTGAGTTCCGCGACATGATCCGTGGCGTCACCGTCAAGACCGACGTGGATGAGCAAACGGGCGTCAAAGGCACGGTCGTTATCGAGCACAAAGAAGATCTTCACCCGCAGATCGTCATCATCGGCGATGGCGGCGAAATCATTGCCAGCTACTCCATTCCTGCCGGAGCCCACATTTCCGTGGCCGAAGGCAAAAAAGTCCAGGGCGGTCAACTCCTTGCCAAAACGCCTCGTAAAATCGCAAAAACCAAGGACATCACCGGTGGTCTTCCCCGTGTCGCGGAGCTTTTCGAGGCTCGCCGTCCGAAAGACGCTTCCGAGATCGCCAAGATCGACGGCGTCGTCGAAATCGCAGGAACCGTTCGCGGCAAACGCAAGATCATCGTCAAGGACGCCGACACCGGTGCCGAGGAAGAACACCTCGTCCCGCTCGCCAAGCACATCATCGTCTCGAAGGGCGATTTCGTGAAAAAAGGCTCCCAGCTAACCGACGGACCCGTTCCGCCGCACGACATCCTCGACGTTTGTGGACCGCAAGCGCTCCAGGAGCATCTCGTCAACGAGGTGCAGGAAGTCTATCGTCTGCAAGGCGTCGAAATTAACGACAAGCACATCGAAATCATCGTTCGTCAGATGCTTCGCAAAGTGAAAGTCACTGAACCCGGCGACAGCAGCCTCCTTTGGGGCGATCAAGTTGACCGACTCGAATTCGAGGCCGAAAATGCGAGAGTCATCGAAAAAGGCGGCAAACCTGCGGAAGCCAGTCCGGTTCTGCTCGGCATCACCAAAGCCTCGCTCGAGACCGACTCGTTCATCTCCGCAGCGTCGTTCCAGGACACCACTCGTGTCCTTACCGAAGCGGCGACCTTGGGCAAAATCGATATCCTGCGCGGCTTCAAAGAGAACGTCATCATGGGCCACCTCATCCCTGCGGGCACCGGCTTCCCCGGTTATCGCAACACGAAAACGGTGGAGATGGTCGAGACCTTCGAAGACGTTTCCGACGAACAGGACAACGTCGAGGAGTTCCAAACCGCTGTCGGTTAACCCTCAACGCATTCAACAAAAAGCCGGATCGCGAGATCCGGCTTTTTTGTTTTTCAGCGGAGTTGCATCGGATTCTGCGGCTACATCCGTGGCAGAATCCGATGCAACTCGAATGAGAAATTTCTATTTCGCAGGAATGACCACAAACGATTTCTGACGCCCGCGCACCACAAGCAGCACTTGATTCGCAGTAGGATTCAGCGTGCTAACCAGCGCCCTATACTCGTCCACTGACGTAATTCGGCTGCGATTGATTTCCTGGATCACATCTCCCGCCTGCAACTTCCGCCCCGCTGGCGTCGTCTCATCCACGGCAACCACCAAAACGCCCGGTGCGCCATCCTCAGTCTCGGCCACTTCGATTCCAGACAACGCTTGTGCGGGCGCCGGAACATTCGGCATAGGCTGCGTTGGATTTCCGCGTAAACCCGGAATCGTCGGAGCTTGCCGACGCTGTTGCCGTGAAGCCAGCGCACCATAATTTTCCGGCTGCTCCACAATCTTCACCTTCAATTTCTTCTCCTGATTATTCCGAACGACCGCTAATTCCACCGTGGAATCGATCGCGACCTGAGCCACGTTATTCCGCAGCGACACGGGATCAGCGATCTCCTTGCCATTAAATTTCTTAATAATATCACCCGGCTGAATTCCCCCTAAGTCCGCTGGAGAACCGTCCACGACTTCCTCCACCATCACGCCTTCCATGCCCGTCGCACCGACCTGACTCGCGAGTTCCGGCGAGACCACTTGCATCGTCACGCCCAGATAACCGCGCACCACTTTTCCCCGGGAAACAACGCTCTCCACCGTGTTTTTAACCGTGTTCGACGGAATCGCAAACGCGATGCCTTGATTCCCTCCCGACTCAGAAAAGATGGAGCTATTCACGCCGATGACTTCGCCGCGAATGTTCACCAATGGCCCGCCCGAGTTGCCGCGATTGACCGCCGCATCGGTCTGAAATGCCTCAATCAGACTGTCCGATGTCGCCTTTCGACCCTTCGCGCTGATGATTCCCTGGCTCACACTCTCCTGTAACCCGTATGGATTTCCGATCGCGAAAACCAACTGGCCGACCTGCACATCGTCGGAATTTCCCAACGCCAACGGCGTGATATTCGGCAATTCAATTTTCAAAACCGCAAGATCGGTTTGTGGATCTGCGCCGAGAATTTTTGCCGGAGCAGTTCGCCCGTCAGCAAGCTGCACCTGGATTTCATCCATGTTTTCGATCACGTGATTATTCGTCACCACGTGGCCTTCCTTACTCACAATAAACCCGGAGCCGAGCGACGATTGCACCTGCTGACGCGACCGTCCCTGACGTCGACGACCAAAGAAATATTCCAGTGGATCGAGCGGCTGCTGCACATCGATTCGCTTGGAAGTCGTGATGCTGACCACCGATGGAATGACGACGCTGGAAAGTTTTTTATATTCTGAATCGAGTCGGGACAATATCTCCAGATCGCCTTCCCCCAGCTTCGGTGCATCGGCTGGAGTGAATTTTTCCGACCGCCAATTCGTGGAATGCCCCGCCGATTTTCGATTTCGCTGAATGTAAAATACCGAGACGGCAAGCGCCAGAACGAGGACAAAAAGGAGGAATCGAAGGAAGCTTTTCATGATTTAGGAAACGTGCGAAAGAGTCGGCTTGCTCGTTTCGACAGTCAAAGTGCGAAAACGTTGATTCTCCGGCAACTCAAAGTGGGGATCTTTTGAGACGAGTTCCATCGCACTCTGGCGGGCGAGGAGCATGAGGTCGCGATCGTGGAGGATGTTGCCGATTTTCAGCGGCGGCAATCCGCTCTGGGCCGTGCCCAGAATATCGCCCGGACCGCGCAAGTTCAGGTCCGCCTCGGCAATGGCGAAACCATCGGTCGTCGCGGCCAGCATGCGGAGTTTTTCGAGGGCCGCCGGATCTTTCGAGCGAGTTAGCAGAATACAAAACGACGTCTTCGCCCCGCGTCCAATGCGCCCGCGCAATTGATGCAACTGCGCGAGACCAAATTTCTCCGCGTCCTCGATAATCATCACCGTAGCATTCGGCACATCGATGCCAACTTCGATCACGGTCGTGGCGACGAGGACCTGTGTTTCGTTCGCTCGGAACCGTCGCATAATCGCGTCTTTTTCTTCCGGTGGAATGCGGCCGTGCAGCAGTTCGCACTTCAACGGATGAAGAAACGCAGACCATTTTTCGTATTCTTGCGTGGCCGCTTTGGCATCCGATCTTTCGCCTTCATCGATCAGCGGACAAACGACGTAAGCCTGGTTTCCAGCTGCCAGATAGGACTTGAACTTGGATGAATCTTTCAGCGTTCCCTCTTCGCGAAGTTCCGTCTTGATCCGTCCGCGCCCCGGCGGCAATTCGTCCAGGATCGAAACGTCGAGATCGCCGTAAGCCGTCATCGTCAGCGTGCGCGGAATTGGCGTCGCCGTCATTACGAGAACGTCCGGCGTGGGCCGACGCGAGATCAATTTCGCCCGCTGCAGCACGCCGAATTTGTGCTGCTCATCGATCACGACGAGGCCCAAATTGGAAAACTCCACCGAGTCGTAGAGCAGGGCATGAGTTCCGATAAAAAGTTGAGGCGAGTCAGAATCGATTCTGGAAAAGAGCGGGAGCGATTCGGAGCCTTCGCGTCGTGCACTGGTGCGAAGCGCGACGTGAATACCTAGCGGCTTGAGCAGTTGCGTAAAATTTAGATAATGTTGCTCCGCCAAAATCTGTGTCGGAGCCATCAGCGCGGTCTGAAATCCGGCTTCAATCGCCAATAGAATCGCCGCCATGGCGACGAAAGTTTTCCCGGAACCGACATCGCCTTGCAGCAGACGGTTCATCGGATGCGGCGCGGCCAGATCGGCGCGAATCTCGCGAATGACACGTTCCTGCGCGCCGGTGAGCGGGAACGGAAGTCCGTGCAGCAGGCGACCCAGCAATTTCCCCGTGCCGCAATGGGGCGCACCCGGTAGCGCATGCGTTTGCGAACGCCGACGAGCAACCTGTAACTGCAATGAAAAAAACTCCGTCAGCACCAAATGACGCCGCGCGTCTTCCAGCGACTCTGCATCTGGCGGAAAATGAATGTTACGCACTGAGCGGTCGCGTCCCGTTTCGCTCAGGCCATCGGGCAACAAATCGGGTAGTGGTTCCAGTCGAGTTAGAAGCAAATCTACGAGCTTGCGAAACGCCCGTTGAGTCATCCCTTCAGTGGCCGGATAAATCGGCACGATCCGCTCCAAGTTGAGCGAGGCATCCTGTTCATCACTGGCGTCTTCGATAATTTCAAATTCTGGATGCTCGATGCAGAGCAATTTCCCTCGAATGCGCGGACGCCCAAAAACGACAACCCGCTGACCGACCGCGATCATTTTTTGAACGTAATGCAGGTTAAACCAACGGAGCGTGATCGGACTCGAAAGAATGCTCGCCTCGTCGGCCTCGATCACCGCGTCGAACATTTTTTTAAACCCGCCAAAGCGCCGCAGATTCGTTTTCCTAACCATTCCGCAAATGCAAACGGGACGCTCCATTTCCGAGTTGGGAAATTGGTCAAACCTCGTGCGATCTTCGTGACGTTTCGGGTAATGCGAGAGCACGTCTCCGACCGTTTCGAGGCCCAAACGTGAGAGGAGTTTGAGTTGATTCTGTAGGGCCGCTTCGACGAGCGGAGTTTCCATGGTTAGCATGGTTAGATCGACTGCCGGATGTGAGTCACATGCAACTCGACTGAAGTTTCGCCGCGATACGTATTCGACTCCAAATGAAACGCCACATCCCACGGCGGCGGCGGCAACGGCTCGGCGGCTCCGCCGAAAAAGATCGCACTCCGCTCCATCTCGCGGTCGCGTAAAACCAGCCGTAGATGTCTCTCCTTCATCACCAGCGGCGGACGTGCAGGATGAACGCCGCGCACCCAATACATCGGTCGCGGATTTGCCATGCCGAACGGCTCGAAGTGACTTTGCGAATTCCAGAGATGATCGTTGATTTCGGAAAATGTTAGCTCACAGTCGAGATGCAGCCGGGGAATACGGTCGTCGGCGTGCAACAGTGCGTCCACAGTGCGCTCGAACTCGACTGAAAACTCGGCCAGGTTTTCCTCGCGAATGGTGAGGCCGGCGGCCATTTCGTGACCGCCAAATTTCTCCAAAAGCGACGCGCAACTTGCCAGCGCAGATACAAGTGAAACTCCGCTCACACTGCGCCCGCTGCCCTTGCCCAATCCATTTTCATCGAAGGCAATGACCACGCTCGGACGGTGAAAATGACGCGCTAATCTCGCCGCCACAATCCCGACGACGCCAGGCGTCCAGCCGCGCGCGCCAACGACAATGGCCGCCGCGTCGGATTTTGAAACGAGTTCCATCGCACTCTGGTGCGTCTGTTTTTCGATGGTTTGACGCTCCGCATTCTGACTGTGCAATTCGGCAGCTAACATACGGGCTTCATCCGGGTCATCCGTCGAAAGCAAATCCAGCGCGGCCTGCGCGGTGCCGAGGCGACCGGCAGCATTCAAACGGGGACCGAGTCGGAAACCAATGTCCGACGCATTCAGCGGCGCGCTCACTCCGGCGACTTCCATCAGAGCGCGGATTCCGATCCAACTCGACTCTTCCATCCGTCGCAAACCGTGGCGGACTAACAATCGGTTTTCACTGATCAGGGGGACCAAATCGGCGACCGTGGCGAGCGCGGCGAGATCGAGAAATGATTTCAGATCGAAGTCTGGCAGCGGTCGTTTTTTTAACAATGCATGACACGTTTTGAAAACCAAGCCGCCGCTGCAGAGGTCGTGAAAATCATTTCCGCGCTTCGGGTTTACCACCGCTGCGCAAATGGGCCATTCGCCGCTGCATTCGTGGTGATCCAAAACGATGACGTCGATATGACTGGAACTCAGCTCAGAAATTTCTTGCGCTGAACTCGTGCCGCAATCGACGGCGATGAGTAGCTTCGGCGCGTGTTCCGCAAGGCAACGTGCGATGCCATCGGAGGAGAGGCCGTAGCCTTCATCCACGCGATGCGGCAGGAAGCATTCGGCGGTGTTTCCGTATTGCGCGAGCATTCGGCGAAGCATGGTGAGCGAGGTCACGCCATCGACATCGTAGTCTCCGTAAAGCGCGATTTTTTCTCCAGAATCGATTGCGCGGAAAATGCGTTCAACCGCTTTTTCCATGTCGGGCAGGAGGAACGGATCTGACAAATTTTTCAGTCGAGGATGAAGGAAATCAGTTGCCGCTTTTTCCTCTCTCAGTCCGTGACGGCAAAGGAGCGGGGCGAGGGCAAGCGGGATTTTTAGACTCCGAGCCAGTTCACGCGCCGCCGCCAAATCGGGTGGGGTGCGGGGTTGCCAGAGCGGTGTCACGGCTATTACGATGTGGCGATGGAAGAGCGAATTCGAGAAAAAATGCAGGCGGAGGGGTTGAGTGAATCGGCGATTGGCGCTTTTCAGGCGAGTTACAGTCAACTCAAGGCGAACGCGACGGGGTTGATCGCCGAGAGCGAGATTTCGCCGGTGACGGAACTACCGAAAGCAGACGAGTTGCAGTCCAGTGTGCGCGCCGCCGGGCTGCTGGAAAAGACGGTGGTGATCAAGCTGAACGGCGGCCTCGGTACTAGCATGGGATTGGAAAATGCGAAGTCGCTGCTGCCGATTCGCGACGGGTTGACGTTTCTCGATTTAATCGCGCTGCAAATCCTACATCTACAAAAACAGGGTCGAGTTAGATTTCTATTGATGAACAGCTTTTCCACAAGTGCGGATACGCTGAATTTCCTGAAGAAATATCCCGAGTTAGGAACCGATTTGGAGCTGCTGCAGAATCGAGTTCCAAAGCTATCGGTCGAGACGCTCGCGCCCATGGATTGGCCGGAAAATCCGGCGCTGGAATGGTGTCCGCCGGGGCACGGGGACATTTATCCATCGATGTTAGGCTCGGGGTTGTTGGATCGATTGTTAGAGAGCGGAGTTAGATATTTATTTGTCTCGAACGCCGACAATTTAGGCGCAACTTTGGAAACGGCGATTTTACAATATTTTGCTAACAGTGACCTGTCGTTTTTGATGGAAGTGACCAAGCGGACTAATGCGGATCGCAAAGGCGGTCACTTGGCGAAGGATGCTAACACAGGCAAACTTTTACTCCGGGAATCTGCACAATGTTCGGAAGCGGATATGGACGAGTTTCAGAACATTGAGAAGCATCGTTTCTTCAATACTAACAATCTCTGGATCCGACTGGATCGCCTGAAAGAAGCGATGTTAGCCAATGGCGGCGTGCTGCCGTTGCCGATGATTCGGAATACGAAGACGGTTGATCCGCGCGACAGTGCTTCGCCGAAAGTTTATCAGTTGGAAACTGCAATGGGCGCAGCGATTGGAGCGTTTTCTGATTCGGGTGCGATCGAAGTCTCGCGCGAACGTTTTGCGCCGGTCAAATCGACGGCGGATTTGTTGGCGTTACGATCCGATGCTTACGAGGTGACTAATGATTCACGCTTGGTGTTAGCAGCATTCCGGAAAGGAAAGCCGCCATTCGTCGATCTCGATGCTAACTATAAGTTTGTCGATCAGTTGGATGTCGCGATTCCGAATGGGGCCCCATCGTTGTTAGGTTGCGACAAACTAACTGTGAAAGGCCCCGTGCAATTTTCGGCCAACGTGAAGATCGTCGGCGATGTTAGGATTGAGAACACGTCGGTGGAATCCAGGTTAGTTCCGGCCGGAGTTTTAGCTAACGAAGCACTTTATCTCTAACCATGCCGAGCCATTCGATTCATCCCGTGCTTCGCGCAGCTGCTTTTGCTGCCCGCAAGCATCGTTCGCAGACTCGCGCGGATGGAGTAACGCCGTATTTTTCGCACGTGACTCGTGTTAGTTTCGTGTTGCGCGATCTTTATGGCGTTGACGATCCATCGGCTTTGGCCGCCGCATTTTTGCACGATACTTTGGAAGATACGGACACGGATTACGACGAACTCGCCGATGATTTTGGAAAAACGGTTGCCGATTATGTGGTCGCGCTAACAAAGAATGCGATGCTTCCAAAAAGCGAACGCGAGACGGAGTATTTTGCCCGGTTGGGCGCGGCTCCTGAGATCGTGCAGATCATCAAGTTGGCCGATTGCTACGACAACGTGACGGATCGTGCGCGTGGTCCGAAGATGCCGAAGACGATGGAGACGGCGAAAAAATTATTGGCGCAGTTTGAGCCGAATTTGCGCACAGAGTCGGGGAAAATGGCCTGCCGCTTTCTACGCACGTTGCTGGTAGAGATCGAGGCCGGAGACTGAGTCGAGTTAGACCGAACTCTGGTTTGACCACGGCTGGAGTCTTTTTGTAGGATTGCCTTTTAACAGTCCGCTGACTGCCCATTGGCCGACTCAAATTCGCGGGCAAAAATCCTAACTCAAAATATTAATGGCAAAAGTATCCCTCAAGAACGTATTCAAAATTTACGAAGGCGAAAAAGGTAAAAGCGTCAAGGCCGTCCGCGACTTCAATCTGGAAGTCAAAGACCGCGAATTCGTGGTCTTCGTTGGCCCATCCGGCTGCGGAAAATCCACCACGCTGCGCATGATCGCAGGGCTGGAAGAAATCTCCGAAGGCGAGATTTCCATCGGCGACCGCGTCATTAATAACATCCCGCCGAAAGACCGCGACATCGCGATGGTCTTCCAAAACTACGCGCTCTACCCGCACATGAGCGTCTATGAAAACATGGCGTTCGGACTGAAGTTGCGGAAATACCCCAAGGCGGAAATCGCCAAGCGTGTGAAAGACGCGGCCGCCATTCTCGGCATCGAGGAATATCTCGACCGCAAACCGAAAGCGCTCTCTGGCGGACAACGTCAACGCGTCGCCGTCGGTCGCGCGATTGTTAGACAGCCGAAAGTTTTCCTTTTCGACGAACCCCTTTCCAATCTCGACGCCAAGATGCGCGTGCAGATGCGCACCGAAATTATCAAGCTGCACCAGCGGCTGCAGGCCACGATGATTTACGTGACGCACGACCAGGTCGAGGCGATGACGATGGGCGACCGCATTGTCGTGATGGCGGCGATCGAAGATCCTGCGACGGGCGACAAGGAGGGCGTCATTCAGCAGATCGACGAGCCACTAAAAATCTATCACGAGCCGGTGAACTTGTTTGTCGCAGGTTTCCTTGGAAGTCCGCCGATGAATTTTATTCGCGGCGTGCTGAAACAGAAAAATAACGAGCTGGTTTTCGAGGAAAATCAGAACGGCTCGATCAAAGTGCGCTTCACGGATCGTCCTGCGGCGAAAGCGTTCGTCGATAAGGAAATCGTCCTCGGGGTGCGCCCTGAAGATGTGGAACTAGTCAGTGGTCAAGTGAAGCCGACGCCGGATAGTTTTCAGGCAATCGCCGACATCATCGAGCCGATGGGCGCGGAGACCAATATCTATCTGCAAAGCGGTGTGCACACGGCGATTTGCCGGACGCAAACCATTGTAGACAGCCGTGAAGTCGGCCATCGCATGATGTTCACGATCAACACGGCGAAAGCTCATTTGTTCGATCCTCTTTCTACAAACCGGATCTACTAACAAATCACGGTGAATCGACTGGAACTCCGCTGAAAAAACGGCGGCGTGTTCCAGTAATCTAGCGCGTTTCGCGGGTAATCTCGATCCACTGCATACCAGCGGCTTGGGCGGAGGCGATCCCGGTGGGGCTGTCCTCGAAGACGAGGCATTTCTGCGGGTCCACGCCGAGACTTGCGGCGGCTTTTAGAAATGGCTCGGGATGGGGTTTCCCATGGACGACGTCTTCGGCGCAGATGCGGACTTCAAAGGTAGAATCCAATCCAAGTCCGCTCAAAATTTCGTCGATCACCCGGCGAAAACCACCCGATGCGACGGCCATGGGAATCTTGCCGCGCCATTCGTTGATCACCTGAATTACTGGCGGAATCGGGACCGCTTCGCCGAGGTGTTGCAAGAAGTAGGCTTCTTTCTGATGAACGATGTCGTCCACGGAGAAACTCGCATTGGCTCGCTCGCGAACGATCTCAGCAACGCGATCCGTCTTCGTTCCACCGAGGGAATAGAAAACGTCCTCCGGGAAAAACTCCGACCATTTCCCAAGGGCGTGAGTCCAGGCCACGAAATGGAGCGGCATTGTGTCGGCCATCGTGCCATCGACATCGAAAATGAAAGCCTCGAATGGGCCGGGCGGTAGTTTGAGCATCGCGGGAGGAAAACACGAATCCGGCAGTCGCGGAAGAGAATACACTGGAACTCGAATCAGTTTTGTTGCGCACCGCTTTTTCCGTTGACGAACCAGACATTCCTCCCCACAGTTTGCGGCCCGTATGCGCCACACCATTTCTGTCCTCGTCGAGAATAAATTCGGCGTTCTCGCTCGCGTAGCCGGCATGTTCAGCGGGCGCGGATTTAACATTGATTCTCTCAACGTCGGCCCGAGCAGCGATAACACTTCGCGCATGACCATCGTCGTTCGCGGCGACGACAACGTTCTCGAGCAGGTCACGAAACAGCTCAATAAATTGATCGACGTAATCGAGATTCAGGACTTCCACGACGACGAATATGTGGATCGTGAACTCGTGATGATGCGCGTCGCCGTTGATGCGAAAAACCGGCCTGAGGTCATTCAGATCTGCGACATTTTCCGCGCCAAAATCATCGACGTGCAACATAAGAAACTGGCCATCGAAATCACTGGCAACGAGAGCAAGATCAACAAGTTTCTCAAGCTGATGGAAGGCTTCGGCGTCAGCGACATCACCCGCACCGGGAAAGTCGCCCTGGCCCGCATCGAATAGACTCTAACTCCGCTCACTTTTTTAAAAAACACACACCATGCCCGCTAAAGTATACACCGACAAAGACGCCGACCTCGGCATCCTGAACAACAAAATTTGCGCCGTGATCGGCTTCGGCTCCCAAGGCCACGCCCATGCGCTGAACCTGAAGGAAAGCGGCGTCGAAGTCGTGATTGGGCTCTATCCCGGATCAAAATCCGCCGCAGTCGCGAAAGAAAAAGGCTTCAAAGTCCTCAGCACCGCCGACGCGGTGAAAGCAGCGGACGTCATTATGATCGCCGTGCCGGATATGAAGCAGGCCGACGTTTACAACAACGACATTCATCCGAATCTCGCCAAAGGCAAAACGCTCGTGTTCAGCCACGGTCTTTCCGTTCATTTCGGCCTGATCGATCTGCATCCTGAGATCGACGTCATCATGGTCGCGCCAAAAGGCCCCGGCCACATGGTTCGCCGCCTCTACGCCGAAGGCAAAGGCATGCCAGCGCTCATTGCCGTTGCGCAAAACGTCTCCAAACGCGCCAAAAAAACCGCGCTCGCCTGGGCCAAAGGCATCGGCTCGACCCGCGCAGGCGTGATCGAAACGACTTTTAAGGAAGAAACCGAGACTGATCTATTTGGCGAGCAAGCCGTTCTTTGCGGCGGCGCTGCAGCCCTCATTCAGGCCGGTTACGAAACGCTCGTCGAAGCGGGTTATCAGCCCGAAATGGCGTATTTCGAGTGCTTGCATGAGCTGAAACTCATTTGCGACCTCGTCTATGAGTCCGGCATTTCTGGAATGCGTTTCTCGATTTCCGAGACCGCAAAATACGGCGACATCACTCGCGGACCGCGGATTATCAATGCGAAGACCAAGCTGGAGATGAAAAAAATCCTCAAGGAAATCCAGACCGGGAAATTCACCAAGGAATGGGTCGCCGAATACAAGGGCGGCTTGAAAAACTACAACGCGCTCCTGAAGGCTGGAGAGAAACACAGCATCGAAAAAACGGGCGAACGCCTCCGTGGCCTCATGCCGTTCATCGCGAAAAAGAACATCAAAGGCAGCCAGGCTTCCTACTAGATTCCGCTCTCACTCGACTCAAAAAAAGGCAGACTCCGAGAGATCGGACGTCTGCCTTTTTTGTGGCGAAATTTTCAGGCGAGTTGCAGTCTATTCTGCAATTCGACGTCTGCGATACAGAACGACCGCGCCCAATAATCCACCTAACCCGAGCATCGCCCAAGTGGACGGCTCTGGCGTTGCCGTGACGGCGTCGATTTGCGTTTTGTAAGTGCTGAGTTGGACAAAGTAAGAGTTGTTACTTCCGTCGACCGCCTCGTTGATTCCGACCAGGTTATAAACGCCGGAACGCTGGACAAAATCGCCGCCGCCAGAATCGCCTCCAACCAGTACATAATCGTTGGTGGCTGAGTTGCCGCCCGCAGTCGTTGTTCCATAGTTGGTAATGAAATCGGTGCTCGTGTAAGTTGTTCCACCGACCGTGACCGTAACAACTTGGTTGTTTTTCGTAACGGTATTGAGGCCCCAAGTTTCGCCGACACCACCACCGTACCCAATAATTCCAGCTTGCTCACCAGGGTTCACCGGCGATAGGGCTGCGGGTGGGGTTCCGGAAATCGCGAGGTCTGCAAGGTTTGGCGAGATGGTAAGATGGAAAACACGAATATCGGCTGTTCCAAACGTCTGGGTATTGCCGTCATAGGTGTAGATGGTCGCGCCAAGAGTGAAATTTGCCGGGGCCACATGGGCTGCGGTCAATACCCATCCATTTCGTAAATAAGTGCCACTGGCTTGGAAGGCGCTGCCTTTATCCACCTGGCCGACATACGCCCAAGCCGAGGGGCCGCCACTGGTTGGCCACATAGGGTCCGTGGTGTTGAATGAAACCGTCGTGCCGACCAACTTTTCCACCGCGTAGCTGGTCTGGAAGGCGGCGAGGAGCGGGAGGAGGATGAGAAATTTTTTCACGGGAGTTGGAGGGATATCTGCCACACCTGAAACGTGTTTGGCGATTAAACGGTTGCACGGAATCGTCCAGATTGCGGAGGTTTCAAAATTGGATTGTTGGATTCGTTCACAATGGCGCGGCTATTTGCGGCTTGACCGCGTGGCTGCGATTTCCCATCGTTGCTCTGTGAAAACTTCTACGCTCTGTTCGGTGCTGGCGATGCTGGCCGTGGTCGGCACCACTTTTGCGCAATCGCCGCAGATCGAGCAGTCGCGGCAATTTTCCAACGGAGTTCCATCCTTACCTCCGGAAGAGACGTCGCCGAACAACACCATGCCGGTGTTCGCGGCGCAAAGCCCGGGCGATGAAGATCTGGGTCAGCAGGTGATTTTAAAGTCGCGGAATGTTTATCAGCCGTTCTCGATTTATCTCGGCTCGGACGCGGTTTACACGTCGAACGTCGGTCTCGCGGAGAACTTCGAGCAGGAAGATTGGTTTTGGCGGACGACGGTCGGGGCGATCTACGCGCCGCGTTTTGGAAATTATCTCCTCGGAAATATCCACGTCGGGCAGGATGTTTTCCGCTACGACAAGTTTGACGAGCTCAATTTCGAGAGCCTGACGATCGGGGCGGGGCTCACTTACAACCTGTGGTTTTTCTACGGGATCAACGCCGGGTTGGAGTTTAACTACGATCGCCTGACCTCGGACGGTTATGGGGACGAAATTTTTTCGGACGAACGGGTAACGCTGTCGCTGTCTCGCAATTTCATTCTTAGTCGGGCGCATTACTTCTACGTTGTCGGAGCGGCGCAAGTCGGCTGGAGCGATCCGGAAGAGGCAGCGCGCGATGAGTTTACGTTGTTGACGGGCTATCATGTGCGGCTGGCGAGAAACCTGGAACTCGACTTGTTTTATCGGCTCGGTTTTTTCCATTACACCGAGTTGAATCGAGAGGATGTGAACCAGGCCGTGCAACTGGCGGCGCGCTATAATTTAACGAAATGGCTGAGCGCCAATGCGACCGTGGGCGGGACGTTTAACGACTCGAACCGGCGTGGTTTTGATTACCAGGCGCTGAATACGAGCGTCGGGTTTTTTGTGAGTTGGAAGTTTTAAGAAAGGAATTTTGCTTTGAAAATTACCCGTTCGTTTTTGTGTTTCGCCCTGGCCAGTGTGATGGCTGGGAATCTTTCTGCGGAGCCGCTGAAGAAGGCGGCAGTCACGCAGATCATCAACCAAGTCGGCATCATTCAGCCGGGGCAGGGGGAACGGTCGGCGATCGTGAACGACGTGGTCGAGGGCAAGCTGGGCGTGCGCACGGGCCAGAAATCGCGAGCCGAACTGGTCTTCGCAGATTCGACTCTAACTCGACTGGGAGCCAATACCGTTTTCAACTTCGAGGATGGCAGTCGCAATATGGACCTCAACCAGGGCACGATCCTTTTACAAGTCCCGAAGAATGCCGGCGGGGCGACGATTCGGACGGCGGCGGTAACGGCGGCGGTGACTGGGACGACGATTCTTTTTGAGCACACCCCAGCTCCCGTGGTGCCGGATGACCTGAAAAAATCCGAGGCCAATCGGCATCGCAAGCCGCACGGATACATCAAAGCGATGGTTCTGGAAGGCCATCTCAAAGTCTGGCTAAAAGGCAAAATGGGCGAGTCGATTATTATTGGTCCGGGTCAGATGCTGATCATGGCTGACGACGCGACGGAGATTCCCGAGGTGGTGGATTTCGACATCCAGACCGTGATGGAGACCTCGAAGCTGGTCGATAACAGCATCTGGATTTCGCATCGGAGAAATTTGGATTTGGGTTTGATCGATATCGAAATTGCCGAACAACGGAAACGAAAAACGCTCGGCGACCTGATCGAGACGAACCTCTTTATCAATGGACGCGGAACAACCGTCGTGATGGCTGATTCAACAGACGAGCGTGAGCATGTGCGCGATTCGACGATTCCAAAAACCGTGGTTCAGGTGACTTCCCCGTTGACGCCCACACCGACGCCAGACGTTTCTCCGAAGCCGACGCCAACTCCGAGCCCCACGCCGCCAATCCCTCGTGAGAACGATCTGGCCGCGTTCAAATTCGCGGGCTCGACCGATATTTTCGGAAATGACGCAATGGCGCAGATCGATCCAACTTTACCGGGGAACGCACGTCTCGTCAGCGCCTTGCCCGATGCTTCCGGCGGCACCACTGTCCTCCCGACTTTCGGCACCACTTTCGGCGTTCTTTCCACAGGCGGCACTGCTCCGAACGGCAATCCATACACCGCCACGCTCGGCACGAGCACCTTACAGTTGACTCCAACTCAAATGGCTTCCGGCGGTCGCTCGTTTGTGGAATTTGACTACCGTTTTCTAACCAACGAAATCAACAAAGGCACCGGGAACAACGACCGCGCCGTCTTCGTCCTTTCGGGTGCGAATGGAATGTCCGTCACCTACGAGCTCACCCGAAATCAACTTCAGACCGGCGGCACAACCTTCACGCCGATCGCTCGGCAAAACGTTGGCGGCTTCCTCGCAGGCACCGATTGGCTCACCCTGAAATTGGAGGTCACGCCGTTCATCCAGGCGGGAAATTCCACATTCACCATCGCGGTTTACGATTGGCAAAGCAGCGACGGAGATTCCGCTTTGACGGTCGACCGTTATCAGATCACTCAGGAATCGCTCGTCGCACCCAATTCCGATCTGATGGGGTTGTATTCCGCAAAATTTCCAGCGGGCGTAACCTTCGGCGAGAATACTGGCGAGTATCGGCCGCCTGGAATGCGCGGTCGTGAAAACGTCGCCACATTTGGACCGGGCTCCGATGGCGGCAGCTTTTTTGCGCAGACATCCACGGGCGATCTGATCGTCAACACCCCGATCATGGCGGATACCGGCCCGAATAAACCCAGTGCTACAGATCCGGTCTACGGCGGCGCGGGGGGCTCGGTGTCCCTGTTTGCCGCCACCGCTTCCGTGCAGGTCAATTCCCGCGTCCAGGTCGCCTCGGATGATGCGAGTTCCAGACGAATCAGCGCCTCCGGGGGTGCGATCTCTGTTACGAGCTACCGCTCTGGCGGAAATGGCGTCGTCATCTCGAATAGCGGCGAACTCCTTTCGCTTCTCAATGCAGCCGCTCCCGGCCCCGGCGGTCGCATCGATATCCAGACCGTGGGCTCGAACATTCTCGTCAATGGCGGCCTCGTCGTAGCCAGCCGGGGCGTTGTCACACTTCAGGCTTCCGGCGCCAGCAACCGGATCACATTGAACAATGCCACGATCATGGCCGACACCGTGCGGATTGGCGCCATCGGCAGCAATGGGCAACTCGTGATTAACGGAGGTAAATTCTCGGCAGACACCACGATGAAACTCTACGGCGGCAGCACCAATGGCTCCATCACGTTCACGGGCAACACGCAATTAGGCGGCAACGCGACTCAAAAAGTCCTCTCGGCAAACACGGTCACCGTCCAGAACGGTGTCCAGGTCCAAGTCGCAGGGGTGCTTCCAGCGCAAGTTTTCACCAGCATCCCGAACTACACTGGCTCGGGCGGAAATAGCAGCACGACGGGAACGTTCACCGGCGCGGGTGCCACGACCTTCGGCCCGACCGGCACACCGGGACCGCCTCCATTCTAGCGTCTCGAACGGCGTGAGTGAGTTCTAACTCCGCTGAAGTTTTTCGACCGGACAGAATCCGATGGAACTCCGCTGAAATTTTTTTGCCAGCAAACGGAATGACTCGCGTTTGCTGGCAATGGAATTTTGAATTAACCGAGAGTAAACTCAGCCATAAACTGGCCAGCTTCCTTCTTCTCGGTGCGCTTCACTTCCGTGCGCAACAGCTTGCGAAACATCTCTTCCTCCATCTTGGCGATGTTTGGGTAGGCTTCCAGTAAATCCATGATCGGAGAATGGTGCTCCACGATCTTTTTCACGCCGCCGGGTTCAGTGACCCATTCGCTAAGGTAACCATCAGCATCGCGCAGCTTGGCGAGTGATTTGCCGCGTTCGGTCGGGGTTTCGCCTTTGATCTTCGCCTCGTGGCGGGAGAGTTCAGCTTGGTAAACTTTAAACAGCACCTTCTCGCCAGCGCTCGCTCCATAGAGAGAATTCGTCGCGTCCAGAATCGCAATCGTGAAAGGATTATCTACCTGCGGGAAAAGGTCCATCGACTTCGGCGTGAGCATGTAAAACAACTCAGGACGTCCGATGCGGCCGGCCGAATGGGGCGCGCGTTTCGTGGTCAGGTAACCCTGGCGGTGCAATGAAAGACAATGCTGTTTAACTCCCATGTAACTCATGCCCAGCTTTTCGGACATGCGCGCGACGGCCATTCCTTCGCTGCGTTTAAGAAGATTGATGATGCTAATGCGTTGGCTGCGGCCAATCTGATGGATAATTTTTTGGTTCATATGTTCGGCAATTGTATCATATTCGGGAAGAAAGTAACAAGGGTCGTATAATTATTTTTTATTTTTAATCCTCCGTAGGTTTTAAGACGAGAAAGGCACTGCCAGACTCGCGTTCTACAAACAAGAGCGTTCCTTTGTTAGAATTTCCTTTCTCTCCTTTTCCCACGGCGGCCTTAAAGGAATCCACATCGCGCACGGGTTGAGAATTGATCTCCGTAATCACGTCGCCGACCTGCACTCCGGCCACGGCGGCCTCACTACCGGGGCTGACTTCCGTCACGATCAATCCATTTTTTGACTTCAGCTTTCTCGCCTCCGCCAATTCCGGAGTGAGCACTTGCACTTCCATCCCGAGCTCCGGCTTCCCACTGATATCACTGGAACTCGGATCACTTTTTTTCTCCGGCGCACTCTCGTCGGATTCGGGCTCCTCGGGCGGCGTCGATTCCTCCTCATTGCGATTCTGGCTGTTCAGATTCGACGGCATCTCCGCTGTGCGCACCGGAATGGTCAGCTCTTTGCCTTCGCGCCAGACGACGAGTTGCACCGATTGGCCGACTTTCTTTTTCTGCACTTCCCGCTGCAAATCGACCGTCTGCTGCACCGGCACGCCGTCCACTTTCAAAATCACATCCGCAGGTCGCAATTCACTCTGAAAAGCCGGCCCGTCGTTCGACAAACTCTGCACGATCACGCCGCTTTTCAGGCTCGAATATTTCTTCGACTGCTTGGAAATTTCCGCGACCGACTTGATGCCCAGTCCCAGCCACGGACGGGCGATTTTGCCGTGCGCAATCAATTCCTCTCCGATGCGCTGCAGCAAATTCGACGAAATCGCGAAACCCAAGCCCTTGTTGATTCCTTGAATCAGCGTGTTCATGCCGACCACTTTTCCGTCGATGTCTAGCAACGGACCGCCGCTGTTTCCCGGATTGATCGAAGCGTCCGTCTGCAGAAAATCCTCGAAGAGTCCACTCCATCTCCAATCGCCCATGAGTTCATTTCGCCCTTTGCCACTGATCACGCCCGTCGTAAACGAATACTTAAAATTATACGGCGCCCCGATCACGCAAGCGATCTGCCCCACTCGAACGGCATCGCTGTCGGCAAATTCCGCCACCGCCAAATCCTTCGCCTCGATCTTGATCACCGCCACCTCCGACATCGGATCATTCCCCACCAGCTGCGCCGAAAACGACCGGCCATCCTTCAATTTCACCGTCATCTTCGCCGTCGCATCCACGACGTGACTATTCGTATAAATAAACCCATCGGACTTGCAGATGATTCCCGAACCTTCACTCAATTCCGGCTGCGTCGGAGCCAAATCGCCATCTTGATCCGGCGCTGCGCCCAACAAACTGAGCGGAGTTACAGCCCTATCTTTCTCGATCTCGATCACCACCACCGACGGCGCGACCTTCTCAAAAACATTCACGTAAGCCTCATTCAGCTGATGCACGAGATCGCTCGGCGCGGCTGACGCATTCAGGGCAAACCCGGATATAGCAAACAGAAGAGAGAATCTAAAAAGACGTGAAAACATGGTAAGACGCAGACCGCAGAATCGCAAAAGTCGTTCAAAAAGCAACATCCGCCCCGAGGCACGAGACGTTAGTTCAATGAATCCTAGAAGCGCGTTCATTTGACAATTCTGCACCCGACCTTAACCTTGGCCCCTAATTCGATGAGTATAGAACTACAGGCGACTTCCAGCGAAGTCTTGCCCGAAAAGAAATTCACCTCCTCCGCTCCCGGCTATTGGCCCGACGCCACGCCCAACCAGTGGAACGACTGGAAATGGCAGATGAAAAATCGCGTCACCACTCTGGCGCAACTCGAGAAACACCTCGTCCTTTCCCAGGAAGAACGCGCCGGCGTCCTCCTCTCCGGCAACAAACTCGCGCTCGCCGTCACCCCGCATTATTTCAACCTCATCGAACGCGAAAACCCCGATTGCCCGATCCGGCGCCAGGTCATTCCGCGCGTCGAAGAAAGCTGGACCTCGCCCTACGACATGGCCGATCCCTGCGGCGAAGACAGCCACATGCCCGTGCCCGGTTTGGTCCATCGCTATCCGGATCGCGTCTTGTTTTTGGTCACCGACCGTTGCGCGTCCTATTGCCGCTATTGCACCCGCGCCCGTGTCGTCAGCGGCGTAGGGGAGCAGGAACTACACACCGATTTCGAGCAGGCTTTCCGCTATTTGGAAGAACACACCGAGATTCGCGACGTCCTCCTTTCCGGCGGCGATGCGCTGCTCTTCTCCGACGACAAACTAGAATCGATTCTAACTCGACTCAGAAAAATCGAGCACATCGAGTTTCTCCGCATCGGCACGCGCGTCCCCATTTTTCTGCCGCAACGCATCACGCCGAAACTCTGCCAGATGCTCCAGAAATACCATCCGCTCTGGGTCAGCATCCACACGAACCACCCGCGCGAACTCACCACCGAAGTTCGCGCTGCGCTGGAATTGATGGCCAACCACGGCATCCCGTTGGGCAACCAAAGCGTCTTCTTGAAAGGCGTCAACGACACGTTGCCCGTCATGAAAGCGCTCGTCCACAAACTCCTCATGTGCCGCGTCCGCCCGTATTACATTTACCAGTGCGACCTCATCAACGGCTCCTCGCACCTGCGCACCTCCGTGGCGAAAGGACTCGAAATCATCGAAGGCCTGCGCGGCCACACCACTGGCTACGCCGTTCCGCAATTCGTCATCGACGCACCCGGCGGCGGCGGCAAAGTCCCGATCAATCCCGGTTACGTCCTGCACCACGATCACGAACGCATCGTCATTCGCAACTACGAGGGCGAAATCTTCGAATACCCCGAAGTCCAGGAACCCAACGCTGCGCAAAGCGAAAAAACTCATCCGAGTTCGAGTTCACTCAGCCCGACAAGACACCGCGACCGTTACGACGAATACCTCTATTCGTAAGCGCCTGCCGCCTCAGGCTCTTCGCTGCCAGATTCGCGGATTCCGCTTCGCGTGGAAAATGGAAAGCACCACGATCTCTTCTTTGGCCACGAGGTAGAAAACGGAATAGGGAAATCGGCGCACCAAGCCTTGTCGCACATTCTGATAAACCACGGGATAAATCGCCGGATGCCGTTTCGTCGTTTCGAGGCAACTTTCCACGCACCTCATAAATTCCATCCCCAGCCCCACATCCCGCTGCTCATACCACTCATAAGCCTCTCGCAACTCGACAGCCGCTGCCGGGCGAAAAATGACATTCTCCATCAACTCCGTTTGAGAATCCGCCGCTTCACTTCTTCCCACGGCACACCATCCTCCGGGTGTGCCTCGTAATCTGCCAGTCGCCGATCCAACTCTTCGCGTTGCGCTTGGGTAAGCTGCACCGACTCGCTGGAATCCTCGGCAATGCTATCCCAAATATCTTCCACCAGTTGGATGCGCTCCGGGATACTCAGTGCCAACACATCAGCGACAGAAAGATGAGCCATGCAAAAGCCATAGCATTCCCCATCCCCACCAGCAAGAACTGAAGCAGCTCGCCACTTTCCCACAAACTTGCAGAGTCCACTGCAACTCCGCTCAAAAAAACGCCGCACCCGCCTTCTAACCGCACGCGACGAGAAACGTCGGCTGGCTGTCGATTAGCTAGAACCCAGGCTGGCCGAGCGGTTGGTTTTCGCGGCGCTTGAGGAAGGTGACCAAATTTTCAGCTAACTTCGATCCGATTCCTTCGACGCTGGCTATTTGTTCGACGGTGGCTTTGCGCAGGCGTTTCACGGAGCCGAATTTACCTAACAAGAGATTTTTCCGATTCTGACTGATGCCGGGGCAATCGTCCAAAATGCTTTCACCGATGCGGCGTTTCATAAGGAGTTGATGGTAACCATTGGCGAAGCGGTGCGCCTCGTCGCGGATGCGCTGCAGGAGTCGGATCGCACCCGAATCATGCGGCAGGACGAGCGGTAGCGGACGACTCGGGCGATAGATTTCTTCGTGCTCCTTCGCGAGTCCGATGATGGGGACTTCGTGCAAACCGAGCCGCTGGAGTTCTTTGCAGGCAGAGGAGAGTTGGCCCTTGCCGCCATCGACGATGATGAGGTCCGGCAGGCGAACGGGAGAAGCAGTGCTAGCGATGCGTTCCATCACGTCCTGTGGATTTTCCTGGGAGAATTCCGCAGCGTCTGGATCGAGTTGGCGACCTTCTAACAAAACGCGCGAATACCGTCTCCTAACCACCTCCGCCATGCTGGCGAAATCGTTCTGGCCTTTCACGGTTTTAATCCGGTAACGACGATAGTTAGATTTGTCTGGAACTCCGTTGCGAAAACTAACCATCGAGGCGACGACGTGCGTGGTGGAAATGTTAGAAATGTCGAAGCACTCCATCACCATCGGCGGACGGTCGAGTTGCAGCGCATCCTTCAAGACTAACAAATCGTCCTGCGGGTTCACCTGACTCGGAAGCGTATGGCGGGTAAAGCGTTTCGTCGGCGCCGTGGTGCGTCGCAAATCGTCGAGCATGTTGCGGAGTTCAGCCGCGCGCTCGAAGTCCAGAGCCGCCGCCGCCTTCTCCATTTCGGCCACGAGCGGTGCTAACAGTTCCTTGGATTGGCCGGTGAAAAACTCGCAAGCTTCATCGATGCGCTGACGATATTGCGCGGCCGAAATATCAGCTAGCTTCATCGGCACTTGGTAGGTCGAAGACTTCAGTTCGCGTTCCGTCGGCGTGCCGCGCCCAAAGGTTAGTATGCCAAACTTCTTCCGCATAAACGCCAGCGTCTGGCGCAACGCTCCCGCGTGAGCAAATGGTCCGTAGTAACGCGCGCCATCATCCTTTTTGTTGCGCGACAAACGGAAGCGCGGCCATTCTTCCGTCACGTCCACTTTCACTAACAAAAACCGTTTGTCGTCGCGAAAGCTAATATTGTATTTCGGCCGGTATTCCTTGATCAGCTTTCCTTCTAACAAAAGCGATTCCGGCTCGTTCTTCACCGTGTGAACCTCAAAATCCCACACCGTATCTAACAATGCGCGCGTCTTCGCATCGGCGGTCATTTTGCGCGACGGCATGAAGTATTGGCCGACCCGTTTCCGCAGATCCTTCGCCTTGCCCACGTAGATCACGCGGTTCAGCCGGTCGCGCATCAGGTAAACGCCGGGACGATGCGGAACTTCGTGTAGTTTGACGTTCAAGTCCGGTCGTTCGCGGAGAATCTCAGCCATGGAATTTTCAGGCGAGTTGCAGTGTTATCTCCGTGATTTCCGGCTTGCTGCCGAGCCTCACGGGCAGCCCGATCGTGCCAATGCCGCGATTCGTGTAAACCTGCGTCGCGCCCACGGTTTGGAGACCGTGCCAATATTTTCGACCCCAGTCCGGGAGAAATGGCGGACCGATCAGAGGCAGACAAACCTGGCCGCCATGCGAGTGCCCGGAGAGTTGCAAATGCACGCTCGCTCCGTGAGGAATGAGATCGGCAAAATCCGGCTCGTGCACCATCAGGATCGTGGTCATTTCCGCAGGACGTGTGGCCAGCGC
This sequence comes from Spartobacteria bacterium, assembly GCA_043758065.1. Taxonomy (GTDB): domain Bacteria; phylum Verrucomicrobiota; class Verrucomicrobiia; order Chthoniobacterales; family DASVRZ01; genus DASVRZ01. The sequence goes on along the minus strand of JAYVOE010000119.1, from coordinate 9,215 downwards.
AGCGCGCAAATCCGGACGGCCATTGCAGACGGAGTCGATACCAGCGAGGAAAATCTCCGCGCCGCGATGGGAAAAAGTGCGCCCTTCATTGATTAACATTTCGATCCCATTCGCACGCAACGAATCGGCGACGCTATTTCCGCCGCCGCGCCGATCATGATTTCCGAGGCAGCCGATAACACTCGACTGAATTTTTGCCAGCTCCGGAGCTAGAATGTGCATCGCGCCCGCGCCATTTGTAATAAAATCGCCGGTGATCAGGACGAGATCGGGCTTCAAAAAATTCGTCACCGCGACGACGTGCTGGATCTGCCGCAGCGTGGTAAACGGCTGGAAATGCAGGTCGCTGAGTTGGACGATTTTGAATCCCACAAACGCCGCAGGTAACGCTGGAAGTCCGATGGAAATTTTCTCGATGGCGACCTTCCAAGGCTCGATCACGGTCGGATAAACGAGGCCCGCGCCAGCGGTGGCGCCGAGCGTCGTCTTCAAAAAAGCGCGTCGAGAAATCCGCATCGGCCACGAGAATAGCACAGGTCTTTCGTTCGACCGAATTTGAAATGGCGGTTCGGCGTGATAACGTTCGGACTCAAATGGAAAAACTGCGCGATCCAGAAGCCATCAGTGCGGTGGAGGAATGCCAGCGCATCGTGCGTGTGGCGAATCCGGCGCTCGTCGCGATGGCGGCAGTGACGTATTACCCGGGTTTTCGCAAAGTGGACGACCGTTTTTCGAGCTGGCTGCACGCGGTTTTTCAAGGCGGCATCTTGCCTGGACTCGCCGATGCGGTGCATTCGGGCAGCGAGGGAAAAGGCCGCGAATTGGTCGAGTGCGACGGGCAAATTTTGAAAAACGCATCGGAGTTGCATTGCAATGGCAGCGGACGCGCCGGGCGATTGTTGCTCCGCGAAGGTGTGCCCGCCGGGGTGAAATGCCTCGGGCGTTTGCGCAGCGCGGCTGAGGACGGGACGACGACCGCGCATCTGGCGACAGTCTTCGGAGCGCGCTGCGGCGTTTTTTCCATCGGGCAACGAGCCGCCGCGCTGGCCTACGTTTACATGGAGCTCCGCACCGGCGCACCGGATTGGAATGATCGGCGCATTGCGGAAAAACTGGCCGACGCCAACGAGGTGATCGCGTCGTTTTTCGACCGAAAGATGCGCTCGAAAGTCGAAAACGCGCCGATTTTCGATAGGATGCATGGCTGACACGCTCACAGAGGAAAAAACGCGGACCAAGGAATCGACCGAACGTCCCTGGAATGTCGTGGTGCACAACGATCCGGTGAATCTCATGAGCTACGTCACGATGGTCTTTCAGCGCGTGCTCGGTTTTGATAAAAAACGTGCCGAGAAACACATGATGGAAGTCCACAAAGCGGGCCGTTCCGTCGTCTGGACCGGTGAGCGCGAGAAGGGCGAAATGATCGTCCAGCAGTTGCACGGATTCCTGTTGCTGGCGACGATTGAGAAGGACTAAGAGGGGAATCTGACTCCGATGAAATTTTACCAACACGGCGACAGCTTCGCGGAATTCGTCGGCATCGATCCGTTCCTCGCCGAGATCATCCGGCAGATTCCGCGCGCGGCAAATCCCGATGACGACACGGCGGCTAAAGCGCGACTTTTTTCCTCGCCCAGCCTGACGCCGGATGAACTATCCCGCGACTGGCAGGAATACGTCGTGCCGGATTTAAGAGCGGAGTTCGATACGGCTGTGGCTCGCGTGCAACACGATCTCGCCGAGAACCTCTGTGAAACCGACGGCGAAGACGATTTTCCATTTCGGTTACAGGTGCCTCTCGACCATGTGGACGCGTGGCTGAGCGCGTTGAACCAAGCGCGGCTCGTCCTCGCAGCGCGGCATTCCTTCTCCGACAAAGAACTCTCCGGGCACTTCCATCCGCAGCTCACCTCGCTCCGCGAACTCGCGCTTTATCAGATTACAATTTACGGCTGGATGCAGGAGCTGCTCCTCTCGACGATCGACTAGCCGGGCGGAAATAATTGGTTGCCGATTAGTGTTTTCAATTTAAGATGACCGCTCTCCAAAATTTTTGGAGTCGTAGCTCAATCGGTTAGAGCGCCGCCCTGTCACGGCGGAGGTTGCGGGTTCGAGCCCCGTCGACTCCGTATCTTTTTCTTCTCGGAAAAGATCACCCACGGAAACACGATCAAGAACGCCCGCACTTTTCTCCGGCTGTTGCGGAAATCCAGCGCGTGAATACACTGCCCCATGCGCTTCCACCTGATCGTCGCCGCCGTTTTCATTTCGCTCTTAGTCGGCTGTAAAACGCCCGCCGAAAAAGCCGAGCAGGAAAAGAAAGCCGACGAGCTCGTCAAAGATGAACAAAAAGTAAAAGACACGTCGTTCGTCGCCTTCATCGGACGCCTGCGAAAAGCCGTTGCCGCAAAGGATGTGCGCACGCTTTCCTCGATGATGACCGATGATTTCGGCTACAGTTGGGAGCCCGGCAGCGATGGTTACGGCTGCTTCAAATACTGGGACGATAACCATCTCTGGCCCGAGCTCGGCCGCGTGGTGAACTCGCAATTTTTGCCGAACGGCAACTATTTTGTCGCGCCGCCGGAGTTCGCAAGTGATCCGAGTTACAGCGGATTCCGCGCTGGAGTTATCCAGAAAAAGGGCAGCTACAAATTCGCCTATTTCGTCCCCGCGCAGGAAACTCCGATGGCCCAAGCGCCGCACCAGGGAAACTGATCCGTGCACACTTCACAGGCCCATGGTTTACCGCATGGCGAGCCGTTCATTTTTGTGGATCGCGTGCTCGAAACGCGTGACGGCGAATGGTCCCGCTGCGAGATAACGTTCGGACTCGAACGTGATTTTTTCCGCGGCCATTTCCCTGGAACTCCGATCGTTCCGGGCGTCATTCTCACCGAAGCGCTCGCTCAAACTGCCGGCATCGCGGCGGGTAGCGGCTCTGAAAAACGACGCAGCTTTTTGCTCTCGGCCATTCGCGCCATGAAGTTCAAACGCGCCGTTTTACCCAACGAGATCATCACGCTCGAAGCCAGCAAACGCGGCGAAATGGCAGGCCTGCTCCAGTTTGAAACCGTCGCCCGCGTCGGAGAGGAAATCGTCGCCGAAGGCCAGATTATCCTCAGCGAAAACTGATGCGCATTGCCGTCATTATTCCCGCCTGCAACGAGGCCGAGGCGCTGCCGCAGATATTAATGGAACTCCGCTCAGTTTTGGACCCGCAGGGATTTATTATCGCCGTCGGCGCAAACGGCTGCACCGACGATACTGCGAACCTCGCCCGTGAGAACGGAGCCATCGTCGGCGAAACCAAGGAGCGCGGTTACGGTCACGGTTGTCAGGCTGCCATTGATTCCGTCGCCCACTTCGACGTCTCGGCCTACCTTTTTTTCGCCGCCGACGGCGCGAACGACCCGCTCGACATCCCGAAACTCGTCGCCGCTCATATCGATGGAAGTCCGTTCGTTTTAGGTCAGCGCACCCGGTTGCGCACAAACTGGAAAACCATGACGCCGTCCCACGTTTGCGCAAACCGCGTTCTCGGTGCGTGGTGCGGCTTGCTCACCGGCCGATTTTTTTCAGATTTGGGTCCGATGCGACTCATCGCGCGGCCGGTTTTCGAGCAAATGGCCCTGCGCGAATGGACCTTTGGCTGGACCATCGAACCGCAAATTCTCGCCGCGCGCCTCGGTATTTCGACCTGTGAAATCGACGTGCGCGAACATCCACGAATCGCTGGCGAACAAAAAGTCAGTCAGGTAAACTGGCAGCAAACCCTTCGCATCGGAGCCAAGATTCTGGCCGCTGGATGGAGGACGCGATTTCGCCCGTTGCCGCAACCATGCCCGACTCCCCGCTCCCGCCCGATACCGGTCTAACTCGGCTCAGTTTTTTGCGGTCGGCACTGCTGATTCTGGCGATCTGGGCAGGCATTTTTCTCCCGACTTTGGGAACGCTCGAGCTGAAAGGCGAGGAGGGCCGCCGCATTTTACCGGGCCAAACCATGCTGCGAAACGGCGACTGGATCGTCCCGCAAGTCGGCGGCGAAGCGTATCTGAGAAAACCGCCAATGATCAACTGGCTGGCGGCGATCAGCTTCAAACTGACCGGAGTTCAAAACGAATGGACCGCGCGTTTGCCATCGGTGCTCGGTGTTTTGGCGCTCGCGCTGGCCATATTTCTGGCCGGAGCACGCTGGATGGGGCATCCGGCGGCGTTCGCGGCGTCCATTTTTACGATGACGAATATCGGCATGATCGAAAAAGGCCGGCTGCTCGAAATCGATGCGCTCTATTCGGTCGCGACTGGAGTCGCTATCGTCGCGTGGCTTCGCGGATGCGCCCTGAATCGACGCTGGCTCGGATGGATTTTTGCCGGAATCGCGCTGGCGTTTGGCTATTTGCTGAAGGGCCCGGTGCATTTGCTCTTCTTTTACGCCGTCGTCGTCGCCGTGCTTTGGAAATCCGGCGAGATGCGGAAACTCCTCCACCCGGCCCATTTTATCGCGCTCCTGATTGCACTCGGACTCGTCTCACTTTGGTGGATCCCGTATCACGAACGCACCGCGTCGGCTGGTGGCGTGATGCTCAAACAACTCACCGACCGACTCGACGGCTCCGACTTCGATCTCAGCGGCTGGCTCTTGAACATTCCGCGCGGACTCGGAAATCTGCTGCCGTGGGCGCTTTTCCTGCCATTCGGATGGGGGCCATTGCGCTCGGACTCGACTGAAAAAATACGCGGTATCGTCGCCGGACTGCGCTGGGCCGTGGTTGCGAGCTTCGTCGTGGTCAGCCTCGCGCCCGGTTCGCTGCCGCGCTACACCATGCCGGTAACGGTGCCGTTCGCGCTTCTCATTTCACTGCAACTCGCCTGGGGAAACGTCCCGGAGCAAATCTGGAAATGGTGGCGCATCATCACTGGCGGCGGAGTCTGCGGATTAAAAACACTGGCGCAACGCTCCGGCATCGTCGTCGTCCTTCTCATCGCGATCTATTCACTGGCTGCCGTGCCGCATCTCAAAAAACGCTCCCTCTGGCGTGCCGTCGGAGAGAAAATCAACGCCGCCGTGCCTTATGGCGCGACCATTTACGCGGTTGATCCGGGTTCGCAGCCGATCTTTTTTTACCTGACCGACCCGTATGTTTTCGTAGACAAAGCCGACGATCTGCCGCCGAACGCCCGTTTCATCCTGGCCCGCGGCAAACCGCTGGACGACGTGAGAAAACATCACCCCGAGGCACGGGAACGCGTCGTTTACCAGGATCGCGGCGAGAAAACGACGAGTCTGCTGGAAGTCGAATCGAAAAAAAAGTGACCGGACTTTGAGCCGACTGTTTCCGCTTTGCGGCTCCGGGTTTCTCCCCTAGGTTGCGCGCCTATGTTATCCGCTGGAATCGTCGGCCTCCCCAATGTCGGCAAATCGACTCTTTTTAACGCTGTGACCCGCACTCGCAAGGCCACGGCAGCCAATTATCCGTTCTGCACGATCGATCCGAACGTCGGCATCGTGACCGTGCCGGACAGTCGATTGGAAGTCCTCTCAAAAATTTCCGGGTCGCAAAAAATCATCCCAGCGGCGATCGAATTTGTCGATATCGCGGGGCTGGTGAAGGACGCGAGCAAGGGCGAGGGCTTGGGGAATCAGTTTCTGGCGAACATCCGGGAGACGGATGCGATTGTGCAGGTGGTTCGTTGTTTTGAAGACGCCGATATTCATCACGTTTCCGGCACGGTCGATCCGGTGCGCGACATCGAAGTGATCAATACGGAGTTGATTTTGGCCGACATGGCGTCGTTGCAGAAACGGGCGGATCGTCAAAAAAAGGCCGCGCGGGTCGGCGACAAAACGGCGCTGGCCGAACTTGCGTTGATCGAGCGGTTGCTGCCTTATCTGGATTCCGGCAAGCCGGCGGTGACGTTTGAGTCGTCGGCGGAAGAGAAGAAATTGATCGCGGACTTTTTCCTTTTGAGTTCCAAACCAGTCTTGTTTGCCTGCAACGTCGCCGAATCCGATCTCGGGAGCGTGGCGGCGCTGGTGGACGCGGCGGATAACAATGAAGCGGCACTCGCGGCGGACGAGGTGGTTTTATCTCCGGCGGCGCGTTATGTGCAGGCGGTGCGGGATTACGCGCGGATGCATTTGAACACGAGCGCGGTGGTGATTAGTGCGCAGATCGAGAGTGAATTAGTGGATCTCTCGAGCGAAGAAGCGGCGGAGTTTTTGAAAGATCTCGGCGTGACGGAGAGCGGAGTCGGGAGCCTGATTCGTGCGGTGTATCATTTGCTCGGGCTGCGCACGTATCTGACTACTGGCGAAAAAGAAACTCGCGCCTGGACCATCCGCATCGGGGATAAAGCCCCAGCGGCCGCGGGCGTGATTCACAGTGATTTCGAGCGCGGTTTCATCGCGGCGGAAACGGTCGCCTACGAAGATCTGGCCCGACTCGGCAGTCTGGCGAAAGCCCGGGAAGCCGGCAAACTCCGGATCGAGGGCAAAGAATACGTCGTGCAAGACGGCGACGTTTTCGATTTCCGCTTCAACGTTTAGGATGACTTCACGTATGAGGATTTTGTCGGTGATCGTTTTGGTTCTGTTGGCGCACTACGCGATAGCAGAGAACGCGCCGAAAATGCTGGTCGAGCCGAGTGCGACGAAAGTGTCGCTGGCCAAGGCGCATTTGATCGTCAGTCCCCTCGAACATCAGGAAAAAGCCTATTTCGGCAGCTATGAATTGCGTGTAACTCCGTTCACTTTTAAGTCGGAGACGGGGAAATTATTCCTCAACGCCACCGACGAAACCGTCCGCCAGATGGAGAAAGGTGAGTCTGTCGAATTCACCGGCAAAGCGACGAACACAGCGGGCGATGTGAAGGTTGTCACTGGGAAAACAACGGCCGAAACGAACGATCGCGGCGCGGTGAGCTTCTCCGTGCAAACGGAAAATGGTCCGATGGTTTTCAACACGTCGTATCACCTGGTGAAGCGCTAGAATCGACTGCAACTCCGCTCAGTTTTTCGCTCAGTAACGATATGGCGCCGGGAGCGAAAAGGCATTCTGCACGATGGTGAGCGTGGGTTGTGGTGTGTCCATGACAACCTCGACGACGTCGAAACGAAACGGCACTTCCGGGTCGTCCAGCAATCGCAGCCAGGCGAGTGCGCCCCGTGCGATGAAAACTTGTTTCGCCTGATTCACGGCGGTGATCGGACGCCCGTATTGCTCCGAGGCGCGGGTTTTTACCTCGACGAAGACAAGTTTCTTTTCGCGTTTATCCCGGCAAACGATATCGACCTCGCCGCCATGAGGACCGCGAAAGTTGCGGTAGAGAATCTTGTAGCCGTTGCGCCGTAAATGACGCGCAGCCAGGTTTTCACCCGTCTGACCGAGCTCCAGATGCACCGAAGTTGAGCCAGGTTTCGGCGACCGGCGCAAACGAGCGGCGATGAATCGGACAAGGCCCATGCTCGCGAAGTCTGGCGAGGTGATGGGGCGTTGGGTAGCCTTTGTTTTGCCAAAAATCATAAATCGGATGCTGCTCGTGCCACTCCCGCATCACGCGATCGCGCGTGACTTTTGCAATGATGCTTGCCGCCGCAATGCTGAAACTGATGCCATCGCCTTGGACGAGCGCGGTGTGCGGATACGGGAACGGACGCACTGGCAGACCGTCGATCAGGACGTGATCCGGCGCGAGCCGCGCTGCCGCCTGGCGCATGCCTTCGTGAGTCGCGCGAAGGATGTTTAACCGGTCGATTTCCGGCGGTTCGATGCTGATGACCGACCAGAAAACGTCCTCCCGCGTGCTGATTTCCTCGTAGAGCGACTCGCGTTGTTTCTCGCTGAGCTGCTTGGAGTCGTTGAGAACTTTGTGCCGAAATTTGAGAGGCAAAATCACCGCCGCGACGACTACTGGCCCAGCGAGGGGACCGCGACCGGCTTCGTCCACTCCGGCGATTCGGGTGTGACCGAGCGCGCGCAATTGGTTTTCATGCTTCAGCGAACAGCGCATGGCTAGAAAGTAGAAAGGCCGGGCAGTGACGCCCAGCCTTTTTACAAAAAGTGATCGGAGTTAGAGCCGAATCTGTAGGACTTTTTAGGCGGCTTTTTGCTTCACCGTCATCGCCTGCTTGCCCTTGCGGCCGCGGAGATAATTCAGCTTCGCACGACGCACACTACCGGCGCGTTCGACGTCCACCTTCGCGATGCGAGGCGAATGAAGCGGGAATACGCGCTCGACGCCTTCACCGTAGGAAATGCGGCGAACCGTGAACATCGCGTTCAATCCACGGCCTTTTTTACCAATGACGATACCTGCAAAAATCTGGATACGCTCTTTGTCGCCCTCGACCACGCGGGTGTGAACCTTCACACTGTCGCCCACGGCGAAAGGCGTGAGGTCCGTCTTGAATTGTTCCTGCTCAATTTTGTCGATAATGATGCTCATAAAAAGTGCCGCTCGGTGAAGCGGGGCCGAATAACTACCCGTTTCAAAGGCGAACGCAACCAAAAACTTCGCCGTGACCCCGCGCCAAACCCAGAGACTCTGCTTGTCGGCGGCGGTGCGCCATTTTATTCTGAAGCCTTGACCTCGTCCCTCTCCCCCTCAGATCTGACGGTGCTTTATCAGTTTTCCGTCGTGCTCGCCGGGCTCAATGAAGAAGCTGAGCATCTCGTTCACGAAGTCCTCGAAGACAAACTTCCCGGCGTTTCCAAAACTGAGCCGAGTTCCATCCCACTCTTGCGCGCCCTTTGGAACGCGCGGCCCGAGCCCAAGGGTGGAGGCGATGCTCCCATTTCCAACCTTCCGCCGCAATTCCAGTGGATGAAAACCCATGATCGCGCCGTCGCCACGTTGCTCAGCTTCAAGCGTTTCTCGGAAAAAGACATCGTCGCCATCTGCGGTCCCGGTGAATCGCCCGATCCTGCCGCCATCGAACGCGCCGCAGCCGCCCTCGAAACCATCCCCGTTTCCGCCGCGCTCCTCAACCGTTTCGCCGTCACCATGCAAGGCGCCAGCCCGCCGTTTCGCCTCCTGAGTCCACTCGGACTCGCCTTACTTTTTGCCGCGCTCGTCCTTCTTGCCGTGGCGAGTTGGATCTGGCTCGACTGGAAATCCAAGGCCGACGAAATCCTCTCGCAGAAATTCATCCACGCCGTCGAGGACGCGTCTCCAGCGGAGTTCGAGTCGATTGACGCCCCGGTCGGCGA
>JAYVOE010000118.1:0-8916 GCA_043758065.1 Spartobacteria bacterium | reverse complement strand
AACGGAGTCGAGTTGGATTGGATTCTCGGCTTGGCGGGTGGAGGCTTTGGCTTGAGAGCGGAAAGGCGGGAGGTCCGAGGGGAGAACGTGGAGCAGTGAGTTCAATACGGCTGCAAGTGGGGTGAAAATGGCTTCCTGCCCAGTGAATGACTCAAAAACGGGCTGAACGCGACCGATGTAGGAGCGGGTCAGAAAGGAGCCGCGGATGGGCGCGGATGAAACGCGGATGTTTTTGTTGAGTGGAGTCGGACTGCGTTCATCTGCGGAAATCAGCGTTTATCCGCGGCTCGCGTTGTCGTCGCCCGGTTTGACGGTCGGGTTCAAGGTGAACGTGGGAGCAACCCCGTGTATCTGACGCGACTGGTGTAGGGCGTGCACTCCAAGGTAGGGACACGCGGCCCGCGTGTCCGGGGAGCCACGTTCGCGGACGAGCGGGCCGCTCGTCCCTACCCTGGCAGCAAGTCGGCTGAAACTCCGATGAAGTTTTTGGGAACGCGGGACGGGCTGGCTGTTTCATTGCCAGGAACTTCGCGTCAGTTGATTCCCCGATATTTGTGTAGGGGAGGGGTTTGATGCGCCGAGGCGAGTGTCGCGGCGCGTTTCTGGAGTGAAAACAAACACATTCCTATGAACGAAAACAACCCATCCACTTATAAAGAAAATGTCGACACGAACCCAGACGCCATCACTGGCGCACCCGGTTCGCATCCCGTCGCTACGGGCGTCGGTGCAGCAGGCGCAGGTCTAACCGGCACCATCATCGGCACCGCAGTCGGTGGCCCGGTCGGCGGCGTCATCGGCGCGGCCGTTGGCTCCATCCTTGGCGCTTACGCTGGCAAAGGCGTTGGCGAACTGGTCGATCCCACAGCCGAGGACGCTTACTGGCGCGAAAACCATCGCACCCAAGCCCATGCGGCGGACGGCGGTTACGATGAATTCGAGCCCGGCTACAAGACTGGTTACCAGGGTTTCGCAACCCACGGTGTGGCTGGTCGCAGCTTCGATGAATCGGAGGCCGATCTGCGGAAAAGTTACGACGCCTCGGGAGCTCCGGTCGCTTGGGACAAAGCGAAACGCGCCAGCCGGGCGGCTTGGAATCGCGTAGAAAACAAAGCGCGCGAAGCGAAGGACAACATCAAGGACTCCGTCGACTAATCGCTCTCGTTTCAACAAAAGCCCCGTTCGCAAGGACGGGGCCATTGTTATTGGCTGAATCGATTGCAACTCCGATGGGAAAGTTTTCAGTCGAGTTCCAGTGTTATCTGCCGAAAAGCCGACCGAGTCGTCGCAGGCTGCCGAAGATGGCGAAGTCGCGGCGGCTGAGTTTGCCGAGTTCGTGTTCGTGCAGGATCGAGACGAGCGCGGAGTTGATTAAAAGCAGCCCGGCGATGATGGCGAAATAGAGCGAGTAAAGGTTGACCGACCACGCCCCGATCTGGCCGGTGATTTGCCGGAAGGCGTCCAGGATGATGCCGAAAAAGATCGGTGCCAACCCGGTGAGCGCGCTCGTGGCCACGGTGAAGATCGCGAAGAAATGGTTGCGACCCATCGGAGGCATCACGCCCATGGCGAGCGTGGCGTGGGCGACGGCGAAGTTCGAGGTGGTCATGCCGCCGAGGGCATTGAGGAGGGCGACCATCCACCAGGTGCCGGGGAGGACGTTAGCGGCGAGACCGAGCCAGCCAACGACGACGGCGGCGGTGAGAAATGTGGTGAGTCGCAAGGCGTTTTTCGTTCCTGCGAGCCGCAGAAATTGCGCGGTAAATGGCAACGTAACCAGTGCGCCGACGAAGCCGGAGAGCGACAAATAAATGATCCGACTTTCAGGGAAATGAAGGCCTTCACGAGTGTAAGCGACGGCAAAGGTGCCGATGCTGCTCGTGGCCACGCACCAGAATCCGGTGAAGAGGAGGAGCTTTCGGAACGGCGGAAACGACACGATTGCCCGCCACGGAACGGGATGCGCTGAGGTGCTGACGGTGTCGCCCATTTCGGCGTCGGGCATTTTCCGCAGGGCGAAAAGCGAGGCGACGCCGGCGATGGCGCTGAGGAAAAAGATCGCGGAATACCGAATCGGGTGGGGGAGATATTGCAGCGTGAGGGCGCTGATCCCGAGGGCGGCGAGGCTGCCGCCGTGGACGGACATTTGTTCACGGGAAAGATAAGCGCCGCGCTGATTGGCCGGGAGCAATTCGGTAATCCACGGGAGCCAGACGCCCATGGCGATGCCGCGCAAAATGGCGAAAACGACGAGCAGAATGAGGATGAGAGCGACCTTCGTCGGCGCGTCGATAAAGCTGAGGGTCGGCACGGCCGCGAGGCCGAAAACCATGCTGGTGCGGAGTCCCCACCCGGCGAGCATGAATTTCCGGTAGCCGAACTTTGCGAGATAACCGCCGGTAAAAAGCTGGAGAAAAGTGAACAGCGACAGCAGCGATGAAAGAATGCCGAGCACAGTGGCGGTCGCGCCGAGGCTTTTCGCAAAAAGGATGAGCGGCGTGCCGGTGGCGATCTGGAAATTGATCGCGTTGCAGAAGGCGAAATTGTAGCCGTGGCGGATGCCGGATGGCATCGGCACTTCGGATTCCGCTGAAGAATTTGGGACCGAACTAAGCTCGGCCACCGTCGTATTTCTTCTTCTTGCGGAAGCGGAACCAGTTGCCCCAGGTCTTCTTAAAATTTTCCTTGGGAGTTAGATACGATTGGTTGAGATCGTTGCCGCGAGTGATTTGTTCGAGGACACCGCGCACGGAGAAATCGGTCGTTTTCAGGATCGTGTAAGCCGTCCCGATCGCCGCCTCATGGTGCGCATCGCTCGCGGCCGTCATGGGCAATTTGTGCTCCTGCGCGTAGTCGAAGGCGTTGCGATTGTAGCGTTTCAACGTGCTGGCAGCGTTGAAAACTTCCAGCGCGTCGATGGGCAAAACATCGAGCACATTCGACCGAATCCCGGCCCGAAACAGATCAAACGGATGTGGCGGAATCGCCAATCCACCCGCCTCATGAATCGCATCGCAAACGTCGTGCGCAGGCTTGCCTTTCAGGTAAGGCAGCGTCGCCCCGATGCAGAGCAGATGCCCTTCGGCGGTGGTCACTTCCACGCCTGGGATGATCAGAAAATCATTCACCGGCAGGCCGTCTTCGCGCATCAGCCCTTTATCGAGGAGGTATTTCACCGCGTCGCAAGTGTTGTGATCGGTAATGGCGAAACCGTTGAGCCCTTTACGTTTCGCCGAGGCGATCATGTCTTCGAGGCTGCTCACACCGTCGCCGGAGAAATGCGAATGCGAATGGAGATCGATCTTCAACGACATAAAACGTGCGGCGAAGTTGCACTCAAAGAGAAATCGCGTCAATCATGGTAAGTCATGATTGGATTCAAAGAATGGGCCCTGGTTTGCCGCGCGTTGGAAGAAGGAACGACGAGCTTGATCGTGCGAAAAGGCGGCATCGCCGAGGGACGCGACGGTTTTAGATTTAAGTTCGAGTCGTTTCTGCTTTTTCCGACGTTGTTTCACGAGCAACTCGCGAAAACCCGGCTGCCAGCGGAAACGAAGCTGCCGGTTTTTCAGTCGGGTCAGATCGAAATCAACGCGCGGGCAACCGTCGAATGGACGCAGCTCATTACGGATCGCGCCGTCTTAAAACGACTGGAGCCGCACCACATTCTCCAGCCGTCGGTTGTCGAGGATCGCTTCCTTTACGACGAAACCATCGGAGTCAACGTCGCCTTCCTCCGCGTGGGAAAAGCCAGTCGGCCCTTCATCTTCCCCGACGCCCCGAAATACGGCGGCTGCCGCAGTTGGGTCGAGCTCCCCGAAGTTCCCGAAAACATCATCTGGACCCCAGTGCTATCGGACTCCGCTCACGAAAAAAAGAGAGCGGAGTTGCAGTCGATTCTGAGCGGAAGCTAGCTTTCGTCCCTCAATTGCCGCGTGTGTTCCCGGCGGAACTCCTCCATTTCGCGCTTCAGCGGCTCCCAATAGATGCGGTCCTTGGCCTACTCCGCTCACTTTGTCTGCATCGTAAAGACGCCGTCCCAATCGTCGCCCGGCGGGCTGGCGATGAAGGCGGCGCAACGTTTCAGGTAAACCTGCGTCACCATATCATCCGGCCGTTTTGGAAGAATGGTGGCGAATCGATCGATCGCTTCGGTAAAAAGCCCGGCGCGATAGAGTTGCAGCGCGTTACCGAATTGATCCAGATAATCGGCCACGTCGTCGGTAACGGGCTGATTCGACACCTGATGCACCGCGAAGACCTCCGTCGGCTCGCCTTTTCCTTTCACTCGCACGCGGTCGATGCTTTGCAGGATAAACTGGTCGCACACCAGCTCCGCCACGTCTTCGCCGATGAGAATATCGACGCCGTAATTTTTCGTGAGACCTTCCATGCGCGACGCCAGGTTGATCGGGTCGCCGATGACGGTGAACTCGCTTTTCTCCGGCGAACCGATGTCGCCCGTAATCACATCGCCGTGATTCAACCCGATCCCGAATCGAAATTCCTTCAGCCCCGCCGCCAGCCAACGCGCGTTCAGTTTGCCCAATGCCACGCGCATATCGAGCGCCGATAGCACTGCAAGTCGCGCGTCTTCCGCGTCGCCGTGGCTTTTCACATTGCCCCAGACCGCCATCACCGCGTCGCCGATGAATTTATCGAGCGTGCCGCCGTGGGCGAAAACGCACTTCACCATCTCGGTCAGATACTCATTGAGCTGCACCACGAGGGCCTGCGGATCGGCGTTTTCCGTCATCGAAGTGAATCCGCGCAAATCGGAAAATAACACCGTCACCGGCTTGCGTTTTCCCATCGAGGCTTCGAGAAATTCCTCCTGGTTATCGAGCAATTCGCTGACCAGATTTCGCGACACATAACGCTCCAACGTCCGCCGGGTGCGCGCTCGTTCCAGTTGCTCGATGACGAACTGATAAATGATCGACAAAATGCCGCCGCCATTCAGCGCGAGCAACGGCGCGATCGTGATCGGGTAGAGCTGAAATTGGTTATACGATATCCATGAGACTCCGATGAAAAATCCGCTCCCGGCCAGCAGGGAAACGGACTGCACCAGCGGCTTGGTAAAAAACCGCACGATGAGGAAAGCGAGCAACGCCGCGAAGGCGATGAATGCGATGCAACTCGACTGAGAAAGTTTGGCGATGAAAGCGTTTTCCAGCGCGGCATTCAGCGCCTGCAAATGGAGATGCGGCCCCGGCAACGCTTGAAACGGCGTCGGCGCGTCGTCGTGCATGATTTTTGCGTAAGGACCGACAACAACGATCTTGTTTTTGAACACCGCGCCGACCTGGAAATTATTTTTCCAATAACGCGGCACGAAGAGCTGATACACCGCCTTTGGTCGCAGCGAATCCGACAGCGGATCGGCGAAATGAATCGCGTGCTGCTCCATGTCGGTCGGAACCAAATCGGCGTGCCCCGCTTTCGCCAACGCACGAGCCGCGAGCGAAAGATGCACCTCCTGACCCGGCTCAAATGGGAAGCCGTTAAACGTTTCCGCCGTCGTGCGATAAAGCGCGCTTCGCACGATTCCGTCCACTGGATCAGCCAGATAATTGACAAACCCGACGCGCTCATCGGTCGGCGAAGTCTGCGGAACGACGCTGTCGCTCGGCATCGTTTGCACCCAGGTTTGCAGGCCATTCGGCTGCTCGATTTCTGTGAAATTGCTCCCGACAACCACGTGATCGCGGTGAGTTTCCAACATTCGACTGAAACTCGGATCATTCGGCGTTTCGCTCTGGAAAACCACGTCGAACACCACCACTTTCGCACCTGCCCGCACCAATTTATCGAGGATCAACCCATGCACCTCGCGGGACCATGGCCAACCATGGGAAATCAATTCCAGCGCGTGATAGTCGCTGCTCGTGACGTCCATTTCCTTGGCGAAATCCTCCAGATCGATGGCGTTGATCGACGTCGAGGCGTCGTCGATTCCAACGGCGACGAGTTCCGGCGAGACGGGCGCATCTTTGCCGTTGCGGACCAGCCAGTCGTTCGTCGCGTTCTCCCATGAGACCAAATTATCGGGAAACGCGTGCTTCAGAAACCGGTAGAATCCCCTGAAAGTCGGATCATTTCCGACGCGGTTGCCGAAGATGCCCGGCCCGATGAATTGCGAGACGTAAAACAGAATCACCAGCGCCCCGGCGCCGCCGCAAATCGTGCCCAGCCAGACAGAACGACGAAGGTTTTTGGCGGCCACGCCTTTGGGTTACCCGTTGCCGCCGGATTTGACGAGCCGGGAATTTTCAGTCGAGTTCCATCGGACTCTCGTTAAAGATGCCGTCCATGCCTCTCACCGCAGTAAAATCCGCCCTTTGCGTCGGGCATCCGGGACACGAAATGCGGGTCTTTGAATGGATGCGGCGGACGCAGCCGCTCTTCGATGTTTTGACCGATGGCTCGGGTCCAGACCGTGTTTCGCGTTTCTATTTGACCGAAAATGTGGCGCATCGGGCGGGTGCGACACGGGGCATTTTTCGCGGCGCTTATTCGGATCGCCAGTTCTACGATTTGATTTTGCAAAAGACGCCGGGGCCATTCTTGGAAATGGCAGATCGCCTCGCGGAAAGCTGGATCGCGCAGGAGATCGAACTCGTCGCCGGCGATATGCAGGAAGGCTTTAACCCGACGCACGAAGTTTGCCGGATGCTGATCAATGCCGCCGTGAAACGGGTCCGCCGCAAGACTTGCCGCGAGTTGGTGAATCTGGAGTTTCCGCTCGAGCAAATGCGTTTGCCCGGCCGTACTCCCGCCGTCGTGGTGGAGATTACGGACGAGCAATTTCGAATGAAACGGGCTGCGGCCGAGGCGTATCCGGCGCTGGCCACCGAGGTGGATCGGCTCATTCAAAAACACGGGGAGACGGCGTTTAAAGTCGAGATGCTGGTGGTGGCCGATGAATCCGCCGGGCTCGTTTGGAGTGGCGATGAGCCGCCGTTTTACGAGACATATGGCCGGAAACAGATCGCCTCCGGTCATTATCGGGAATTGATCACGCATGAGGAACACATTCGACCGCTGGCCGAGGCGCTTTACGCTTGATCGGCTGATTTCACTCGAACTCGGATGAGAATTTTACTGACGAATAACACTCTGGCCGGGCGTGCGGGCACGGAGCTTTACCTTTGCGAAGTGGTGGAGGAATTGCTCGCGGCGGGTCACGAGCCGATGTGTTTCAGTCTGCATTTGGGAGAAATTGCGGAGCGTCTGGCGAAGTTGGGCGTGCCGGTGAGTGATGATCTGCGTGCGTTTTCAGCGGAGCCAGACGTGATTCATGGGCACCATTTTATCGAGACCACGTTGGCCGCGATGACGTTCCGCACGGTTCCGGTGATTTCGTTTTGTCACGGCCCGGAGGCGTGGCAGGAAAGTGGCTGTCGGCTCCCAAACGTAGTGCGCTGGGTGACGGTCGATGACGCCTGCCGCCGACGTCTGATCGAGGATGAAGGCATCGATCCATCGCGGGTAATCACGTTGCTGAACCACTACGACGAACGCAAGTATTACCCTCGCACGCCGCTCCCAGAGAAACCTCGGAAGGCGCTCATCCTCAGCAACTACCTGGGCCCCGAACATCCAGCTGTGATGGCTGTGCAGGCCGCGTGCGCAGCGAGGGGAATCGAGCTTCACACCGCTGGGCAACTCCTCGGCGGCGTCGTGGAAAATATCGAGACGTTGCTCCCGCAATACGACCTCGTCTTTGCCAAGGCGCGGTGCATTATCGAGGCACTGGCGGTCGGCTGTGCGGCGATGCAGGTGGAATATTTCGGCTCTGGAAGACTGGTGCGCTCCGAGAATTACAACGAACTGCGGCGCTATAATTTCGGCTTCCGCACGATGAATTTCCCATTGGAGTCCGATTACATTGGCAGCGAGATCGATCGTTACGATGCCGAGGATGCGACCCGTATTTCCCGGCGGATTCGCGAGGAAGCGACCCTCGTAAAAACCGTGTCGAGTCTCATCCGACTCTACGCCGAGGCGGTGGCAATGAAAGGCTCGCTCCCGGACTTCGACCCGGCGATAGCGACCGCCGATTTTCTACGATTCCACCTTCACCTCTCGAAAATCCCGCTAAGCGACCTGCGCAAAACCGCCGGCATCCCGCTCCGCCTGCCGCCATCGCCCATCCCCCCCGGCCACTTGAGCACGACCTGGAGACAACTCTGCGCCCCGCACATTTCCGTTACCGCAGAAACCATCGGGGGCTTGCAACACCAAGTGAGTCTTTCGGCAGAAAAAAATGCCCACCTTCAGGAAAGAAACGTCGGCCTGGAGGAGAAATTCGTCAGTCTGGAAGAAATGCGTGTCAGCTCGGAGGAGCGGAACGTCCATCTCGACGAACGGAATGTCGGCCTCGACGAGAGAAACGTCCGTCTTCAGGAAAGAAACGAGCGTCTTCAAGAAAGAATCGCCCGCTTACAAACCCGCACGACCGGCGAAATCGAGAGCTTGCAGAGGAAACTAGCGCTTCTCACCGAAAAACACAGTGCCCTGCAACTCCGCTCAAAAAAGCCCCCCGCTCCACCGCGCCGAACGTTCTCCCAAAAACTCCGCCGACTTTTTGGGCTTCGTTCGTGAACTCCGAGGTAGGGACGAGCGGCCCGCTCGTCCGCGTTGAGGACTTGGCGGACATGCGGGCCGCATGTCCCTACCTTAAAACACGGCGAGTCGCCTACGAAACGATTACGGCGTTGGCGGAGTCGGCGGAGTCGGACCGCCCAGACCACCCGGACGATCAATAACCACCCGGGCCGCGCGATAGCCGACAAAGAAATCGGGGAACGTCAGACTGGCGGCCTCCGCCGTGGGGTCCATCTGCTCGCGCACCAGCGTCATCGTCTCGCCGAGGAGCTTGTCATATTTTGCCGTGTCCTCCGTGATGTC
>JAYVOE010000117.1:0-8981 GCA_043758065.1 Spartobacteria bacterium | reverse complement strand
AAGTTTGATTTAATGATCTGCAAGGCTAGGAACGGAACGCGCGCAATCCAGAATACGTTGCTTGCAAACAATTTTACGAAAGCTGAGGAAACATAGCTCGCGACGATAACAATCTTACTCCAATGAACTGCCTGGATTTGTTTCTCGGATGGCGTCCATTTTTTGATGGCCGCGATGAATTGGACGATGAATTGCGCGAGCAATACGAGCGTTAGCAGTTGTAGCGAGTGATTGATCGCTCCTTGCGAATTAATCAGCGTCCCTTTGGCAACCATGATGGCGACGATGATTCCGAGGGCGGGCATCGCGAACCGGTCGATGACGTAGAAAAACCCGGCGATGAAAAACGCAATAATCACGCCGTTTTGCACCGCGGGATTTGCAAGAAAAGTTAGATCGACAAACTTCGCGATTCCGTTTGGAGTCGGCTGAACATTGACCACCTGACGCTCGATCAGGCTCCAGCACGGCCAGAGAATGAGCACGCGCATGAAGAACGTTTCCCACGAGGCGTAGCGGACGATTTCTTCCCGCAGTTTCATGGCTCGGACGCTCCGACTAACTCGGTGGACTGGCGGATGCCGCTCTTGTCCATTTCAAAAGACATTCGGTAGAGACGGAGTCCATCGCGGCGCAATTTGTTAGCCATGGATTCGCCACGCGCTTGCTGCGGCAAAAAATCGCGCACCATGTAATCGCCGGCCGCGCGGATATCGCTGGGAGTCGCATCACCGTCGTCGTAGCCATTTTTTTTACAGATGGCGATGAGCTGGCGGTTGTAGGTTTTTTTGACCTTCGACGCGTCAAGCCGGAAGACTTTTTTGATGGCTAGAGGCTCGTCTTTCGCATCCGTCACGTAAAGCACGGTGGTCTCTTTCGAGAACCCCGAATACATCGGGAATGGCGTAAACGGGAACTGCTCGCCGATACATTGCAATGCAACTGCGATGAAAAAAACGGAGACAAACGGCCATTGCCGCACCCGGCTCCAGAGGCCCGCGATGGTGGAGGACAGTGGCAACGGCTAAAACTTTACATTCAGCATCGCCGCGTGCTGTTCGTCCGTGCAAGGGGCGTTGGTCGGCACTCCGACGGGTGTGCTGTTTTCTCCAACGAGATTTTCTTGAACCAAGTAACGCTCCACTTCTTCACCGGAGATGTCGGGCAGCATGACTCCGTTGATTTCGACGCACGGCGAGAGGGGCTGACCGCTCTTTTGCTCCATTTCCCAGCGGAAAGCGGGGTTCTTGATGATGTCTTTTTCGGTGTAAGCGAGATTGTATTTAGCGAGGATGGCGCGAACGCCGCCGCTCCAGCCGCATTGGGTTTTAACGTAGGCAGTGATGACAGGAGTTTCCATGCGGACAGGGTAGCACACGAGCGGGATGTGCCAAGTTTCTTTCTGGCGAATGCCCAGCGCCACTCAGGCTGATTTCGCTTTAACTCGACTGGGTTTTTTCGCCGTTTTTTTCTTCGTCGCTGGCGGATCGACCGGGTTGTAGTCGGCGTAGTTTCGCACGATCTGTTCGAGGTCGCGCCGCAGGTCTTTGTGATAGGTGAACGGGGCTGGCGGCTCGGAGACGATCGCGACGCAGAGTGCGATCAAGTTGACGAGGTCGCTGTAGGAAACGAATTCGCGCACGATCTGAATGCTCTGTGCGGAGTTATGGTAGTTGGCCAACGCGATGCAAAGCGCCCCGGTGCGAACGCCGAAATTTTGATACGCCGTGGCCTCGCAAGTGCCGCCAGACATGAGACAACGCTGGTGCGGAATCTTGAATTTGCGGGCAATCTGCGTGAGTTGCAGCGTTACTTCCGGATCGAAAACTGAAGAGCGATCCCCTACTCGAATGATCGGCCCGTCGCCCATGCGCGCGGGTGGCTTTTCCGCACTGGTCTCGACGGAAATGAGCGTGATGTTTTTCGGGATGTGACGCGACTTGGCCAGGTGGATCGCTCCGAGAAATCCGACTTCCTCCGCTCTTGTGAAGAAAACCACGACCGACGTCTGGACGTTCGCCTCGCCGAGGTCGGAGAGCATCGCGATCATTGCCGCGCAGCCGATTAGGTCGTCACAAGCGCGACCGTAAATTTTGTCGTCTTTGACGTCGAAAGCCGGCAAATTCCACATACCGAATTTCCCAAACGACTGCACGGTTCCGCGGTCGAGATATTCTTTTTTGACACCGCCGAGGAAGGTCATTTCACCCGCTGCCGCGCCCGGTTTTTGCACCCAGCCGGGATGATCCATGTGGACGCTAAAAGCGTAGCGCGGACGGATATGACCCCGGCTGTAGCGGGCGATGAGGTTGCCAAATTGGTCCTCGACCATCGTTACGTGCGGCAGTTTTTCGAGCTGCAGTTTGATCTCCGCTTTTACAAATTCCTCATGAAATGGAGCCGTCGGCTGGGAAAGGATCGATCGAGTGAGGCGGGTGAGCTTTTCCTTGTGCATCGTGCGGGTTTCAGGCGAATGAATGGCTGACATGCGTCAGTTTTGGAAGAAAATTCGCCAGCGTCTGGAAGTTCTCGCGATGCGACTTTTCATGGCCACGATCCCGAAACTGAGTCGAGTTGCATTGCTATCACTCGCCGATTTTGCGGGCGGCGTGGTCTGTGGGCTGGATCGGCGCGGACGGCGCATTGCCTTGGAAAATGTGACCCTCTCACTCGGAGACAAGTATTTGCCGGCCGAGCGGGAACGCATCGTGCGCCAGTCTTTCTGCAATCTCGCCCGGACATTTTTGGATCTTTTCTGGGCAAAAAATCTCACTGCCGAAAACTTCCGCCAACTGATCGACGTCATCGGGTTTGAAGAATTTCGTGCACGGGAAAATTTTTTCCAAGGCTGCCTTTTTTATTCGGGTCATCTCGGCAATTTCGAGTGGCTGCCGCCGACGCTTTGTCTGCTCGGAATGCCGCCGCTGGCCATTGTGCAGGACATTAAAAATCCGGAAATTACCCCATTTTTCACCGAGGCCCGTTCTTCATTTGGGTCGCAGTTGATTCCACAGGAGCGCGCTGTTTTGCGGATGTTAAAGGCGCTGAAACGGGGCAAAACCTGCGGATTTCTCGTCGATCTCACGCTGAAACTCGACCAGCCCGGTCATGTGATCGAGGCTTTCGGCATGAAAAAATACGTCACCGGCGTGCACGTCACCCTCAGCAGTCTCGCTGGCGCGCGCCTCGTTCCGTTGATGTTTTTCCCCATCGAAAATGGTCGCTACGAACTCCGTTTTTTGCCCGACACCGTGCTGGAACCGGGCCTCAGCGAACAGCAACTCACGCAGCTTTGCTGGGACCAGATCGAGGCCGGTATCCGCGAACGCCCCGAGTGCTGGCTCTGGAATTACAAACATTGGCGCTACCGCCCCGAAGGCGCAGAAAATTACCCGTTGTATTCGAACCCGAGTGGAAAATTTGAGAAGTTGCTGTCGCCAGTCGCCGAAAAATAAACTCGCCGACCGCCGGGCAGATTGCTACCTAACCCAAATGAAAACCCTTCTTCCCCTCGCTGCGGCCGCCTTGTTTCTGAGCAGTTGTTCCACCACCCAACGCATCACCGTGAAGAGCGAGCCGAGCGGAGCCGACGTCCGCGCCAGCGTGGGTGTAAAGGGGCAAACTCCATTCGAGTTCGAGGCGAATCGCGAGGCCAACTGCGCCGTCACGATTAACAAACGAGGCTTCCAGCCCATCAGCGTCATGATTGTTAGTAAAGACGGCAAATTGCGTCCAAATCCGGTGTTAGTGCAGCTCGCGCCCATGGGCAGCAGGCAGCGTTCGGCAGCTTTATCGCCCGAAACTCCCTGGACCTCTGCTCTGGTGCCGCAGGCCGTTGTAAGAAAAGCACCCGCGCAGCCTGTCGCCGAACGCGTTTACACGCCCGTTGGTAGACAGGTTCACGTCGATCGCAACGGCACGGAATATCTCTAACGCCCCGCCGCCATCGCATTCCCCGCGATAAATCCGGTCGTCCACGCTGCTTGGAAATTATAGCCGCCGGTGATCCCGTCGATGTCGAGGATTTCCCCGGCCAAAAACAATCCCGGACACACCCGGCTCTCCATCGTTCGAAAATCCACCTCCGACAGCACCACGCCGCCGCACGTTACAAATTCGTCCTTGTTCAGACTTTTGCCCGTCACCGGCAGTTCCGTCCGATGGAGCAACTCCACCAGCCGCAACGTCTGCGCCCTCGGCAAACGATTCCAAGTTGTCCCGGGCGCGACTTCCGCGACTCCGGTCAGTTTCTCCCAAAGCCGCACCGGCAACGGCGCTGGCGGCAACCCGGAAACTTGCTTCCCCGGATGTTTCTCCCGTAACACTGCAAGTCGACTGGAAATTTCCTCGCGGCTCAGCCCGCCGAGCCAGTTCACATAGAGCGGAAACGCGTAATCCAGCTCCGCCAAACCCCGCGCGCCCCAGGCCGACAACCGCAAAATTGCCGGTCCACTTCCGCCCCAATGCGTCACCAACATTGGCCCGCGCTCGCGCAAACCCACCGCTGGAATCTGCACCTCCACCTCGGTCACCACGCCCGGAATCTCCCGCAGCCACGGCACCGCAATTTCAAACGTAAACAATGACGGCACTGCCGCGGACAACGTGTGACCCAGCTCGACGGCCAGTTTTCCCACACTTTCCGCCCGAGTCCCGCCCGCCGCCAGCAACACCGCATCGGCTTCCACGATTTCTCCGTCGGCCAGAATCAACTGAAACTCCGCTCCGTTTTTTTTGATCCGAGTCACATTCGTATGAGCGCGACAAACGACCCCGGCGTTTTGCGCAGCCGTCATCAGCGTATCGATGATCGTCCCCGAATCGTCCGTCACCGGGAAAACTCGGCCGTCATTTTCCACCTTCAACGCCGCGCCCCGATTCTCAAACCACTCCATCGTATCCCGCGCCTGAAACCGGTGAAACGCCCCGATGAGCGCCTTGCCGCCGCGCGGATATCGCGTCGAAAGTTCCCTCGGATCGAAACACGCGTGAGTCACATTGCAACGTCCGCCGCCCGAGATCCGCACCTTGGAAAGAAACTGCGACCCCTTTTCGAGAATCACCACCGAAGCTCCGGCTTCTGCTGCCGCAATCGCGCCAAAAAAACCCGCCGCACCGCCGCCGACGACCGCCACACGTTTTTGCATGAAATCCGACACGCCCGGCAAAATGCACCGCCCACGCGTCCTTGTGAAGTCCCCAATCAACGTCCGTCCCAATAAAATTTCAACGGAGTTCCATCCGACTCACGGCTTGTCGATCTCCAGATAGCTGAGCGTCTCGCTGCCTTTCGGGGCGGGCGTCAGGAGCTGGATTTTCATCGATTTTAGAAAGTAACGCCCGCCGATCGTTTGGGTGGAGACAACGTCGAATTGCTTGGCAAGCGCCCCGTTCCAGTCAAAGGCTTGAGCGCGGAGAAAAGCACCGCTTTGTTGGTTGACCCAGAGTTTTACGAAGGCGTAGGGCGAAGTCTTATTAGGCGCGTCGAGGCGGAGTCGCCAGCACGGGAGCGAGCGCAACTTCTCCGTGCCGAGATCGTCAATCCGCGTCCAATACAGGAAGCGCAGCGCGAGGTCGTCGTAGGTGAGCACGGAATTTCTGATCGGAGTTGCAGTCGATTCTGGCCCCGTGATTTTCACGCCCGATTCGCCGAGGCTGACGGTGACCGTCTCCGTCGGATCGCGGAAAACGTAGGTCGAAACGCCGTCGTGCTGCGTCAGCGAGAACGGGACATTGCGCGGGCCGGTGCGGAGTTTACCTGTGAGCGAAACGTTCTGCGCGCGGATCATTTCCCGAGCCTCGGAAAGAATCTCCGGGCCCGACTTTGCCCATGTCGGAAAAACCGAGGCGAGTTGCAGTGCGATCACCGCTGTCCATATCAGTTGGCTAAATCCGACGCGGGTTTTCCGTGCTTGTTTGCGAGAGTGGAAAGTCATAATTTGGCGAGCCCGACACTGATGGACCTGAAGTTACTCTATTTATTCAACCGCACCTGGACAAGCCCCGCGCTGGATTGGATCATGGCCGTGGCGTCGTGCGTGGAAGTGTGGCTGCCGTTCCTGATTTTAGGCGCGGGTCTGGCTCTGATCTTTGGCAGTTTTCGGATGAGGGCATTCGTCATTTGCGCCGGGCTGAGTATCGCTTTTCTCGACGGTGTGAGCAGTAAATCGCTCAAGAAAATCGTCGGTCGCCCCCGGCCGAATGACGTTCGTGCCGACGTGCGCATGGTCGATCTGGCAAAAGGTTCGCCGCGCCTCTTTGCCCTCCGTCAGCCGTTGAAAATCAAAATGGCACGTCCCTCGGAAACACCCGTCGCTGGCAATTCGTTTCCCACCTCGCACACGGTCAACAACATCGCCGTGGCCACGCTGTCGGTGATCTTTTTCCGCAAACGCGGCGCATGGGTTTTCCTGCCTGCGCTGCTCGTCGCGTATTCGCGAATCTACGTCGGCGCGCATTACCCAAGCGACGTGTTCGTCTCGATTTTTCTCTCGCTTGGCGAAACGTTGATCCTCTTCCTGATCTTCGAAAAACTCTGGCAACAACTCGGCCCGCGCTGGGCAAAAAAGTCATTCGAGTTGCATCCGACTCTGCTGACGTAACTCCACATGAAGACGCGCCTTTTTCTCATTCTCGCCGTGCTCACCGTCCTGCGGCTCGTGATTTGCGGCCGCTTCGAGCTCTCGCCCGACGAAGCCTATTACTATCAATGGTCGCAGCATCCCGACCTCGCCTATTACTCCAAAGGCCCGGGCGTCGCGATGACGATTCTTGCCTCCACAAAACTCTTCGGCGCGAGCGAATTTGGCGTCCGCGCATTCAGCCCCCTGCTCTCGCTGTTCACGTCGCTCCTCGTTTTCGGCCTCGCGCGCCGCATCTACGACGAACGCACCGGTTTCTGGGCGGCGATCCTCGCGCAATGCCTGCCCATTTTTAACATTGGCTCGCTGCTCATGACCATCGATCCGCTCTCGATATTCTTCTGGCTGCTCACGGTTTGGAGCTTCTGGCGCGCGCTCGAGGCGACCCCGCGCTGGAGCAACTGGTGGATTTTGAGCGGAGTTGCAGTCGGATGTGGCTCGCTCGCAAAATACACCAACCTCGCTTCACTGCTCTCGATGGCGCTCGTGATATCGCTCGTACCCGCATGGAAAATCCAATGGCGGCGACCCGGCATTTACGTCGCGCTGCTCATTTCCGCCCTCTGCATGATCCCGCCGGTGATCTGGAATAATGACCACAACTGGATCACGCTGACGCATCTCAGCGAACGCGGAAATCTGGAAACCGGATTCGCGATTCATCCCGAGGAGCCATTCAAATTCCTCGGCGAACATCTCGGCGTCTATTCGCCGCTGATAGCGCTCGGACTCGGATGGAGTTTTCTCGCGGGGCTGTGGAATATTCGGAACAACCGCAAGACGGCGTTCCTCATTTCGTTCGCAGTCCCATTGATTTTTCTCTACGTCGCGCTGTCGTTTAAGGAAGCCGGCGAGGCGAACTGGACCGCGCCCGCGATGGTCACGCTGGCCGTTTTTGCCGCGCACGACTGGCTGCGAAGAATCGAACGCAAACCGTGGTTTCGCCCGTGGATCACCGCCGCGCTAGCTCTGGGAGTTCTCCTTTCTGTCGTGGCGTTGAGTACGGAAGTTATGCGCAAGATCGGGATCCACTGGCCCTACGAATACGATGCTGGCGCGCGTCTTCAAGGCTGGACCGAGACTGGAAAAATCGTCACCGACGTTCGTCACGACGTCGAAAAAAAAACCGGCGCTCCCGTTTTCCTGATCGCGAACAAATACCAGGTCGCGGCCTCATTAGCCTGGTACTTGACTGAAAAACCGCTCGCTCGTCCCGGCGATGTCCCGGTTTACATCCCGGAATCGCAGATGATCCAGAATCAATATTCCTTCTGGCCGAGCTACGACACCTTCGACGACGCCACGCCGCACGAACTCGATCCTTTCAACACCGAAGAGGCGGGTGTGAATCGATTCATGGGCAAAAATGCGCTCTACGTCACCGATCGTCCTGAGGGAAAACCGGCTGAGGCGCTCATGCGCGGCTTCGAGCGCTGGGAGTATTTTGGCGAACGCGAAATCCTAAAAAATGGGATGCTCGTTCGTAAAATCCGCTTTTTCATTTGCTACAATTATAAAACCCTGCCTCTCTAGCTGCCTTTCATGAGTCCACACATATCCGTCGTCATTCCGCTCTATAACGAGGAGGAAAATATTGCCCCGCTGCAACAACAACTCGAGTCCGGGCTGGCTGGTCAGGATTACGAAATCCTCTTTGTCGATGACGGCTCGAAGGACGCCACGGTTTCGAAAATCGAGCGTAAGCCGACCGTGCGCGTGTTGGCTTTTGAGAAAAATGCCGGTCAAAGCGCGGCGATGTATGCCGGAATCATGGCGGCGAAAGGCGACATCATCGTCCTGCTTGATGGCGACCTGCAAAACGATCCGGCTGACATCATGAAACTCGTCTCCGCAGTGGAAAATGGCGGCGATCTGGTCTGCGGCTATCGCGCCAAACGTCGCGACACGGTGGTGAAACGCATCACCAGCCGCGTTGCTAATTTCGTTCGAAGTCGATTCATCGGCGACGGCGTGCGCGATACGGGATGCAGTCTCAAAGCGATGCGGACGGAGTGCCGCCGGGCACTTTTGCCATTTTACGGAATGCACCGGTTCATTCCGGCGTTGGTCAAAAATGCAGGATTTAGCGTTGTAGAAACGCCGGTAAACCATCGGCATCGGCAGTTTGGCGTCAGCAAATACGGCCTGGGCAATCGCGCGATCAAAGCGACGATGGACATGTTTGGCGTCGCCTGGCTGAACTCGCGCCGCGTCGATTACCGGATCAAACCGGAGTCGTAGTCAGCCAGTCGAGTCCGAGGTTGGGCTGGATTTCTTCATCCAAGTTAGAGCGATATCCGCGCTCGAAACGTTTCTGGGCGACGTGAGCGATCATGGCCG
>JAYVOE010000116.1:0-9140 GCA_043758065.1 Spartobacteria bacterium | reverse complement strand
CAGGCACGTCATCGATCATAGTTTTGAAAATTAACCCCAGAGTGTGTTAATCGACAACCCCCTTTTCGATTGAGGATGCTTAATGGATTCAACATTTTTTCTTGATGACAAGAACGCGCTGCTTTGTCGATGCTGGCTGGGCTCATGTTTGCCTTCATCCTTCGCCGCTTGCTGCTGCTGATCCCGGTGCTGCTGAGTGTGATCACGATCACGTTTTTTCTGATTCGGATCAAACCCGGCGGGCCATTCGACAAGGAAAAAAAGATTCCAAAAGCTGTCGAGCAAGCGCTCTTGAAACGCTACAAACTCGACGGTGCCGACGGCCGTGAATGGACTGCAACTCGGATGAAAAACCTCGGCTTCAGCCCGGCCACGCAGAAGTCCGGGGGAAACTTCGGATCACTCTGCCAGCAACTCGGCGATTATCTTTCCGACGTGGTGAAAGGCGACTTCCGGCTCTCGCTGAAATACCGCAATCGCACGGTGAACGAAATCCTCGCGCAGTCGCTTCCCGTTTCCGCAACGCTCGGGAGTCTCGCGCTGATCGTCGCCTCGATCCTGGGCGTCTCGCTGGGCGCTTACGCCGCGATGCGCCAGCATCAGTTCGCCGATAGCGCGTCAATGTTTCTGGCGCTGGTCGCCATTTCTTTGCCGGCATTTGTGACCGGTCCGATCCTCATTTTGATTTTCTGTTTTTGGCTGAAATGGCTGCCCGTCGGCGGCTGGAATGGCTGGCAAAGCTGGATTCTTCCCGTGCTCACGCTCGCGCTGCCTTATGCGGCCTACATCGCGCGCCTGATGCGCGGCTCCATGCTCGAAGTGCTCAGCCAGGATTACATTCGCACCGCAAAAGCGAAGGGCCTGAGTGAAATGGAAGTCGTCTGGAAACATGCCTTGCAGATCGCCGTGCTGCCGGTGGTTTCATTTCTCGGACCGCTCACGGCGAATCTTTTGACGGGTTCGATCGTCGTGGAAACGATCTACAACATCCCCGGCTCGGGTCGGTTTTTTGTGAATTCCATCTTGAACAGCGACGCGTTTCTCCTCGGCGGCGTCACCATTGTTTACTGCACGCTCCTCGTGCTGATGAATCTGCTCGTGGACATTCTTTACGGCGTTCTGGACAAACGCATCGCGCTCAATGGCTGACGGCCGACTCCCCACCCCCGGCGCCTGGCAACGTCTGCGGCGCGATCCGAAAGTCATCGCCTCGGCGGCGTTGCTGGCGTTTGTCGTGCTCACGGCTGTGCTGGGGATTTTTGTTTTTCCAGAGCGATTCCACGGCATCAGCGCGGCGCAGTTTTCGCCGCCGTCGCGGGAACATCCCTTTGGGACCGATTTGAATGGACGCGATGTGCTTTATCACACGCTGGAAGGCGCGCGGATCTCGCTGGTCGTCGGCATTTTCGGCGCACTCGTTTCGTTCGTCATCGGCACGGCTTACGGGATGTTCTCCGGCTTCAAAGGCGGAAAAATAGATGCGACTTTGATGCGTATCGTCGACGTGCTGTATGCCATTCCGCGGCTGGTTTTTATCCTCATCGCGATCAGCAGTTTTGATTCTTTTTTGAAAAAATGGCTCACCGACTGGCATCTCAATTCCCTCGTCGGCTATTCAAAAATCCTCATCCTCATCGTCTCCCTCGGCGCCATCGAATGGCTCACCATGGCGCGCATCGTTCGCGGTCAGGTGCTCGCGCTGAAGTCGCAGCAATTCGTCCTGGCGGCGCGTGCTCTCGGACAAAGCAATTTTCGAATCGTGCTGCGCCACATCTTCCCGAATCTGCTCGGCGTCATCATGATTTACGTCACGCTGACGATTCCGGCGGTCATTCTCGACGAGTCCTTTTTGTCGTTCCTCGGACTCGGCGTGCAAGCTCCGCAGGCCAGTTGGGGCACACTCCTGGCCGAGGGCGCGCAGACGATCAACCCGATCAAATCCAACTGGTGGCTGCTCGTTTTTCCAGCGCTCGCCATGTCGTTAACGTTGCTGGCGCTGAACTTTCTTGGCGACGGTTTGCGAGACGCGCTCGATCCGCGTGAGAAAAAATAGAGTCGAGTTAGAACGAACTCAGAGCCGGCCTTCGTCGAGTTCGATCAAGTCGAAATACGTTTTCACTTCCGGCCGATTCTCGCCGCCGGATTCCTTCAGGAAAAACTTAAAGCGCGCCTTTTTTTCCGCCGTGTCCGGATGCCGAGCGATCATGTGCCGGTTCCATTCCTCGATCTGCTCGGGTGAATGTCGCGTGGCGTGAGTTTGAACCCAATCAGCGATGGCTTCATCGGTCTCCAGCTCGTTTGCGATCGCCTCAAACGTGTCTGGATCGACGTTCAGAAAAGTCAGGAGATGTTTGTCGAAACCCAGCGTTTTGTAATTGTAGCCGACGAGTTCACCGCGACGATGCAGGCGCGCCTTGTCGATCAAACGCGGCAAATGGACGTAGCCCAAAAGTCGTTCGTAAGGACTGCGAGGGTATTTTCGCGGCATAAATTTTTGATTAGAGTTCCAATTCACTCTGTGGACTCTTCCGCTGCGATGCCCCTTCGATGGGCAAAAGCAGATTAGGCTCTTCGTTTTCGTTCTCGCCGATATTCAGTTCCCCATCGAATTCTCCGCCTTTTTCAATGTCGATCCCCCGGGCGTAAATCGCACCCGTGACTTTTCCGGATTTCGCAATATGGACGGTCCCGGTGGCCAGAATGCGTCCGGACATCTCTCCTTCGATATGCACTTCGCGGGCACGAACCGGCCGCACAAATTCGGCGGTGGATTTCTTCGAAACGCGCAAGATCTCCGTCTCGATTCCGCCTGTGATTCGCCCTTTGTAGCGGACATTGATTTCGCCTGTGCAGACTAAATGCCCCCGCATTGGACCTCGAACATCTGCCGCGCCGCAAACGGCTTTTGCGCTATTTAAATCTCCTTTAGATGTGATGTAAATCGTTCCAGCCGTTTGGATTGCCCGACTAAATCCACTCGTTATTTTGAAATCCTGCAGGTCGATATAAGCCCCACATGTCTTGCAGGAACTCGAGGTTGCCGTCCGCACCACCTCCTGGCGGGTGCCGCATTCAAAACATGAGACGACTTTGGGTGAATTGTCGCGGAAAAGTCCGGTGAATTTGTCCCAGATGTTCGGTCCGTCCGAGCTTTCCAGGTGTTGATCCTGAGCGCGCGCACCGATTTCAAAATACTGGCTGCAAGCACGACAATAGGTGGATTGCACGAGGGCAGGCTCCAGCTGATGCGCGCCACAATGCGGGCACTGGACACTGACCTTGGCTACGGTCGGCTTGGCCACCGGCGTGGTTTAGCGCCCGAGAATCGAGGAAATCTTCGACGACGCAGGTGCAACCGCGTCCTCTGTGGCGACTGTTCTCGGAAGTGAGCCTTTGTTGGCGTTAACCTCGGATTTACCAACGAAAGTCGCGCCTTCCTCAATGATGAGACGGGCCGCTTTCAAGTCGCCAATCAACTGAGCGCGCGATTTCAGTTCGCACTTTTCCAGAACCGTAATGTTTCCATGGACCTTTCCGTAAACGGTGACCGATTTCGTTTTGATCTCGCCGCGCACATCGGCGTTTTCGCCCAGGGTCAGCGTGCCTTCGGAGTGGATTTCGCCTTCGACCTTGCCGTCGATCGACAGGTCGGTGCTAAATTTGATGGAACCCTTGATCTCGATGTCTGCGGAGAGGGAATTTTTAACGGTGGTAATATCGGCCATAATGGTGTGATTGGAATGTAACTCGGATCATTTTCCCGTCCGTCAGCGGGCGCAAAGTTTTACGACAGGCCCCCACTATGGCAGGGGCGAAAAAGCTGTCAACGCCCAGCGCGGGAAAAGGTTGATTACTCGCTGGTCAGCGCCTCCGTCGGGCTCAACTGCGACGCTTTCCAGGCCGGATAAAATCCCGCTCCAACTCCGATGGCGGCAGCGCTACACACGCCGAAAATGACGATTCCCCAGCTCAGGATCGGTGCGTTTTCCGGGGGCGAGAAGGCTTCCAGGGTTCGCAAGAGCAAAATGGAACCGCCGATGCCGAGACAGCCGCCGAGGAGTGCGATCAAGATCGATTCCACCAGCACCTGGCGAAAAATATCCGCTGCAGACGCACCCAAGGCGCGGCGAACTCCGATTTCGCGAGTCCGATCTGCGATGCTCGCCAGCATGATGTTCACGATGCCCAAGCCGCCGACGAGCAGGCTGATGCCAGCGATCACATAGCCGGTGATTCGGTTGGAGCGAATCTCCTGTTCCACCTGCTCCATGCCGGCATCGGGCGGTTGAATCTCGAAATCTTCCACCCCGTGATGCGCCTGCAACAACACCCGACGCGCATCCCGGATGATGATTTCCTTCGAACTCGAACCAGAAAATCCCGCCTGAATCTCCGTGAGGTTCAGCAATGGCCCCACGTCCACACCGTCCGCGCCGACATTGGTGGAATTAAACGTCGCCTGCGCCGTGGTTAGCGGAATGAGGACCACATTATTTTTCCAGATAAACGGATCGTAGCGGCCACGGCGCTCGGGAGCGCGGAGTTGTTTGCGCCGTTGCGCCTGAGCCTCAGCGACGCCGCTCTGGACTTTGCGTTTAGCCGACTCGGAAAGGTGCATCGGCAAAACACCGACGATTTCAAACGAAATCCCACGGATCAGCACGGTCTTGCCGATGGCCTCATTCTCCGGGCGATCAAACAAGTCCTTGGCCGCCGACGCGCCCAAAACACAAACGCGTGAGGAGCCGTCGAGGTCCACTGGACTGAGAAAACGCCCCACGACTGGCGGCAACAAGCGGTCCATCGTTTGCGCAACGGGCGTCACCGCTTCCACTCGGGGCGTAGTCAGGCGATTGCGATACGTCACTTTTTCCCGGTCGTAATACACCGCCGGCGACACCCAGGTGAGTGCGGGAACGCCTTCGCGCAAATTCGCCACATCCTCGCGCACCAGGCCGCGGCTGAACTGCCCTCTCACCGATGAACTGGTCTGCGTCTGACTCGAGCGGATCGTGATTTTCGTGAGGTTGCCCGTTTGCAACGACATCTCGCGTTTGCCTCGGGCGACGCCTTCATTCAGCGCCACCATTCCGACGAGTGCGGACACGCTCATCACGATGCCGATCATCGTCAGCAACGTGCGAAACCAATGGGTAAAAATCTCCCCCCAGCCCTCGCGCCAGGCAATTTTCCATCCGGGTTTCATTCCAATGCGCAGCATTTATTCATATCGCAGCGCCTCCATCGGCGACATTTTCGCGCCGCGCATCGCCGGATAAATGCCCGCCAGAATGCCGGTCGCGACGGCAGACAGAAAACTCCACGCGACGCCGGACGGGACAATCACCGGCACGGCTTTGCTGACGGCGGCAATCTTGAAAAATGCCACAATCCCCCAGCCCGTCACGACCCCCAGCAACCCGCCGATCAGCGCCAGGATGAACGCCTCCAGCAGGATTTGCACAAAAATATCGCTCCGATGCGCCCCGATGGCCCGCCGCACGCCGATCTCGCGGATGCGTTGTTTGATCGCCGCCAGCATTACATTCGTCACGCCAATCCCGCCGACGAGCAGACTCACACCCGCGATGACGCTGCCGCTGACGCGAACGGCTTTGATCCGACTTTCAATCGAATCGGACCAATCCTGCATCGTGTCGAACCCGAAATCCTCCACCCCGCGATGCGTTTTTAGGAGAATGGATTTCGCCACCTCGATCGTTTTTTCGAGCTGATCCGGGTCGCGCACGGCCCCCATCATTTCGTTGAAAGTCCTCACTGGCGCTGGCGAACCTTTCGGAGTCACCCTGCCCTCCTCAAACGTCTCAAACGCCGTCGTGTAAGGCAAGATCACCTGCTGATTCATCCAGGTCGCCGGGATCGCCGCGATCGTTCCGACGATCTCAAACAGCTCACCGTCGAATGAAATTTTTTTTCCAATCGCGCTGAGCGGAGTCAGATTCAAATCTTCCAGAATGGCCGTTCCCACGACGCAGACCGAGCGGCGACGTTCCACATCGAGCACGGTCAGAAACCGGCCCGACGCGAGTTCCTGCCGGGCGATGCGGTGATAATCCGGCGCCGCGCAAATGAATCGACCATTGTAAATCGAGCGATTTTGCATCGAGATCACAGGGCTCGGCCGCAGCCGGTGCGTCGGCGACATGAAGGCGATCAAATCTGAGCGGAGTCGCAGTGCGTTCACATCATTGACCGTTATTCCGGGGCTGATCTCCGGGATCGCATCTTGATCCGCCGGGACCGGTGCCGCGCGAATCGTAAACCGCTCGACGCCACCCAGTGTTTGCAGAAAAAGCCGTTCCTGGCGGGCGATACCTTCCGTCAACGCCAGCGTGGCTAAAAGTGATCCCGCTCCGAGGACAATCGCCAGCATGGCAATGATCGAGCGCAGCCGGTGCCCGAGTATTTCGCGCAATCCTTGGGAGAGACCGATGCCGATGTTCATGAAAGCGCGCTAAGATTGACCAAACTCCCGCGGATGACAGCAAAAACATCGGGCGCGCAGAGTATTTTTAACAAAAGCATCTGTTCAGGTGGTCTTGGACGATTACCATCTGACTCCACTCAAAAAAACTATGATGAAACCAATGACTCGGCGCCAGGCTCTCGCCACCACGCTGCTCTCTGGAGCTGCGTTTTCCCTCGTTCAAAATCGTGCCCACGCCGCCGATCCGACGCCCGCGGTTGCTGAACCGTCCGGCCCATTTACCCTGCCGCCGCTCGGCTATGGCTACGATGCATTGGAGCCTTACATCGACACGGAAACGATGCAGCTTCACCACGATAAACATCACGCCACTTACATCAAAAAACTCAACGAAGCCCTCGCCAGCGACGGAAAGGATTACGCGAAAATGGGCATCGAGGAATTACTCACCAGCGTCGCGACGATGCCGGAAGCCATTCAGAAAACCATCCGCAACCAGGGCGGCGGCCACTACAACCACACGCTTTTCTGGCAGATGCTCAAGAAAGACGGCGGCGATCCATCCGAGCAACTTGCGGTCGCAATCACGAAAACATTTGGCTCCATCGAAGAGTTTTGGAAGAAATTTTCTGAGGCGGCTACGAAGCAATTCGGCAGCGGCTGGGCCTGGCTGGTCGTCGATGAAAACAAGAAACTCGCCGTCGTTTCCACGCCGAACCAGAACTCCCCAATCAGCGACAAACAGACCGAAATCCTCGGTCTCGACGTCTGGGAGCACGCGTATTATTTGAAATATCGCAATAAACGCGCCGACTACATCGCAGCCTTTCCGAAGATCGTGAACTGGGATTTCGTCAACGCCCGTTACGCCAAAGCGACGGCGTAGCTTGCAAGGTAGGGACACGCGGCCCGCGTGTCCGCAAGCCCAGCGCAAACGAGCGGCCTCGCTCGTCCGCAGCCTTCACCAATTGGACATGCGAGCCGCATGTCCCTACCTCCAACCAGCAAAAAACATCACCGTTCCCTCAGCCCCGACAGCGTCGCTACCCGTCGGATTTCCCGTGCCGCGTCGCGCATTTGCTCCACGATTTTAACCTTCTCGGGATAAGGCAATGCTGCCAGGCGTTTGCGGCGCTCATCCTTGGCTTCCAGTGCCTTTTGCAAAACGGGACTCATGCCAGATAGTTTTGCTCGAAACGTGCCCAGGCGCTCGCTAAATCGTAACGTCGTAGTATTCCGTCCAGCTTCATCTTGTCCGCCACCTTCGCGGCCACAAACGCTACTAGTCGTGCGTGGTCTTTTCCTCGGCCCGTTTGTAACGCCAGCGCCATCAAGTGCTCTGCAGACATCACTCGTGCTTCAGTGCCGTCGTAATCAATACTTCTCGCCTGTTCGACCGCCTCTCGCAGTAAGTCCGACTCAGCCGGGAGAAATTGCACTGGCCACCCGTGAATCACGATGGCATCTCCGTCCGGCAAATGCCCGCGCACCTGGAGAAACTCATAGATCGGCGAAAGCGTCAGGATGAGCGGCGATCCTTCAAAGATAACAAAGATATCCAGATCATAGGTCGAGATTGGCTCCAGATAAAAAGTCGCCCCCATTGCGCCGCCGATTGCGTATTGCCCGATCAAACCGGCTGCGCGGAGTTCGTTAATTTCGGATAGCGTTTGCTTCATACCAGTTAGTTCTCAGCAAAGTAGTCGCTGTCGATTCGTTTGATTTCATACGAATGCACCGAGGAAACACCGACGTTGTAGTCGATCATCAAAGCAGCCAGACGATCTCCATCAATCAAGATCACCTTCTGCGATATGGAGCGTGCGTAAGCTTTCGCCGTTTCAGCGAAGTCACTTGTCGTAATAAAAATTCCTTTGTGCGCCTGTTGTCCTGCCAGTGCTCCAACGAAGCTTTGAATCTCGCGACGGCCAACCGTTTGCTGCCATCGTTTCGCCTGGACGTAAATCACATCCAGGCCGAGCCGGTCTTCATTGATTACGCCGTCGATTCCCTCGTCATTGGAGACTTTCGTCATACTAGCCGCCTCGCGAAGTGATCCGCCATAGCCCATGGCTAGCAGCACATCGAGCACCAGCCTTTCAAATGCGATCGGGTCCATCCGATGCATGTTGTCTAACAACTCCTGCTTAAGCTGATTGCGCAGACTCTCATGTGCTTCTGCCATGAGTTCATCCGGTGGCGTATCGCTTTCGATTTGAGTCGTAGTCTCCGCTACCTCTGAAACTTTCCGAAATTTTGAGATGAATTCTCGAAACGACGGAAAGCGAAGCAGGCTGCTACGATCCAGTTTGAAAGGTGTTCCCTTTAGTAATTCCTCACCCGTTAATGTGATCTGCCACACCGCACGACGCGGACGAGCGATAAGGCCAGCTTTTTGTAAATGAAATCCAGCCCAGCCAGTGCGGTTCACTAGATAGGTTTGTCCGCCGCTTGGAAGCCTTTCAGATTGTTCTTCGTTCGTAAGGTTAAAGCGACTCGCTAACAGCGCCGCAATCTCCTGCGTCGTAAGAGTAGCCCCTCCTAGGAGAAGTTCTAGCATCGGCCAGGTGAGTTCGTCGTACTTCGGGATCATAGCCGAGTTTATAAAGCGCTTCTTTGTTCCCCCGCAACCCCGCGCATTCCTATTTAGGAGAAGTTCCTCGGATGCGAAAGGCGCCGCGTGTTTTTTTGG
>JAYVOE010000115.1:0-23587 GCA_043758065.1 Spartobacteria bacterium | reverse complement strand
GCGTAGTTAAACAACCCGCCGGCATCGATCACCGGGCGCACTTCGCCGAGCGGCTTCAATTGGACGACGAGATCGCCAACGGTGAGCGTGTCGTTGTCGAAATTGAGCGTGCCAATTTCGCCTGTTTTCAGACGGTCGCAAAGGCGATCCGGGCAATCGTAGGGATACAGTTCGCCCGTCGCGACGCAGTTACGGAAAAAGATACGCGCAAATGACGTGGCGACGACGGCTTCGACGCCCGCCGCGCCCATGGCGATCGGGGCGTGTTCGCGGGAACTGCCGCAGCCGAAATTTTTTCCCGCGACAACGATTTTATACGGGGTCTGCGTGGCGCCTTCGGGCACGAAACGTTGCGGGTAAGATTCGTCTGGAAGTCCGATCAAAGCGTAGGAACCGAGCTTCACGTATTCGTCAGGAATCGTCGGGACGAGCGTGAGATATTGCGCGGGAATAATCTGGTCGGTGTCGATGTTATCCTGAACGACGTAGATGGGACTGGTGATGGTGTGGGCCATAAAGTTAGTAGCGAAAACGCGGGGGAGTTAGTAGCGGAACGCCGGTTTCGCAATGTCCGCAGGCTCAGGTTCGAGACGCGGCTCGGGGAGGTCCGGGACAGCCTCGGCATTGCCGGTGCTGACGGCGGCGGACTTCTCGGCTTTTTCGGCGGAATAACGTTCGACGATGGCGCTGTTGTTTCGCGTATTTTCGTTAAACACGGCCTGCGGTGGCGCGAGGCGTTCGGGCGGCGCGACTTCGAGGTCTTCCGTGGCGACGTAGCCGTTCAAGCCGGTCTCCAGTTGCACTCGGCTGAAGCCGAAACTGCGCTGGAGCAACGTCACCAGCGTGCCTTTTGGCAGGCTCTGGTCGGGGCCGTTGGGTTGTTGCGGGCCGGTGCGGTAAAGCGGGGTGAAATCCGCTTTCACGACGAAGTAGTTTTGTGCGTTGGGCGAATTTTGAGCGGAGTTAGACACGACTGCAGCTTTGTTGGATTTCGCGGGGTCGGAGAACCAGGAGCAACTGCCCAAACTGAGAATCGCCAACGCACCGCAAACGAGCTGCAACAGGGATTTTTTCATGCGAGTCAGAGTCGAATCAGGAGAGATATTCCCGCGGATCGGTGATGTGGCCGGTCAATGCGGACGCCGCGACCGTGTATGGGCTGGCGAGGAAAACTTTGCTCTCTTTGCTGCCCATGCGACCCGGGAAATTCCGGTTCGTCGCGCTGATGCAATTCATCGGTTTGTTCATCCGGCCAAAGGTATCGACAGGACCACCCAGACAAGCGGCGCAGGAGGCGTTTTCGGTCATGAGCACGCCAGCGTTCGTCAAAATATCCCAAACAGTGACGCCGCCCCAAGTCGTCGTTTGCAATTCCTGAACCACACCCGGAGTCGCGGGCACGCCAAACGTGTCGATCTTCACGGATTTGCCCTGGACGACGTGCGCAAAAGCGAGGAAATCGCTCGTCTTTCCGCCCGTGCAGGAGCCGATGTAAGCGCGGTCGAGGGTGATCTTGCTGAGATTCTTTGCGAGTTCCCTTTGACCCGGATCAGGATGCATCGCGACGGTCGGCTCGAGCTTCGAAAGATCGAACGCCTTGTCGTAGATAAACTTTTGTTCCTTATCGAGAAACACCGGATCGTAATTCGCCTTCGTGCCGTTCGCTTTCGTCCGCTCGTTCACATAAGCAAACGTCGTTTCGTCTGGCGCAAAAATACCGTTTTTACCGCCCGCTTCGATGGCCATATTCGCGATCGTCATGCGGTCGTCCATGTTCATTGCATTCGCGCCGGGACCTTCCCACTGCATCGCACGATAAGTGGCACCGTCGAAGCCGATTTCGCCGATGACGTGCAGGATCACATCCTTCGCCATCACGCCCGGAGAAAGCTGGCCTTCGAGATAGAAACGCATCGTTTCCGGGACCTTGATCAGCAATTTCCCCGTCCCCAAGATAAAGCCCGCGTCGGTGTTTCCGATGCCCGTGGCAAATTCCCCAAACGCACCCGCCATACAGGTATGCGAGTCAGTGCCGAAGAGGATTTCGCCCGGACGCGTGTGACCTTTCGCCGGCAACGCCGTGTGGCAAACGCCGGCAAACTGCGAGCCGTATTGACGCTTGAGTTGACCCTGACTCGCATCAAATTTCCAGTGACCTTCCGGGTCGTCGATCACGTCGTAAAAATACGGGATGCCCTGTTCGCGAACGAAATCGCGGAGAATGTCCACGTTGCGATTCGACATGCTGTCCTGCGTGAAAATGTAGTGGTCGGGAATAATGACGATTTTCTTTTTATCCCAGACTTTCGCGGCCTGACCGAACTCCCGTTTGAAAACCCCGATCGTGCCCGGTCCGCAGACGTCGTGAGTGAGGAGCACATCGACATTCACCCAGACATTGTCGCCGGGTTCGACGTAGGTTTTGCCGCTCGCTTTGGCGATGATTTTCTCAGTTAAAGTCATAGGAAAGGACGCGTAACCTGCAATGAAAACACCCCGTTTGCAACTGCCCTTTCTCCTTGTCAAAGCCGCCGCACGCGCCGAATTTTACGAGCGATGCGAACGTTCCTGTGCGCCTTTTTCATTTGGGTTGCAGTCGTATCTAGCGGCGCGGCGGATTTTCAGTGGAGTGTGAGTCGATTCAACGACCGCGATTACGTCCCGCTCAGCCAGGTGCAGCAGTTCTACGACTTCACGATCCGCAGTGGAAATTTCGAGGAAGTGCGTCTCGTTAAGCCGAATAAAGTCCTCGTCGCGCAGCTCGGCACGCACCATTTGTTTCTCAATAATCTGCATTTTCACCTCAGCCTGCCGCTCGTAAAAGACAGCGGAGTTGCGTATGTATCGCGGCTCGATCTCGCCACCGTCATCGACCCGGTTTTGCGACCGGGAAACATCCACGGGGCAAATGTCAGCACCATCATCCTCGACCCCGGTCACGGGGGAAATGACCAGGGCACTTGGTCCTACTACGGCACCGAAAAATTCTACGCGCTCGACCTTGCCAACCGCCTCGCGCCGCTCCTCAGTGCCGCTGGGTTCAACGTTGTCCAGACACGCTCCGGGGACACTTACATCGGACTCGCAGACCGCGTGCAATTTGCCAATCGACACCCCGATTCGTTGTTCATCAGCCTGCATTTCAATTCCGGCGCAGCTACTCGCGGCATCGAGACCTTCGCCCTCACCCCCGTCGGCGTGCCGTCGTCCGACAACCAGCCTTCCGCACTCGACTTCCAGCCCAATCCGGGGAACGTCCACGACTCCGAAAACATCGCACTCGCGACCGCCATCCACGGTTGCATCATGGGCGGCATCCACCTGCCAGATCGCGGCATTCGACGGGCGCGATTTCACGTTTTGAAAGGCATTGCCATGCCCGGTGTGCTCATCGAAGGCGGCTACCTCGGCGGACAGGACGCGTGGACGATCAACCACCCGAGCTACCGCCAAGCCCTCGCGGAATGCATCGCCGCTGGCATCGTTCGTTATTGCGCGGCGGTGCCCGAGAATCGAAT
Organism: Spartobacteria bacterium; assembly: GCA_043758065.1. GTDB lineage: Bacteria > Verrucomicrobiota > Verrucomicrobiia > Chthoniobacterales > DASVRZ01 > DASVRZ01. Next base: position 20,069 of record JAYVOE010000115.1, on the reverse strand, counting down.
GCAACTCCGCTCAAAAAACGCCCCGTCTTTTTTGGCCAACATCGCGGAAACTTCGAGGCCCGCAGAGTCGTTGTGGACAACGCCCGACCTCTCCCGTTCCGCCGTCTACGCGCCTCAGATTTCACTGCAACTCCCCTCAAACTTGCCAAATCCGCCCGCTCCCAGCACGCTCATCTCCACTCCGCCACTTTCCGCCGAAAACCATGTCCCCGAACCCTAATCTGCCTGCCCCCAACGCCTCCGCCATCGGCGTTTTCGATTCCGGCATCGGCGGACTCACCGTCGTCGCCGCCCTGCGCCAGCAACTCCCGCATGAACACATTTTCTACGTCGGCGACACCGCGCGCGTCCCCTACGGCGGCAAAAGCCAGGCCACCGTCACCCGTTACTCGCAGGAAATCTGCCAGTTCCTCCTCGACCGCTCCTGCAAAGCCATCGTCGTCGCTTGCAACACCGCCTCCGCACTCGCCGTTTCCACCCTGCGGGAAACCTTGTCCGTCCCCATTCTCGGCATGATCCAGCCCGGAGCCGAAGCCGCCGTCCGCGCCACTCGCAACGGCATCATCGGCATCATCGGCACCCGCGCCACCGTCCTCAGCGGCGCCTACGATCACGCTATTCGCGCCTTGTCGCCCGAGGCGAAAATCATCAGCCAGGCCTGCCCCGTTCTCGTGCCGATGATTGAGGAAGGCTGGCTCGACGACCCTGTCACCGACGCCGCGATCGAGCGTTACATACGACCCTTACTCGACTCAAAAATCGACACGCTCGTCCTCGGCTGCACCCATTATCCCCTCCTCCGCAACGCCATCGCCCGCATCGCCGGACCCAGCGTTCACATCGTCGATTCCGCGGAAAATTGTGCTTCGAGTTTGAGTCAAATGTTGCGCGAAAACCACCTCGCCGCCCCTGACACGCAACCCGGCAAATTGGAAGTGAGCCTCACCGACAACTCCATCGCCTTCCTCCCCGTCCTCGAACGCTCGCTGCAAATGGAGGTTGGTCACCCGCAAATCGTCCGCATCGGGACGTAAAAATTTTCAGCGGAGTTCCATCCGAATCGCGCTATTTCCGAGTGAACTGAATGACTTCGACTGCGCCTTTTGCGAGGGCAGTAATCCCTGCCCAATCCTTCGCGGCGATCAGATCTTTCGGCGCGAGCCAACTTCCGCCAATCGCGGAAATAAGTGGGTCGGCGAGATAAGACGTCATGTTTTTTCCGTTGATGCCGCCGAGCGGGACGAACTTCACGCCGAGGTGCAGATACGGAGCGGCGGCGGCTTTTAAATAGGCGAGGCCGCCCATGGGTTCGGCGGGAAAAAACTTCAAAAGTTTGCAGCCGTTTTCGATCGCGAGCTCCATATCCGTTGGAGTGCAGACGCCCGGGGCGAAGGGAAGTCCGGCCTCGCGTGCAGCGTTCAGGATGCGTGGGTTGACACCCGGAGCGACTCCGAACGCAGCTCCGGCGGCGACGGTTTCGGCGAGTTGTTCCAATGTTAAAATGGTGCCGACACCGGCGATCATTTCAGGGATTTCGGCACGAATTTTCTTCAAGGCTCCGAGCGCAGCAGGCGTGCGGAGGGTGAGTTCCATGACATTCACGCCGCCTGCTAACAAAGCGCGAGCGAGCGGCACGGCGTCGTCCTCACGGTCCACGATGAGCACGGCGACAATGCCGGTTTTCTGAATGGTGTCGGCGAGCTGCGGATCGAAAAGCGGCGTCATAAATTTTAGATCGGAGTTAGAACGATATCAGGCGCTGAGTTCCGGCAGGTCGAGCCACTTGCGTTGTTCGCTGCTCTGGAGTCCGAGTTCGGCAAGTTGCACGCCCTTTGCGCCTTCTAACAACGTCCAACGGAATGGCTCGTCGAGCGCGACATGACGCAGGAAAAGTTCCCACTGAATCTTAAACGCGTTGTCGTAAGTCTCCTGCTCGGGGACTTTGCTCCAACCGTCGAAGAAGTCGATCGGCTGCTTGATGTCGGGGTTCCAGATTGGCTTCGGAGTGTTGCCGTAATGTTGAATCCAGACGTCGCGCAGGCCTACAATAGCGCTGCCCTTCGTGCCATCGACTTGCATGGTTAGAAGGTCGTCGCGGCGAACGCGGACGTTCCAGCTCGAGTTGAAATGACAGATCACACCGTTATCCAACTCGAATGTGGAATAGGCCGAGTCGTCGGCGGTGCATTTGTAGGGCTTGCCGTCTTCGTCCACGCGCTCCGGGATATGGGTGGCAGCGAGGCAGCTAACACTTTTCACTTTGCCAAAAAGATTGTCGATTACGTAGCGCCAGTGACACAGCATATCCACGATCATGCCGCCGCCGTCTTCCTTGCGGTAGTTCCAGCTAGGACGTTGCGCAGGAATGGTGTGACCTTCAAAAACCCAATAGCCAAATTCGCCGCGCACACTGAGGATTTCACCAAAGAAATCGTTCTCTTTCAGTCGCATGAATTTCACCATGCCGGGCAGCCAGAGTTTGTCCTGAACGACGCCGTTTTTGACTCCGGCGTTGCGGCAGATTTCGTATAGCTTGTAGGCGTTCTCGGTCGTAATCGCGGTCGGCTTTTCGCAATAAACGTGCTTGCCTGCTTCGGCCGCCTGCTTCACCGCGTCGAAACGGCGCAGCGTGCTTTGCGCGTCGAAATAAATCTGGTAAGCCGGATCGTTCATCACGCTATTGAGGTCGGTGGTGTATTTTTTCACCGAAGTCATCGCGCACAATTCCTTGAGCTTCGTCTCGCTGCGGCCGACCAGGATCGGGTCGGGCATAATGACTTCTTCCGCGCTGATTTTGACGCCGCCCTGTTTGATGATCGCGTCGATGGAACGAATCAGATGCTGGTTTTTTCCCATGCGTCCGGTGACGCCGTTCATGATGATGCCGATGGTGTGAGTTTTCATAGGAGTTAGAGTGAAATGTTAGGAGTTAAGGTTTCAGTGTGCATTGCTGTTGCGCGCCAGCAGGAAGTGGAGGCGTATCACCGACACCGGCGGGCGGCAAAGTGCCGTCGAGTTCCTGCCGCCAATGCGCGACATCGCCCGCAGGACCGTAGCAATAAATCATCCGCAACGGTGTTTCTCCAATGTTAGTGAGTTGATGAAAAACGCCCGACGGAATGTAAGCCATCTGACCTGATGTTAGAATCTGGCGCTCAGTGCCAAGACACATTTCGCCAGTGCCTTCGACGATGAAATAGACTTCTTCCTGTTCCTGATTATGCCACGGAACTTGCCCGCCGTTTGGCTCTAGCGTGACGTTGCCCATGGCGAAGTTAGTCGCTTGAATCGGCGCGACTCCACCGACTAGATTCTGGGTGCGGCGACGCGCTGGATAGCAGCGGCCTTCGATTTTAGTTAGATCGGAAATAGTCATTTGAGTTAGAGTGAAATGTTAGAAGCTTGCGACGCCGTTGAAGAAGCGATGGTAGGTTTTTCCTTCGATAAGACTTTGAATGAGAATAGCTAGTTCCCGACCGTGATAGTCGCCCCACATGGATGACTCACCCTGCGCGATTTTCTTGCCGGGCGGCACATAGTCCCAGCCATTTGGCTGATGGTAGATGCTGTGGAGCAAAAGACCTTCGTGGTTGGGATCGTGCGAGAGATAGGTGTCGGAAAACAGGCTGCGGGCAATGGTGAGCCCGGCAGAGAAATACTTCTGGCCGCGTTTCGTGTCGCCACGTTTTTCGAGGAATTTCCCGAGGCGCAGATAGCCTTGCGCAGCAATCGCGGCGGCTGAACTATCGACCGGCTCGTGGTCGTTATCGGGCTCGGCTGGACGGTTTAGATAGTCACCTAACTTGTGAAGGTTAGGAGCGCCGGTGTCCCAATAAGGAATGCCATCGGTCGGCGTGTGTTCGATGAAGAAATCGGCCGTCGCGAGAGCGGGTTCGAGGAAGCGCTCGATCCATTTTGTTTTGCCGCCATAGGGCTCAAACTCCGATGGAGAAAGCACTTCGAAAAGTTCCAGCTCCTCCGCGTAACCTAGCAAAATCCAGGAAAGTCCACGCGTCCAGGTGGAGAACGGCGAGTAACCTTGCTGCGTGCTCGGGCAGCGATAATTGCCATCGTTCAGGTTGAAAATCGACTCGTGGACGGTGCGGCCCCTCGTCGCAGGATTGTCGTAGAAGTCACGGCCCTGTCCGTAATAGACGTTGTATTTGGCTGTCGTTTCGGCGTGTTGCAGAAGACGTTCAAACAATGACGCAGGCTTGTCGCCTTCGTGCATCAAACGATGACCTAACAAATGACTAACCGCCAGCGCACGCAGCGAACGCACGGTGTCGGAAAATAGCGAGTGAGGTCCGTTGAAAGAATAAATATATCCAAGATTGTTAGGAAGCGAAGTCCAGCGCGCGGCTTGAATCGCGCCTGTCGCTTTGAGCGCCAGCTCGTAGAAATTTTTCTCCCACTCGTTGCTAGGTATTTTTCCGAGCGCCATCAAACGCAACAGATTTCCGTAGGTGCTAACATTATTGAAGCCATGATCGTGCACGCCGATGTGTGTGACGTGCGACGCCATGTGGTTAAGCGTGCCTTGGCGTCCGATAGTTAGGAATTCTTCATCGTTATCAAACTCGAATTGCAAAATCGCTGCGCCAAATTGGAAACCTTGCGTCCATTCCGTCCAGCCGCGTGCGGTGTATTCGCCGCCGATGGTGAAGACGGGAGTGCCAGACTTATCGCCCCAGCGATTCTGGAGTTTGCGGATTTTTGGAGCAGAAACGGCGAAGACATCTGCGACGGCAGATTCCAAACTGAGCGGAGTTAGAGTCGTATTAATTGCGATCATGAGAAAGTGAGGGGAGTTAGAGTTTTCTCAGGTGAAAACCGCCGTCGATATTGATGACGTCGCCAGTGGAGAATGGAAAATGACCCGCCAAGATACTGCTAACAGCGCGACCTAGATCATCGGGCGTGCCCCAGCGTTTTTGCGGGACGAGGCCGCTCTCGATCAGCGCGTCGTATTTTTCTTTCACTCCGGCTGTCATGTCGGTCGCCATGATGCCGGGACGGAGTTCTAGGACGGAGACGCCTTGATCTGCGAGGCGGTTGGCCCAGAGTTGCGTGACCATCGCCAGAGCCGCTTTCGAGATGCAATATTCGCCGCGATTAAGCGAAGGAACTGCTGCGGAAAGTGAGGATACGAAGATGAGTTTATAGCCGTCGGGCAACAGCGATTTGCCTGGGTTAGCTAGGAAATAGTTGGCCGCTTTTTGCGACAGGAAATACGGGCCCTTCAAATTAACATCGAGCACTTCATCGAATACATCCTCGGTCGCTTCAGTGATATCGGCGCGAACTCGCGGCGCGATTCCAGCGTTGTTCACCAGGGCGTCCAGCCGGCCGAATGCGCTCAAAGTCGAATCAAAAAGCTGTGCACGGCCCTCTGCTTTTCCGATGTCGCCGTGCACAGGTATGAAGCGTTGCTCAGGAGAAATCGCCGCCTTCTGGCAGAGCGCCACCGTTTCTTCTGCGGCCTCGCGATTGAAGCCGTAATGGACGGCGACGCTGACGCCGAGTTTTGCGAGCGATTCGGCGATGCCGCGGCCCAGACCACGACTGGAGCCGGTGACGAGAATGACGCTTTGGGAGTTCATGTGAATGGACTCTAACTCGGCTGAAAAAAAACCGTGAGGACAAACGCCTCACAAAACAGCACGAATCCGACTTTCTTTTCTCAAATATCGAAAATAGTCTATCTCTAGCCATGGAAATACGGAACGTCCGTCACATTTATTCCCAGCCGCTAGATGTTCGCATTGGGCCGCTGCGCGTGCGGAGATTCAGTTTGAATCGGCATTTGCCGGAGAAAGATTGGGTCGCGGCGCATGAACATCGGCATTCGCAGTTTCTCCTCTATTTGACGGGTAATGGCAGCCAGCGCATCGGAGACGCGACGTATGAGGTGCGTCCTGGAAAGTTGTTTTTCCTGCCGCCGCGCTGTGAACATTCATTCGTCGAAGGGACCGGTCGACGTCCACTTTGTCTGGCCTTGGATTTGGATTTTACGGGCTCGACCGCGGCGGTTCGCGCGACTGTGAGCCAGGCGGATTTGCGTTCGATCCGGCAATCGCTTTCGGTCCTGCACGATTGGCAGCCGGGAAATACAAATGTGCGGCCACGCGAGGCGGCAGCTGTGTTGCAGATTCTGGATATTTTGGTGCTCGCCGCCGGCTTGCAGGAGAATCCGATTTCTCATGCGACGCTGCCAGTGGTGAGGCGGGTGCGAGAGATTCTTCGGGAAACTCATGCGAGTTCCAATACTATCTCGCACGTGGCGGAAGTCGTCGGCTACCATCCCGATCATCTCACGCGAATCATGCGCCGCGAAATCGGTATGTCCGTTCGCCAAATGCGCGCGGCGGAGACGTTGCGTCGAGCGCAAAATTTGCTCTCGGGAACGGGTTCGATCAGCGCGGTGGCGGAGAAATCAGGCTTCTTGGATCCGAATTATTTTACCCGCTGGTTTCGACGCCAGACCGGTGTAACTCCGACCAGTTGGCGCGCGGGCAATCGGTAAACTACTTTTTTCGTTGTTTCCCTTTCTGGCCTGCTTTAGACAACTCGCATGGTCGGCGACTATCTTCCTATTTTGATCCAAATCGTGATTGCTCTCGGCTTTGCCGGTGGCGCGCTCCTTTTTAGTGTGATCATCGGCCGGGTGGGAAAGCGGAACGCGGTCAAAGACACTGCTTACGAATGCGGGATGATCGCGGAGACCGGCCCGCAGCCTCGCTTCAGCGTGAAGTTTTACCTCGTGGCGATGCTCTTCATTCTTTTCGATATCGAGATCGTTTTCATGTATCCGTGGGCGGTGGTGTATCGCGACTTTTTGCGCGATCACGGAAAGGACGGCATCACGATCTTAATCAGTATGCTGAGTTTTGTCGGCATCCTGCTCGTCGGCTACATTTACGCCGTGAAAAAGGGCGCGCTGGATTTCAAAGGTTAGTCCGAATCTCGCTCAGGGCTTGGTGGTAACGTCGAGGCCATCGATGAAAATCTCGACGTTCCCCATTTTGTGATACGTCGAAAGCGTCAGGCCACCTGAAGTGACGTATCTCTCCCAAGTCGCCAGCTTTTTCGTTGAGGGATTCGGCAGGTAAGTCCAGGTCTTCGGGAGATGCGTTGTCGGGTCGATTTCGTAAATGTAATGATCGCCGGGGGTAAGCCCGACGCCGTTAAAAGAAATCTCCAGGCTGTCTGCCGTCGACTGTGTCAAATCCGTGCCCGGATCCTTGATTTTCAACGGAGCTAGAAGCCAATAGGAGTCATTGGTCCAACGCTGGAACGCTGCTTTTTGACCCGGCGAACTGCCTGGGTTATGCAAGTTGATCGTCTCGGTTTTGCCGTCCCACGTGACCGTATCGGTCTCCGAAACAACATTCCAGTCGTGCTGCGCAGACAGTTTTTCCTGGCCGTCCACCACAACACGAAAAGTGAAGCGAACACGTTCGACTTTGAGCCAATTCAGAGCGCCAGAAGCGTTCATCATCACAGTTGCCAGCTGGTCCGGCGTAAACTCAGCCTGCAAAGGAAGTGCAGCGAGTAAAATGAGAAGGAGATGTTTTTTCATAGAGTTTTGAGATGATCGAGGACGCGGTTGGTGGCACCAAAATGCACTGAAATCGCTCGCATCGCCCGACTGGCCAGGCGCTCACGTTTTTCGCGATCTTTGAGTAGCCTTTCGACTTCGACCTGCAATTCGAATGCAGTGGCCACCTGAATCGCCGCGTCATCAGACAGCCATTGACGCACAATCGGCGCGAAGTTTTCCATGTGCGGACCAAAAAGAATCGGCTTGCCGAGCATGGCGGGTTCGACGGGGTTTTGACCGCCAATCGACGTGAGGCTTTTACCAATGAACACCACGGTTGCAAAGGCATACCAGTCCCGAAGTTCACCGGTAGTGTCGACCAAAAGAACATCGGATTTTTCCGGTTGGGATTCACTCCGGCATGAAATTTTTAAGGGCAATGCGGCGAGTTCGTCCAGAATGCGCGGCGTGCGCTCAACGTGTCTTGGCACTAAAATGAGAAACAGATCCGGGATCGTCTTGCGCAACTCCAAATAGACTCGCGCCAAGGCCAATTCCTCCCCCGGAAAAGTGCTGCCCGCGAGTAGGATGGAACTCGCCTCAAAAACCCCGCACCCGCGAAGAATCGACTCGAAGTCCGCTCTCCGCTTTACCGGAGCGGGCTGCTCATCATACTTGATGGCCCCTGTGCAATGGATCGCCTCCGGACGGGCGCCGAGACGTTTCCAGAGATCCACGTCCTCCGGTTCCTGAACGAACACAGCATCGAGCAATTGAAAAATCGGCGCCGTTACATTTCTAAGTCTGAGAAACCGACGGCTGGAGCGCGGCGAAAGGCGGGCAATCAGCGAAACCGAGATTCCCCGTTTCCATGTTTCCACAACCAAAACCGGCCACATATTTTCCACCAAAACCAGTGAGTCGGGTTGCACCGCATTCAGCGTTCGGCGCACGATCCCGGCCATATCGATCGGGTTGTAAATGACTTGGATTTGCGGGGTTGCATTCTGAACCGCGACGTCGAATCCCGTGGAAGTCGTGACCGAAATGACAACCTGAAGACCTGGCTCGCGCGCGATCCATTCCCGCGCCATTTTCAGGGCCACGTGCGTTTCGCCAACCGAAACGGATTGCAGCCAGACGACTTTTTTTCCACGTAGATTCGACTGCAACTCCGCTGAAAAAAACCCGAAACGTTGGCCCAAATTTCGATGGAAATTGCCGCGCTTTAACATGCGGCGAATCATGTTCGGGAGCATGATCAACAGGACGACGGGAAACAGGATTCTATAAAATCCTGACCGGATTTTCACTCCCATGGGAACGACGCGTTTCATGGCTCGGATTCCTGGTGGGTTAGAAACAAAACCTCGCTCGCGCCATATTGCTTTTGCTTGAGTAGGCGGAATAGCGAAGCCTCGGGCACAGAGGCATCCGGGGCTCGTTCCAACACAAAAATCCCATTCGGAGCCAAGGCGCGGATCAGATCCGGGCAGGTGGAAAGTCGACGCGCGAAATCGGCTGAATCAGCCGTTTTTGCATAGGGCGGATCGGCCAGAATCAAATCGAACTCCGCTCTGTTTTGCTGCAGGAAGCGGAAAACGTCGTCTCGGCGAATCACTGCCTGTAGCCGGGTTTTGGCCAGGTTGGCAGTCATTGCTTGAATGGCGTGCGCATTACTATCCACCAGCAAAGCGCTTGCCGCGCCACGACTCAACGCTTCGATGCCGAGCGATCCCGAACCGGAGAAAAGGTCTAAAACGCGAGCACCCACTACCATATCTCCCAGGCTGGAAAAAATCGCGCCCTTCACTTTATCCATCGTTGGGCGCAAATGGTGTTTCGGCATCTGCAACGGAATGCCTCCCGCGAGGCCGGCAACAACTCTCATGCGACTTCCATTGAACTCTATGGCGTGGGCGTAGGAGATTCTTCCGGAGCGATTTCACCGAGGAAGCTCTTGAATTTCTTTTGCAATTTGTCTCCTACGAGACGGCGTAACAAGTTACTGCGAGGGCTCAAAACTGGGCCTTTGATGACGAAGGCGAGACTTTGCATTTTCCGGTTGGGATCCTTGATAAAGTTCTCGCGAGCCTCCGACGGCATTTTTTTGAAGAGGGTATCATCCATCAAAAGCTGAGCCTGTAAGTCGAGATTGCGAGCCGCATCGATCGGCCCTGCAAAAGTCACCTGCACGTGATCACTCTCTAAATACGAAGGCATAATTTGAATGATCGGCCCGATGATGTCGGCTTTGATTTCTGCCTTTTTGACGCTCAGATTGCCGAATTCCTCGGAGCGAACAAATTGGTTGATCACCTGCAGGAGTGGCAAACCCGAAATCCGGGCACGCGAAACTTTGAATTCCACATGGCCGCGGTTCTTTTCCTCCTGCGAGGCAAAACCGTCGAACTCCAAACGCGCGTGGACGAGCCCCGATAATTCTTCCGACAACTCAGAATCCTTCGCAAAAAAGCTCGCTAGTTGTCCCTTGTTCAAACGCATCCGCACACGGTAGGGCAGTCCGTCCGCCTTCAGATCTGCCACGGCGGAACCTTCCACGCCACCCTCGCCCATGTCGCCATGAATCTTATCCAAGTGAAGCGTCTGATGGTCCACCGTGACATCCGCCTCAAGCGCGGTTAGCTCCCAACGATTCAAAAAAACGAGGTGCTTGATCTCGATGACTCCCCCGAAAGTTTCTGGTTCCGGCCGCGCTGCAAGCGAGCAGCGAACACCTTCCATACGGACTAATTCCGAACCGTCCTTCGCTAAAAACCGAAGCGTCCCATCGCGGAGAAGCCATTTGCGGATGTCCGTCGCCGGGACATTGAATGGGGTTTTCTGATCCGGACTGCCAGCGACGCTTGGTGGGTTGGACGTCGTCTTGACCGCCGGAGACTGGTTTTTCGGAAGGCGAAATTGACCGTGCGTATTTTGCTGGAAAACGAGATGCGGCGCATCGAGGGCAATTCGTTTGACCACCACTTGGCCGCGCAAAAGCGGGAGGTATTCACAGCGCACCTCCAGAAATTCCGCCTTTAAAAAATCCATGTGACTTCCAGGGATATCAGAGGGGATTTTTACCTGATCGAGCCGAAATCCGCCCCACGGCGAAAAGGTTGTGCGAAACACACCAACGGGCATTCCCAACGTTTCGCTCAACCGGGTGCGAATGGTGTTTTGCATCCCTTTGGATTGTACGTAAAGGTTGACGACCAAAATGAGGATCGCCAAAAAAAGCACGAGCAGGCAGAGGGTGGAAATGATGAGCCGGCAGTGCTTTTTCACGCCGTGAAGCTAATCGACCCGGTCGAAATGTGAAGTAGGAATGGATGACACCCTCATTATCTTCAACCCTGCCGCCAAAGGGGAAAAGGCGCTCCGTTTTCTCAAAAAAATCGAGAACCTTCCGGGGGCTACGCGCATCGAGTTGACGAAACAAGTCGGCGACGCCGAGAAACTGACTCGAGTTGCAGTCGAATCAGGCATTCGCAAAATCGTCGCGGCGGGTGGCGACGGCACGGTCAACGGAGTGGTTAATGGCATTGGCCAAAGCGGCGCGACTCTCGGCGTTTTGCCGGTAGGCACCATGAATGTAATTGCCGCAGAACTTGGCTTGCCGCGGGATGTCGAAGGCTGCTGGGAGGTCATTTGCAAAGGGAACATCCGCCACATCGATCTCCCCTGCGCCAATGAACGCTACTTTGTTCAACTCGCTGGAGTGGGACTGGATGCGCAGGTGGTTCGCGAAACGGATTTGAATTTCCGCAAGCATTTTGGACCCCTGAGCTACCTGGTTTCCGTGGCGCAGATTGCCGCACGCAAACCACCGGAGTTGGTGGTGAATACCCCCGACGGAAACATCCGCGCCGGATCATTTGTCCTAGTCGGTAATGGTCGATATTACGGCGGCCCGTTCCGGGTCTTTCGCGACGCGGTGATGGATGATGGCCTGTTGGATGTGCTCGTTTTTCGCGATCTGGGTTATCTCGATATCGCTCGCTACATCCAATCGATGATCTTTGGAGGTCTGCCCGATCTGGACGGCGTGGATTATTTTCAAACACCTTCGCTGCATGTTTCCAGCGAGCAAATTGTGCCAGTGGAATTGGATGGTGAAGTCGATTTTGACGTCCCGGTTTCGTTCTCACTGGCCCCGAGAAAGCTCGCGGTGTGCGTCCCTGCTGTAGCCACAGAGTCGCTACAATCGACTTAGATCGATATCGAAGTCGATTGGAGTTTCGCTTACTAAATGTTCCGCGAAATGATCGCAGATCCACGGGGCCATCAGAGCGGCCTTGGACCCGAACCCGTTGCAAATTCCGAAACGCACATCCAACGAGTCGACGCCGACGACAGGGCGGGCGTCGCGTAAGATCGGCCGGATTCCACATTGCGCGTCCAGAATCTCGAATGGGAGCGAAGTGAGTGCCGATAACTTTTCTTGAATAAAGCGCGTTTCTTTCTCGGTGACGTCCAACGTTAGATCCTCCCATTCGTAAGTGGCGCCAACGCGATAACAATCCTTTCCCAGCGGGATGACGAATATCCCCCGCAGGAGAATTTGTTTCAGATCCAGACCGGGAATCCGCACGGTTAGGAGTTCGCCTTTGGCGGGTTTCCATGGGACTTCGAGTGGACTGTAGCCGGTGCAAAAAATGGCTCGCTGAAAGGTGCGCCCTTGCCATTGAAGCTGCGATTTTTCCAGCGTCTCACGCGTGATGGCGCCGGTCATGACTTCCATGCCAGATGGTGGATTTCGCAACTGACTTTGCAGCCATGGAGAGAGGTCGGCCCATCCGCCGGAATGGAAAATCACTCCGCCAGATTCGTGTGTAACTCCGCTCACTTTTGCACTGCCAACAAACTCCTCCGAGACAAATCGCCGAACGTCTGGTCGCATTCGTTTTTTCTCCCAGCGAGGCCATTCGTCGTCGCCTTGAAACATGCGAATGATGGGTAGCGGATGCCAGATTGTGGAGTTGGTTTCGCGTCCAATTTCTTCGTAAAGATTTACGGCAAACGGAAGAAATGTTTCGACTCTCCAGGATGGCACGAAGCGAATCCCGGTGACGGGGTTGATCATCCACGCAGCGACCCGGCTCGATCCCGGACGGTCGGGATCATGGGTGAGACAGACTCGCTGGTTTCTGCGGACAAGACTGCGCGCGAGAAGTTGTCCGGCGATGCCCGCGCCGACGATGAGAAAGTCGTGCGTGAAATTTGTTTTCATCGGAGTTGGATTTGATTCGCGCGAGATGAGGGACTTTGAAAGGATGATGAATGCTCGCTAAAATTTATTCGGCTGCCGTCCAGGGCGTGGAAGCGATTGAGGTGGAAATCGAGGTAAATGTGGCGCGGGCGGGTGATCCGATTATTGTGATTGTGGGGCTTCCAGATACTGCCGTAAAGGAGAGCAAAGATCGGGTGACGACGGCGATCACCAACAGTGGATTTTATTGGCCGCGAAATCGGACGACAATCAATCTGGCGCCGGCGGATATTAAGAAAGAAGGGCCGAGTTTTGATTTGCCAATCGCTTTGGGTCTGGTCGTTTGCGGCGGCGAGGGTGAGCCGCCAAATCTGGATGATTGCGCGTTTGTCGGAGAGCTGGCGCTGACCGGCGCGGTGCGTTCTGTGAAAGGGATTTTGCCAATTGCGATCGCAGCTCGGGACGCCGGAAAACGGCGGTTGTTTGTGCCGGAGATGAATGCGTTGGAAGCGGCGGTCGTCGAGGACATTGAGGTTTATGGGGTATCTAATCTTCGGCAGCTCTACGAGTTTTTGACCGATGGCGTAGGATTGAAACCGACGCGGCAAGATCTCAATGTCTTGTTTGAAAACCACGACGTTTATGAGTGTGATTTCGCCGATGTAAAAGGCCAGGAACAGGTAAAGCGCGCCATCGAAGTGGCAACAGCCGGCGGACATAATCTCCTGATGCTAGGCCCACCAGGATCTGGCAAATCGATGTTGAGCAAAAGGATTGTTAGCATTATGCCTTCGCTGACGTTGCCGGAGGCGATTGAGACCACTAAAATCCACAGCATCTGCGGTCTCCTGGAGGGGAAACATAATTTCGTTTCCACGCGTCCTTTTCGAGCACCGCACCATACCATTTCCGACGTGGGTCTGCTTGGTGGCTCGGCAAACATCACGCCGGGCGAAGTCAGTCTCGCGCATAATGGCGTATTATTTTTGGATGAATTGCCGGAGTTTAAACGCTCGACGCTGGAAGTGATGCGGCAGCCTTTGGAGGATGGTCGCGTGACGATTTCGCGCGCAGCAGGAACAATGACATTTCCATCGGAATTCGTCCTCGTGGCCGCGATGAATCCATGTCCGTGCGGCTACTTTGGCGATCCGAGACGGTCGTGCCGTTGCGCTCCGGGACAGGTGGAGCGCTATCGCCAGCGCATCTCGGGCCCGCTGCTGGATCGCATCGATATTCACGTCGAAGTGCCTGCTGTGGAATTTAAAGAACTCTCCAGTCGCGAAGCTGGCGAACCGTCATCAGCCATTCGCCAGCGGGTGGAGAATGCCCGTGAAATACAGCAGAAACGGTATGCGTCCGCCACGGCAAAAAATGTCACCACGTGCAACGCGCGGATGACTTCGCGACAAATCAAAACGCATTGCGCTCTCAGCGACGAGTCCACGGAATTATTAAAAATGGCCATGAGCAGTCTGCATCTGAGCGCACGAGCATACGACCGGATTTTGAAAGTCGCGCGGACCGTTGCGGATCTTGCGCAAAGTGAATCCATCGAAACGGAACACCTAAGCGAAGCCATCCAATACCGCACGCTGGATCGCAATCTTTGGGCGTAATTATTCATGAGCACACCACTTTGGGGCATCGACCTCGGCGGCACAAAAATCGAAGGAGCGATTCTTCATTCATCCCAATCGGCCGCTCATGGAAGTCGGCTGCGCGTGCCGACCGAGTCGGATCAAGGCTACGAACACATCCTCTCCCAAATCGAAAAATTGGTGGAAAACATGCGCCACGATAGCGGTCTAACTCCGATGGAAATTGGCATCGGCACGCCCGGGGTCATCGATCCGCTCACCGGATTGTTGAAAAATTCCAATACGCTTTGTCTGAACGAGCGTCCGCTAAAAGACGATATTTCAAAGCGACTGGGGATTCCGGTGCGGATGGCAAATGACGCGAATTGTTTCGCTCTAGCCGAGGCGGTTTTGGGAGCGGCCAAAGGTGCGCATTGTGTATTTGGAATGATCCTCGGGACCGGCGCGGGTGGCGGCATCGTCGTGAACGGCCAGACGCTGATTGGTCGCCACGGCATCGCCGGTGAATGGGGCCATAATGTGCTCGAACCCAACGGAGCGCTTTGTTATTGCGGCAAAAAAGGCTGCGTGGAAACGGTGCTCTCCGGGACCGGTTTGCAGCGCTTCTACACGGAGATTTCCGGCCACACCGTGAAGCTGCCGGAAATTGTGGCACGAGCTGCTGCTGGCACGGATCCATTCGCGACGACGACGGTCCATCGGCTCAAGGAATACTTCGCGAAGGGTGTCGCAGTGCTCGTCAATATTCTTGATCCCGATGCGATCGTCATTGGCGGCGGCGTTGGAAATTTGGACTTCCTCTACAGCGACGAAGTGCGGCAAATGGTCGTCCCATATCTCTTTAACTCGACTCTGGAAACTCCGATTCTCCGACCGGTTCTGGGAGATAGCGCAGGAGTGTTCGGGGCTGCCCTTCTCTGCGCCTGAATACGATCGAACTCGAATCTAGTTGCTTCTTAAAATGGACGAAGCGTTGGACTGCGGGAGTGGAGATGACTTGCTTTCAAACTCCTCAAAGTCATCGAGCGCGCCTGCATCGAAGTGAGATGGAGATTCTGCGATAGACTGCGCAATGATTTGAAGGAAAAGCTCGCCGCGAAAATCCGTGAAATTGCCGAAGAGACGTTGCCAATAAAATCGTAACCGCCTGCGAAGGGCGGGCGAGCCAGCAAGATCTGGAGCAAGTTGCGCGAGCAGATCGAGGTGCATCTGGACGGTTTCTGCGACGACCGCCCGTCTCCCGTCGACTTTGATAGTGTTAGTCGCATGGGTTCGGTAGCCGAGCAGGTCGTCTGAAATCACTCTAACTCGGTTGAAAAGTGCAGCCTCCAGAAAAAATCGGTAGTCGTGGACGTATCGATAATTGCAGAAAGGATGTTCCATTAGGAATGACCTCCGGGCCACCAGATTGCTGGTCGTTTTTGCAAAATTCGAGACTGCCAATGAGAGCAGCGGATCATTTTCCTCCGAGACTAATTGCCAGACTTTAGCGTAGCGTTTCATCTTCGGATGATCCGACGGAAGATTCTGACCGTCGGAGTCGATTAAGTGTAGCTGGGTGCAGATGACTTCCGCCTGGGAATCTCCCTGCAACTCGCAGACACAACGTTCCAGCCGATCTGGACTCCAGACGTCATCGGAATTCAGGACGGCCACAAATTCACAGTCGACTGCGAGCGATATCGCGTGATTCAAAGTCACATGAGCACCACGGTTTTCCTGCCGTAAAATCTCGGTTCCGGGACGTGCAATTTTTTTCGCTACGGCAAAAGAGTCGTCGCTCGAGCCATCATCGATCACGATGATTCGATCCGGTTGCAACGTCTGCGCAAAGACAGAATCCAATGCAACTCCGATGTATTTCTCGTGGTTGAAAAGAGGAATGACGACCGCCAGCGAGGACATATTTTTCATACTAAACGCGGCGATCTACAGAACAAGCACGGAACAAGGATTGCCATGCGGCTCGGCGCAATTCAAAGTGTGCGCCGTGAGCCAGCTACCAGAAACTCCGAGCGTTGTGACACCTATCGAGGTGATGTTTTTTGATACGGATTGCGCGGCTGTGGTTCACAATATCGCCTACCTGCGTTTCATCGAAACGGCTCGCACTCATCTGGCTGCGCAAATGGGAATGAGCCTGCGAGAAATGTCTGAAGCAAAAGAATATCCTGTGGTCGTCCGCACCGAAATCGACTACCGCTCCCCGGCCGTCCTCGGCGACCAATTAGAAGTGCGCGGCACGTTGGAAAAAATGGAGCGCAGCCGTTTCTGGTGCAGCTTCAAAATCGTCCGGTTAAGTGATGCGAAAGTCATGGTCACCTGTCGGCAAATGCTCGCGCTGATCACCATGCCAGGTGCCAAAATTTTGCGCATGCCAGTCGCTTGGCTGGAGAAATATGAGCACCTCCGCTGATTCCATTTTTTCATGAGCCAGCCCGCCGCAGTGGCCATTGAGCCAGAAATTATTTCGATGGGGCCGCTCGCCCTGCCTCCTCAGCGGCGACTGTCGATTGCGATGCTCCTGGCACTGGCCGCACTGCTTCATGTAGCCACATGCGGCTGGGGCCCGGTTGAAAACGGCACCGACGGAATGAACGCGGCGATTGCTCGCGAACTCGCATCTGGAGTTTCCCCGACTGGGATCGGTCAGCTTTGGGATCAGCCGGTTCACTCCACGGCAGCGCAATGGCTGACCGCACAAAGTTTTCGTCTTTTCAACGTCAGCGAAATGAGCGCGCGGCTACCGTTTGGGATCGCGAATGTTTTGATTGTCGCCATGGTGTTTTTAATTGGTGAACGCATCGGCGGTTTCTGGCGCGGCCTGGCATCGGGAATCATTGCGGCAACGATGAGCGGCGCGATTCTGCACGGCCGCGACGGAGGAGGCGCAGCCTTAACCGCACTCCTTCTAACAATCGCATTCTACGGTGCTATCAGAATGCTCGAACAGAGAAGCCGCTGGCCATGGCACGTGCTTTATTGGAGTGCCGTAAGCGCGTTGTTTTTCCTTGGCCACCCGGCTGCGGCGATCATGGCCATCATCAGTGTTTGGATTCCATTCCTGGTTTTTCGAGAAGCGCGGATACGACTGAAACTCCCATGGTGGCTGCTGTGCAACGGGATCTTTCTAGCTCTACTCGCGGTCCATTTGCGACATCACGCCATGCGATTTCCTTCCGTCGGATTAATGAATTCCGGCCGTTTTTTTTGGGCGCTCTTTCCATGGAGCGTCGTTGTGTTACCGCCGTTTTTTTTGAGACTTCGGCAAATTTTGAGACTCCGCGAAATGACCCCGGCGGAATGCACTCTCTGGTGTCTTTTTATTTTAGGGTCGAGTTGGACTGGACTCTTCTCGAACCCTGAGGAATGGCCCGCGAACGTTGCCTGTCTCGGACCCATCTTCGCACTTCTCGCCAGCCTGATCTGGGATCGAACCAGTGGTCGAATTCGAATGTTAGGCGTAAGCCTTTTGATCATTCTTGCAATCAGCGGAATGGGATTATGCGGCCCGGTTGCCGGTCGGGAATGGCTCACTCTTTTGCAACCCATTTGGTGGTTGTCATCTGGAGTGATCATTCTCTTTGGAATCTCGGCACTCATTGCCTTACATCATCGGCACAGCCGCGCGGCATTACTAACAATCGCCGCATCCACCATTCCTCTGGCATTTAATCTATTGGATGCCCGCGCGCGTTACGACTGGCAACACACTCTCAAAGACCTCGGGAAAAAAGTAGAGGTCAGCTATACGCCCGGAGCTCGGGTTTACATGACTGGAAGTCTCGATGATCTCAGCAGCTTCCTGTTTTACGCACCACAAGGACTAACGATTCAGAAAGCAACTACTAGCACTAACATTAGCCCTGGCGAATACTTGCTCGCACGATCCGAAAGCAAAATTCCGATCGGCTTGGAAAAGCTCGGAAGCAATGGAGGCTACCATCTTTTTGTTGCTGCCAAAAGATAGCTGCGGATGAATACGCCGAGAAGGTTTTCATTCCAGTTCCATGCCTATCTGGCGGCATTCTTCTTCATAAGCCTTACGCTATTCACCTGGCGTAATCACTTCCCATTCTTCTATCACAGCGACGAAGAAAGTAAGGCGATGCAACTACTCTACGGATACCGCAATTATTGGCACCCGATGTTAATGCTGAACGCGACACGGTTCCTCATGATGACCTCCGGCGCGAATCACGACTCGCAAACCATCACCATGATTGGGCGCACACTTTCCGCGTTTTTTTCTGCAGTTGGCGTCACGACTTTCGTCCATCTCGCTTCGAGACGAATGGGAATATTTTCCGGAATTCTAACTGGAATTTTTCTTCTCCTTTCTCCACTGCTTTTCGAGGTCAGTCATTATTGCAAAGAAGATCCCGCGCTATTCATGGGCTATGCCCTGAGTCTACTTGCACTCGACTCATTTTTTTCTGAGCGGAGTTTGAAACGAGTGTTGCTACTGGGAACTGCTGTTGGAATTGCTACCTCAGCGAAATATCCGGGCGTGCTGTTAGTCATCGGACTTACCCCGGTCATAGCATGGCAGAGCAGAAAATGGCACATGGTTGTTTTTTTCCTCCTCACCGCCGCGATGACAGTGCTGCTGTTAAACTATGAGTGGCTATTTCATTTGCCAGAAGTGTTTGCCGGCGTTCATCGGGAGAGCGCCATGCTTTTATGGGGTCATGATGGTATGGCCAATCAATTTCCGCAGGCTCAATACTGGCGGATTCTTTTGTATCAACAAGGCTGGCCTATATTGATCGCGGCATTGTTAGGAATGGTGCTGGCGGCCCGTAGGAAAAATCGGTTTTCATTGGAGTTAGGGTTGGGTCTCTCCTGTCTCTTCTTGCTAGGAGTTCTCAGTTTTTCCGCCAAAGTCTCGGAGCGCTACATCCTTCCGATCATGGCAACGACGTTATATCTCGCCGCTTGTGGTGTCACTCTGCTAGGACAAAAGTTTCACGGCTATTACAAGCTAACATTTCACCTGATAGCGATCTTACTCCTATCACTTTATCCGGCGCAATTACTTGGCAGATATTGCGAGGATTTTCAAAAGGACAGTCGTGGAGATTTAGCTCGCTGGATTCTGGCACATCACATCAGAAAAGAGGAGTTAGCAACCAGCCTTTGGACTCGGCTGCCGGGCATTTACGAGGCACAATTTATCACGGGAGTTACACCGCCAGATTATGTCGCGGACCTGGGCACGTTAGACCAACTCCGCTCGATGGGATTTCGCTGGGTGATAGTTTCTGATGTGGAAAGTTTGCGGTTTCTTAGTCCGGAGCAGACCGGGGATTCGTTGTCGCGTTTTCATTTCGAACGCAGGCAAATCTTCTATGAAACTTTGCGAAACGAAGCTGATTTGCGATGGAGCGAAGTTCCGGGACCGGTGTATAATCTTCAGCCGGGATTGAAGTTGTATGAGTTGCGCTCCAAGCCGGAAATCTCGGTTCCATAATTTCTCCATATTTATCTAAGTCGACTCAAAAATGAATAACCAACTGCTAACCACCAATCGCAAGGCGCTTCAGATTAATCTCGATCTGGAGAAATATGGCACCTTGGCTGAGATTGGAGCTGGACAGGAAGTTGCCCGTTATTTCTTTCAGGCAGGAGGCGCTGCGGGGACGATTGCAAAGTCGATTTCTGCTTATGATATGAAGTTTAGCGACGACATTTACGGGAAGTCGCCGCG
>JAYVOE010000114.1:0-9190 GCA_043758065.1 Spartobacteria bacterium | reverse complement strand
ATCCGCAGCGTCGCCGACCGGGGGACGGCGGCGAGATTAAACTGCTTGCGATAGGCGATGAACGACGCGCCAGTCTTCGTGGCCACGTCGGGCGGCGCGGAGATAAACGTCTGCTGAAGCTCGGCCCCCAGTGTGTCGGCGGTGACGGCGAGCGGAGAATGGACCGGCTCGGCGATGGAGGGCTGCGGGCTGGTAAGGAAAAAAACCAGCAGGCTGATCGCACGGAAGCACGTGGACGATAGGATGGGCCTGCGAGGGACAGGGGGGGAAGTAAACATCATTTTAGTTGGTAGCAGAATGGATGAAGCCGCCAATCCTTAAAGAGCGAAAAAGGAGCCGTGCCTTTCAAATTGGCTTCTAGATTGCATGAGGAGTTCATCGATCTGCTCTCGTAAGTAGCGTTGCTGCAAACGCGACCTTAAACACTGATTCGAGTTAGAGTGAACTCAGGGTTTGCCGATGAGGGCTGGCGTTTGTTAGTTTCGACGTGTGAAACGTCTGTTACTTTTGGTTTTTCTCTTGCCCGTGCTGGCCAATGCCCAGTTGAGCGAGGGGGATGTGCGCCGTGTGATCGCGCAAGCAGCGTCGCGGGCGGAGGTAATTAGCCCGAGCAGTCTGATCGCGGTCGTCGATACGGAGGGCACCGTGGTCGGAGCGTGGGATGTCAGCGGGCGGCGACCTGCACTGGCGTTGACGGAGCCTGGATTGACGGCGGCGGTCGATGTGGCCCTGGCAGTTTCCAAGGCGGGGACGGCGAGTTTTCTGAGCAGTAATCAGAATGCTTTTACCTCGCGGACGGCGGGGTTTATTGTCGGGCCGAATTTTCCGCCGGGTGCGCGGAATCGGCCACCGGGGCCGTTGGTCGGGGTGGGGTTGTCGAATTTGTGTTTTTCGGACGGGAACAAGTTCAAAGGGCCGGGAACGGTGCGGCCTTTTTCAATCGAGTTCGATGCAAATGACTTCGTGGTGCCGGTGCTCGGCGCACAGCTTTTTGGCTCACCGGGCGGTGTGCCGCTTTACAAGAATGGCAGACTGGTCGGCGGCGTTGGCGTGACCGGCGACAGCACTCCAGCGGCGTATCGCACGAACCGAAACGACATTGATGAGGACGTGGCGCTGGCCGGGCAAATCGGGTATCAGCCTCGGGAAACGATTCGGGCGAACCATGTTTTCATCGACGGCGTGAGTCTGCCGTATGTCGAAGGCGGGACGAATCTCGGGCATGTGAAGGCCTTTTCCGACATCAAAGGAAAACCAGTGGAGTCGTATCCGATTCAGGGTTCGCCGCCGGCGTTTCCATTTATCAAGACGCGGCTCGGCGGCAATCTGGGGGAAATCCGGCGCGCGATCAAATCTGATCCGCAGCTCGGCGTTTCCAAGATTCGGGGTCAGGAACGTCTCTCCGCGGACGAGGTGCGGTCCATTTTGAGCCTGGCTGCCGCCCGGGCGAAACACACCCGCGCTGGCATTCGGCTGCCGCGTGGTCAGGCGGCGCAAGTCTGGATCACGGTCGTGGCGAACCCAGATAAGGATGGAACTCGACCGGAAATTTTAGGCGTTTTCCGGACGAGGGGCGCGACGATGTTTTCTTATGACGTGGCAATCCAGAAGGCGCGCACGGCGTTGTTTTTCTCGACTGACGACTTCGCTTCCTCGACGAGGACGGTCGGCTTTTTGGCGCAGCCGAATTATCCGCCCGGACTCGAGGGGCATCCGGCTGGGCCGTATTTTGGAACGCAGGAAGACGTTTCGATCACTCCGGGAACGCAGGCGCGCGCCCTCCAGTTGAAGTCTCCACAGCGCGGCTTTGTCCTCGGGGCGAATCCGGCGCGCGATGGGTTTCATCCGCAACCGCTGAATCCGAATGTGCCGAATGGGATCACGATTTTCCCCGGCGGATTTCCCTTGTATCGAAATGGAATTTTAATCGGCGCGATCGGCGTGAGCGGCGACGGGATTGATCAGGACGATTTGATAGCCGCATCCGGCTGCCGCGATTTCCTCGCGCCCGCCTCGATCCGGGCGGATCAATCGACGTATCGCGGGGCGCGATTGCCGTATGCGAAATTTCCCCGCGACCCGGATTTGTGAGCGGAGTTGCAGTCGATTTACGGGGTGCGCGGCATGGGTTGCAAGCCAGGGCGTCCTCTAGTATAGGGAGAGCTTGCGCATGAAAACTTTCGCCTGCACCCTCGCGGCAACTCTCTTTACGACCAGCATTTACGCCCAGGACGCGTTGAATACGAAGAGCCTTTTTGACCTTGTGCGCACGGGCGGCTGGGTGATGATTCCACTCGCACTCGCCTCTGTTTTGACTGTGATGCTGGTGCTCGTTTATCTCGTGACGCTGCGTCGCGGAGCGGTGGTCAGCCGGGAATTCATGGAAACGGCGGCGGCGCTGCTCAAGAAGCGCGATTACCTCGGTTTGCTCGCCGTTTCGAATCGTCATAATGAAGCCGTCGCGCGTATCGCGAGCCGGATGTTGGATTTCGCCAGTATGAATCCGACTGCGCCATTGCAGGCGATCCGCGAAGTGGCGGAAACCGAAGGTGGCCGCGTGGCGAACTCGCTGACGCACCGCATTACTTATCTAGCAGATGTCGGCACGCTCGCGCCGATGCTTGGGCTGCTCGGAACGGTGACCGGCATCATTCAATCGTTCGGCGAACTCGGCAAAAAAGCGGGCGACGCAAGTCAGCCAATGTTACTGGCGCAAGGAGTCGGCCAGGCACTGGTGACCACGGCGGCGGGAATTCTCATTGGTATCGTGGCGATGACGTTTTTCGCGTTTTTCAGAGGGAAAGTGCAGGCTTTAATTTCGGATTTGGAAGCCGCTTCGACGCATTTGTTGAGCTTATTCGCGATCAGTTTCGAGAAAAAAAACACTCGCGAAGGTGTGTCCAGCCGACGCTCGGCTTTGGACGATGATGATTACTAAGAATCCGCTGGAACTCGCATGAATTTCCGCAGAAGCCAGTCGCTGCCCACGCCGACTTTTCAGTTGGCGCCGATGATCGACATCTTGCTCGTCGTTCTCTGTTTTTTCATCCTGACGTGGAATTCCGCGTTGCACGAAAACGAGCTGGATGTCCGTGTGCCGTCTGCAAAAAGCGCTAAGGAAGCCCAGCCGTATCTCGGCCAGGTGGTGATCAACATCCGCTCCGACGGGACGTTTGTGATGAATAAGTCGCCGCTGGACCGCGACGAACTGCTCGTGCGGCTCAAAAAACTTTCCGGTTTGTATCCGGACCAGGCGGTGATCGTGCGCGGCGATGAGTCGGTGGAATATCGGTTTATCGCGAACGTGCTCGATATTTGCCGGAGCGCCGACATTTGGAATGTGGCGTTTGCGACGGCGGCTTCCGCGAAAAAATAAGGATGAGCCGCCGTATTTTAGCCGCTGTTATTCTCGGCACGTGTTCTCATCTCGTCGCTCAAGAAGAAGAGCCTGAAGTGCGGCAGGCGATTCCGCTTCATGCACCGCCGCGCGCACTGCCTTTGCGAACACCGACAGCGGACGCAGAATCGACTGTAACTCCCGTGGAAATCCGGCGCGCTGAACCGATTATTCGCGCCACGCCAACACCGGAGGAAGCACCGAGGGCGACTCCAAATTTGCTCGTTCCGCCGAAGCCGATCGCCGAGCGCGAAACTGAGCAGGCGGCACCGCAGTCCGAACCACCGTTGGAAAATGCCGGACGCGAGATTCGCATCGCGCCGTCCAACGGAGCGGGAGTCGGATCAGCCGCAGCCGACCAATTGGAGACAGCGAACGGTTTTTATTCGCGCAAACTTTACGATCTGGCGACACCGGAGTACGAGAAATATCTCACTAATTATCCGACTGCATCGGGGCGTCAGTCGGCGCTCTTTCGGCTTGGGGAATGTTATCGCGCCCAAGGAAATCCAGGCGTGGCGATCGGGTATTATCAGAAGCTGCTGACGGAATTTAGCAACGGAGAATTTCTTGGCGCGGCGTCGTATCGCCTGGCGGAAATTTATTACGGGCAGAAACGTTTCGAGGAAGCGATAACGCTGTATCGCAAGGCTGCGGCGAATGCGAAAAATGCGGATTTGACGTTGTCGGCCCGCTACTTTGAGGCGCGAGGTTTGGAGGAAACCGGACGTCGCGCTGAAGCTCGGTTGGTTTTTCAGGACATCGTTTCGATCAAGGTGCGGAATCCGTATAAAACGGCGGCGCGACTAGCCTTGGCGCGTTATGCAGAGGAGACGGGCGCGAAGGAAGAAGCGCTCTCGCAATACACCCAACTTGCATCCGAGACAGAGCGAAATGAGCTGCGCGGCGAGGCATTGATTCACGCAGGCAGCCTCGCAGGCGCGCTGGGGAAAACTCCGCAGGCAAAGGCATTTTACCAGAAGGCGATTGAAGCGCCAGGCGCGGGAAATTGGCGACCACTGGCGCGGCTGGGCTTGATGAAACTCAGCTATGACGCGGGTGATTATTCCGGCGCGATCAGTATGTATGAGTCCGGCTCCGTCAATGAAGGCGGCGTGACTCCGGCCGAGGTGCTTGTTCTTGCAGCGAACGCGTATCGTCAACTGAATCGCGGCACGGCGGCAGCGGCGCTTTACGAGCAAGTCATCACGACTTACCCCGATACGCCTGAAGCTCGCGAGGCGGGGTATCAGCGGTTGCTCGCTTTGTCGGCTGCGAACGATCCAGGAGTGATCACGGCGATCAACGATTATCTCGGCGAAAACCCGAACGGCGAACGTCCGGACAAGGCGCGATTGTTAAAAGCGGAATATTTCTTCAAAAACAAGCGCTACGCCGAGGCAGCCAAGGTCTATTCCGATGTGGGCCGGACGCTGGTGGATCGGAAGTTAAAGGCGGAATGCCTTTACCGCGCTGGCTGGAGCTATTCCCAAGTGTCCGATTGGCCGAAAACAATCGATGCCATGGGGGAATTCATCGAGGCATTTCCCGATCACGAGAATGCTCCGAAGGCGCTTTTGCAGCGGGGTTTTGCGTCGCTCAAATTGAAGGCTTACACCGATGCGTTGCGGGATTTTGACAAGTTGATCGCAAACTATCCGAAGGCGCCGGAACGTGAGTCGGCTCTAACTCAAAAGGCTTTGGCCGAGGGTCAGCAGGACGATAATGTCGCGATGGCCGAGACGTTCCGGCATTTGCTCAAGGAATATCCGAAGACCGAATCCAAAGCGCAGGCCAACTACTACATTGGCTGGGCAACGTTTGAGGCGAAGAACTACGCCAACGCCATCGATCCCCTAACGATGGCGCGCGATCTCGATCCGAAAAGCTACTTCGATGATGCCAGCGTTCGCATCATTCTCGCGAACTACTATCTGGAGCAGCTGGACCCGCTTTCTCGCGAGATCGATTTGTATAAAGCCAAGGATGGCAAGCGCGGTTTGCCCGGGGAAATTTTCAATTGGATTGGGGCGAAATACTACAAGGAAAGCAATTTCGCCAAGGCTGCGCGCTATCTCGAATTACACATCGCAAACATTCCCGGCGATCCCGATAACGAAGTGTATTTCTTACTTGGCGATGCGCAACGCCAGCAAAAAGACTGGGACAAAGCGCGGAAAAGCCTCGATCTTTATTTAGCCAAAGTGGATAGCCCGGGTCTGAAAGCGCGCGGTTTGCTGGCATATTCCAAACTCGAGCTCGCTCAGAAAAACTACGACGCCGCACGGACGCGTTGCAGCGATGCTTTAAATCTGCAACCTGAGGGACGACTCAATGCGGAGGGCCGGATGCAGGCGGGCGAGATCGATTTTGCGCAGGGCAAATTTGATGACGCGGCTAAGAATTACCTCAGCATCAGTGTGCTTTATGAGGATGCCGAGCTAACACCGCTCGCCTTGGAAAAAGCCGCGCAGGCTTACAGCAAATCCGGCAACACGGCTGAAGCGCAAAAAGCGACGCTGGAATTGAAAGATCGTTACCCCGACTACAAGCCGTCCATTGCGAAGCCTAAGTTAGCAGAGTCGACTGCAACTCCGCTCAAAAATTAGAATCAACTCTAACTCCGCTGGAAATTAGCCGCGGAGACTCAGAACAAATTCACGCCTACTTGTAAGCGTAAACCAGCGCCCAATGTGTGCGCTCCTCGGGGGATTTCTCCACCTCCACGATCAAATAATAGCTCCCCGTGCTCGGCGGGTTTAACCGGATCGCCGCATAGGAACCTTTCTGCCAGCTTTCCTGATCCACCAGTTTGCCTTCGCCGCTGTAGATGTGCACCGACATCTTGGCTTTTAACGTGTCGGTCGCCAGGAAAAACCAGTAGTCGTTACCCTTGAAAAGCGTGTGCTGAAACGCCTTTTTCTCACCGACGCCGAGGTCACCGCCCCATTGATCTTCGCGGACCGAATAACCTTGCTTCACATAAGGATCGGCAGCCTCCATCGCGGCGGAAATCGCGTCATCCACTGTGGCCCACGCCGGCAATGCCAGGGTTAGACATGCGATCAGGAGTTGGACGGTTTTTTTCACAAAAGGTGGTTGGAAACTAAGGCGGTCACGAGTCTTTTTGCAAGATGGACTTTACCAAGTCACTAGTAATCGTGTGAACTTTATCAATCGACTGCTTGGAAATCTCCGCCTCATCAATTAGTGGACTAATCTCAGTCAAACGCCGACGAATCTGGTCAACGAGCGACGTTTTGCGGAGGTCTGGCGGCATCGACTTAATCTGCGCGAGGAAATACTCCAGCAACTGCGGCTGATGCAACAAATCCGAGCCATCCTTGGAATAGCTTTTGTTCAGCACTGATGTGAGCACCTCCGTGCCACGCAGCCAGCCGCCGAGGCTGACCAAGTGAGCTAGCTGATCGTCGTTCAGCTCGGACATCGCATTGCGCACATCCTGGAGCGCACCGTCCAGCTCGCGTTTTACATTCTGCCAATCACCCTTATCGGCCTTCTCGATAATGCTGTTACTCCGCCCTAAAACCGAGTCTCGCACGCCGATGGCACCGGCCAGTTTCAAGACATCGCGACCGATGTTCTTCACCTTCTCACGATCCGTCGCCTCGACCGCCACGAAGCCATCGGCGATCACCGTGCCGAGCAGAAGTGCGATCTGATGACGCTCTCCTATTTTCAAATCCACATCGCGCATCTCTACCTTCCAGTTTGGGGTCCCGATTTTATCCAGCACCAAGAAGATTTCCGCTGGAACGGGGACGATCACATTGTCGATCTGCGTCGCTTGTTGAAATTGCTTGAGATCGATCTGCGCCGGCGGCGTCTCGGAGTGCAGCGTGGCGAGGGAAGCGATTGCGGCGACAACGAGAGGGAAACGAAAGTAATGCATGGCGGTATGGAAACTCTACCCCGAAGGACTGGGTTCCCCAATTAGCCGTATGCAGCGCGGCAAGGCAAATGAAAAGACCGTCAGACTACGCCGTGCCGCTGGCAGACGATCTCCACAAAACGCACAATATTCGGCCACGTCATCGGCCAGCGCCAGACGTTGTAGGAATCGGGCAGCCCGGTATCGTGCTCGGCGCCTTCCACAAGGATCAACCAACGGGAGCGATCGGAAAAAGTGAGCGGAGTTTCATTCAACTCACCCGCGTTCGGCGTCCCCCACCAATCGTAAATCAGTCGAGTTGCAGTCCAATCATAGAGATCGCGGTCGCCGACGATGTAGAGGAGCGGGGGACGATGCGGCGTTTCCGTGGCGAATTCCCGCGGATCGCCGTCGCTGAGTGCGTTGTAACTGAAATGAGAATTTAGGAACTTCGCCAACGGAGCGAGACGTTTGGCGGTGCGCTGAATGGCGTTCCAAGCCCAGCCGGGGGTTTGCATCAGGACCGCGCCATCGATTCGTGGGTCCGCGACGATGGCGCGCTGCGTGGCGAGACCGCCCAGAGAATCACCGATCAGGATGAATGGCCGCACGGCTCCGGCGTTTTCCAAGCCATCGAGAAACGCGCGGACATCCCACGACTCGGCGGCTCCGAAAGTGAACGGCGCATCGTCGGACATCCCGTGGGAACGCAGGTCGAGCGCAGCCACGGCGAGCCCGGTTTCATTGGCCAGATAACGCGCCTGCTCGAGGTAGTGGAAACTGTGAATGGTGATCCCATGAACGAAGATGACGGTGCCGGGTTTGCGCGATTCGGGTTGCCACCAGCCGCGAATGGCGGTGCCGTCTTTTGAGCGGACTTCCAGTGATATCGCACCGGGCCAATCGGGTGTGGGCGGATGGAAGCGCGGGCGTTGCACACGACGGAAAGCGTGCGCCCCCACCCAAAGGAAAAACCGGGTGAGCAGCCGCATCATGGCGAGCGGCGGCGGACCAGTTCGTAGCTGTAGCCGGGCTCGCTTTCCACGTGCAGAATCGATTCGAAGTCGGATGATTTTTTCCTCAGCTTGGCGAGAGAAATGGAGTCGATAATGACGGCGTCCAGACTGTGGCCGAGCTGGCGGGAGGCTGTCTTCGTGTTGATAAATTCCATTTGGCCGGCATACATCAGGAGGCCTTCGTCGCGGCCTTCGACTACGCTGTAACTCCACTGGTTTTTTTGGCAGAGCGCGGCGGCTTGGCGGCCGAAAACGACGAGTCGGTCGGCGTGTTCGCGGTAGCCTTGGTTCACGACGAATCCGGTGTAAGTGGCGTAGCCGATGACGGTCGCCGCGCCCACGGCGAGCAGCGAGCGGGAACGTTGCCAGGTAAGTGGGAGCAGGGCGGGGAGGCAGAGCGCGGCGACGGGAATGACCGGGAAAATACGGTCCACCCGTTTCGATGGGACGAGGCTCATGGCGATGACGCCGCCGAGGCACCAGCAGATCAGCCAAAGGGTGGACGCGCTGGGTTTCCGTTGTAGTCGGCCCAGGGCGAAGAGTCCGGCGAGAAAAAGCAGGCTCCACGGGGCGCATTTACCCAGGAGATGCGGCAGGTAGAAATACCACGTCTGGTTATTATGCACGGCCTCGGCTCCGGTGGTGAAGCGGCCGAGGAATTCTTTTTTGACCACTTGATCGTAGAACGCCGGGTCGTGTTGCATGCGCAGCCAGGTCCAGAGGAAAAATGGGAGCACGGAAAGGACAGCGGCGATGAGGTAGCCGATGGCGATGCGGCGTTTGTTCGGGTCGGGTTCGCTGGCGACGAGCCAGACGACGAGGCCGGGCAGGAGGAAGGCGTGATAAATCGGGCCTTTGGTCATGGTGGCGGCGGCGAGGACCAAC
>JAYVOE010000113.1:0-23782 GCA_043758065.1 Spartobacteria bacterium | reverse complement strand
GACGGATTGGAGATCGTGCCGGGCGGACTCACCGAGGTTGAAACCACCGCCGACCTAGCCCAGTAGATTCGCTCACTCCTTTTTTCGCCCCTGCCAATGCGTCGAACAGGGTGCCGCAGTTTTTTGATCGGACTTAGAATCGATTGACGGCAGCCAACGCAGATCGATTGACGGTTACCGATGGATTAGCGTGGTGACGCAGTTTGTGCGGACCCATCCGAAAGCATTGGGTGCTTTCAAGCGAAATCGTTTCACGGTTTCCAATCGATTGGAAACCGGGAAAATAGTCCCTTTCAAAGGCGGCAATCGATTCGCAAGAGAGAAAATATTCGTTTTGTTCATTTTTTTCTTGTGGAAAAACAGGAATGGGGATGGTCTGGCAGGTACAACCTGAAGCAATATGCCCACTCAAGATTCCATCGAAACCGCCCGCCGACTCAAACTGATCGTTACGATCGACGATGGCCGCCCGGCCGCTGACCCCTTTAAACTGCCCGGTCTCCTCCGCGCTGATGTGGTCGATGATGTGGCGAATCTGGAGGAACTCGATGTGCTGACGGGCACCGAGGAGGGCGAGCGAACCGAGGCTTCGGGAACGAAGCGAAAGGCGTTTACCGAGATGGAACGCCAGCTGCGAGGAGTCCATCGTTTTATCCAGGCGCTGGATGACGATGCCATCAACCCCGAGGAGCGAAAAGGTCTCTTCGAGTCGTATCTTTGGCAGAACGGGCAGATCGGCCAATTTGACGACGAGCGCCGGGTCGAATTGGCCAGACAGGCGATCAAGATCGATGCGGAAAATCTCGTGAAGGCGGAGTGGCGTTGCCCCGCCGTGCGGCTGGCACGCATCCAGGCGCAACTCGCCATCATCGAGGAAAAGGAGGACCCGGCGAGTGGCGGTGGCCGACAAGCCGCCAATCGCGCTCGAAATACCTCACTCGAATTGGCTGCCACGACTCTCTTGCGGGTGCGTTTCTGGTATTGCTGTGCCAGTCGCGATGCAGACAAAACGCCGGAACTGGCCCGAATCGAGTATCAGCCCAAACGTCCCTACGGTTCGCAAGATGCTCCGGCCCCCGGTCCCGATAGCCCG
Organism: Spartobacteria bacterium; assembly: GCA_043758065.1. Taxonomy (GTDB): domain Bacteria; phylum Verrucomicrobiota; class Verrucomicrobiia; order Chthoniobacterales; family DASVRZ01; genus DASVRZ01. The sequence continues at coordinate 22,689 of JAYVOE010000113.1, read as the reverse complement.
GTGCCGCCCGTCTAGGGTCCATCCGCGGGTGTCTTTAGGAAATGGAAATGCCCCATGTCCTATCACATCATCAACATCGACTCGCCGCAGTGCTCGTTGAGTTGTCGCGATGGGCAGCTCACCTGCAAATCCCCCGGCGAGGTGGAGCGCAGCGTGCCGATCGAAGATGTGGCTTCGATCATTATCACCAGTTTTTCAGCGCAGTTGCATAGCAATCTGTTTCTCGAAGCGGCGAAACACGGGGTGGCGCTGATTATTTGCGAAGCTTTTAAACCCGTCAGCCTGGTGTTGCCGGCGAATCGTTCCACGGATACGCTCCTCAGCCGGGCGTTGCTGCGGCTCGATGAGAAAACGCTCGCTCGACTCTGGCAGCAAACCGTCGATGCGAAATGTCGCAATCAACACGCGCTCGCCGAGCATTTGGCCCCGGAAGATGCGAGTTTGAGGCAACTCCACGAGACGGCGTGGGGCCGCAAACCGCATAAGGAAGCGGTCTGCGCGAAGCTCTTCTGGCAAATCTATGGACGCAGTCAGGAGGAAACGGCGTTTACCCGCGAGCGGTCCTCCGCCGGGCTCAACAGTCTGCTGAATTACGGCTACGCGGTGTTGCTCTCGACCATTCTGCAAAAGCTTTTCGGCGTCGGGCTCGATCCGACGTTCGGCATTTCTCATGTGGCCCGCGAACGCAGCACGCCGCTGGCCTACGACCTCATGGAGCCGTTTCGCCCCTGTGTGGACTGGCGCGTGGCCCAGTGGGTTCGGCAGTTGGGGCGCGCTGTGCCACTGGATGTCACGCCCGAATTTCGCAAATGGGTCACCGGGTTTCCCCTCGTGCGGGTGGAATACCTCGACCTCGCGCTGGATGTGCGGAGTTGCATCGAGGGTGTGGTGCGCAATTTCCGCCGGGCCGTGCTTCACAACGACCCGAAGCTCTACAAGCCATGGACACCGAAAAATTCAAAATGGGTTGGCTGATTGTCGCGTTTGATCTGCCCACGCTCACGAAGCCACAACGCAAGGCCGCGCACGATTTTCGCGAGTGGCTGAAGGATGACGGCTTCCAAATGATGCAATTTAGCGTGTATGTGAGGGCGTGCGTCACCTTTGCTCGTCAGGAAACGCATATTGACCGGGTAAAGAAAAATCTTCCGTCGGAAGGCAGTGTGCGGGCGATCTTCGTGACACGTTCGCAATGGGAGCGCAGCCATGTGATTCACGGTTCGCCTGCCAAAGAAGTAGCTCCAGAGGATTTACCGGAGCAAATACAACTCTGGTAACCCCCTGGAGCGCAACGACTAGCGGCCAGCAGTTGTACTCGCCCCGGCTTTGGATTCAAGGCAAAGCAGAGCTTCATATGCAAAGGGCTGTCAGCCCGACCGATTCTTATGGGAGACCCCCCCTTTATCCAGCCCAGCTAGGGCGCAACCGAGAGGCGTCCGCTCGGTTCTTCGGTGCGGGCGAGGATGCCGTTCGATTTGTAGGTCTTCAGACGGAAACTGGTTGCAGTGCTCAGCACGCCTTCGATGGTGGCGAGCTTTTCAGTGACGAACATCGCGATTTCTCGCAGGTCCGTGCCCTCGACGACGACGGCCAGATCGTAGCCGCCGCTCATCAGGTAACAGCTTTTCACCTGATCGAACTGCGAGATGCGCCCGGCCAATCGGTTGAAACCGCCGCCGCGTTCAGGAGTGATCCGCACCTCGATGATCGCGGTGACGTTCTTAGAATTGGCGCGCTCCTCGTCGAGGATCGCCTGATATCCAAGAATGATGCCGTCGTTTTCCAGAGCCGCGATGCGTTCTGAGACGAGTTCCACCGTAGTCTGGAGTTGGCGCGCGATGTCGTCCTTCGAAGCGTGGGCGTCGGCGGCGAGGATGCTGAGAAGTTTGGAATCCATGGGAGTTGCAGTCATATCTAGTCGCCGAAAGAAATATCCACGGCGCGGGCGGTTTCCACCATCTGGTGATCGGGCGGAACGGTCCGCAGCCGATGAACCGCCTCGGCGATGGGCACGTCGAGCACGACGTAGTTTTGATAACTCACCATCCGGCCAAACTTGCCTTGCTCGATCATTTTCACAGCGTGAACGCCGAAACGTGTGCCCAAGATACGGTCCAAAGTCGTCGGCGCTCCACCGCGTTGGAGATGGCCGAGAACGCAGTTGCGCGTCTCTTTTCCTGTGCGATTGGCGACTTCGCGAGTGACCTGTTCGCCAATGCCGCCGAGACGATATTCGCCAGCGCGCTCTTCTGCAACGACCAGCACGCCATCCTTGGGACAGGCGCCTTCGGCCACAACGATCATCGTGCTTTTGTAGCCATCCGCCTCGCGGCGTCGCACCACTTCTGCAACCTTCTCGTAGTCGAATGGAATTTCCGGTATCAAAATAATATCCGCTCCGCCCGCGAGACCTCCGTAGAGTGCGATCCAACCCGCATGACGTCCCATCACTTCGAGGACCATCACGCGTTTGTGGCTGGAAGCCGTCGTGTGCAAACGATCCAGCGCGTCGGCCACGCAGGCCACGGCGGAGTCAAATCCGAATGTCATTGCCGTGGCTTCGAGATCGTTATCGATCGTCTTGGGAACGCCGATCATGGGAAATCCTTCCTCGAAAAGCTGCAGCGCCGTGGTCAGCGAACCATCGCCGCCAATCGCGATCACGGCGTCCAATTGTAAATCTTGAATCGCCTGCCGAGCTTTGGCGACGACCTCTGGCGGCGCCGCCATTTTCTTTCCGTCGCCAACTTTCGCGATGAAGTTTCCCTTGTTCGTCGTGCCGATAATCGTGCCGCCGAGTTGCATGATGCCGGCGGTGTTGGCGCGGTTCAGGCGCATCGTTCGCACCGGCGGCAGGATGCCTTCGTAGCCGTCGATAAACCCGATGACTTCCCAGTTCAGATGCTCCGAGGCCCGAACGACTCCGCGCAAAACCGCATTTAATCCGGGACAATCGCCGCCGCTGGTCAGGACTCCGATTTTCTTACTCATAAAAAAGTGATCTGAGTTACGTTCAATTCTGCGGACGCGGGTGGCTGGACCAATCTTCCTCCAAGCTCCAGGCCCGCTGCAGCAGTTGCCTTCCGGCGAAAAAACGCTCTTGCGCGCCCAGCAAAACCACCGTCACGCGTCTCGGAGTCACGTAGGTTTTTCCGCCTTCTTCGCGAGTCATCGGCGCGCGGGCGGAGGAAATAATCAGGCATTCGCCAGCCGCCTTGGTGCGCCCGGTTTTAACGCCATCAATGCCTTCCTGGCCGAGAAGTTCATTCGTATTTCGCAGTAGAAATTCCTGCGGCTGCAACGCGCGAACGATCGCGACTTTCCGCTCTTTCTGCGAAACGTAAAATCGGAAACCCTTATCGGCCATGGCGTAACGCGAGAGCATCGCCATATTTTCCGCAGTCGAGTAAGGGAGCACTCCTTTGCGCGGTTCGAGTCCGTGTGGATTGAGAAAAAGCGTCTGTTCCATCTTGAGCGAACGGGCCAGCGCATTCATCTGAGCCACAAACGTATCCACCGGACCGAGTTCCCCCGCTTTCGTGCTCGTCGCCTTTAACGAACGCCCCACATGCGCAGCCAGCGTGTAGGCGGCGGCGTTATCGGATTGCAGGAGCGAACAATAAAGAAGATCGCGCACAGAAACGAAGTCGCCCGGCGTGAGCCCGACTGGATTCGAGCCTTCCATCTGCGCAATTTCTTCGGGCACAGCCGCCATTTCGCTGACGTCATGTTTCGTGGACTGGCACCAGTCGAGCACGACCATGGCCATGGCGATCTTCGTCAAACTGGCGACCTGACGTTTCTTCGTGCCGTTGGCGGATTCGAGAACGTGGCCGGTTTCATTGTCGATGATCGTGTAAGCCTGGACTCCGAACGAATTCTCGGCAGCCGGTGAAAATGAGGCGAAAACGACGGACGCGAGAGCGATAAAACAAAGACGGTAGAACATGGAGTGGCTGGAAATCCCGCGTAGTCTATGGAAGGAGCCTTTTTTGGCAATCTCTAACATAACGATCGAACTCCGCTGAAAAAGTTCGCAAAAAACGGAGCGGAGTTGCAGTCGATTCACACCCGCGATTTACGGCCAAAACCAGTCAGCCGGACGTTCCTTCACTGAAAGAAAGAATCGATGGCCCGAATCTCGGAAATCAAAGTGCGACTCTGGTCCGGCCACGTCGGCGGCTGGCGCTGGCAGCACAGCGTCGTCACGCGAGCCGGCACTTGGGAACCAGCGATCAATGCCTATCGCTGCGAGAAATGCGTCTGCATTTGCGTCGATCTTTCTGGCGTGGATAAGTCCGACATTGAAGTGCAAGTCGAACCAAGAAACGTCTCGATCACCGGCGTTCGCAAACCGCCCGAGCCGCTCGACGCCCCGCGCAAACCGCTGCAAGTGATGGCGATGGAGATCGATTACGGCGCTTTTGCGCGTTCGATTCCGTTGCCGGTGGAGGTCGATGTGGAAAATGTCACCGCCGAGCAGGAGCAGGGATTACTCTGGATCGAACTTCCGATTTTGAAGAAGGACGCCGATTTATGATTGCGAAAAACGCCCCGAAGGATGCGGCTACTGAGGAGAGTCTCCGGTCATTGAGTAAAGCGCCGGAGGTTCATCCCATGTCTGAAACGCCCTTGCCAAAGGAAATCCCGATCCTGCCGTTGCGCGGCGTCGTGATTTTTCCGGGAGCCATCATTCCACTGACCGTCACGCGAGCGTCGTCGCTCAAGTTGATCGACGAATCGATGCCGCAGAGCAAAACGATCGGGGTCCTTACGCAGCGCAATGAATCACTCGATCAGCCCGGCTCGGAGGACTTGCACACGGTCGGCTGCGGCGTGACAATTCTGAAATTGATCCCGCAAGGAACGAAGGGATTGCTCCTGATTGTGCAGGCGACGGAGCGTTTCGTCGTCCGTGAGTTCACTCAAACTCAGCCCTATTTTCGGGCCGAAGTCGAGGCGCTCACGCAAACTCAGCCGCCCGCGAACGACAAACAATGGCAGGCGGAAATCCGCAACCTTCGTGAGGGCGCCGTGCGCCTGCTGGAGTTCATGCCCGAGGTGCCGGAACAAATCAAAACCGTGGTCGGCACGCTGACGGATCCGATTTTGCTGACGGACTTTCTCGCTCCCAATCTGGAAATCGATGCGTCGCAAAAACAGGCGTTGCTGGAAGAGACCGACGTCGTGAAACGCGTGCGCGCTTTGCAGACGCACATCGCGTCGCGGCTGGAGATTTCCGAGATTCAACAAAAGCTGAAAAACGATGTGGCGTTGCATTTTACCGATGCGCAACGGCAGTCGTATTTGCGAGCGCAGATGGAGGCGATTCGGCGCGAACTCGGCGAGGAAGATGCCAGCGAAGAGGAGCAAGAAGAGCAACTTCGCGTGCGGCTGGAGCAAGCGGGTTTGCCCACGGATATCATGGCGCAGGCGGACCGGGAATTGAAGCGGCTGGGTTTCATTCCGTCGGCCAGCCCGGAGCATTCGGTGATCGTTAGTTATTTGGAAACGCTGGCCGAGTTGCCGTGGCAGAAATTGAGCGATGATGTGCTTGATTTGGATGAAGCTCAAATGATTTTGGACCGCGATCATTTTGGCTTGGAGAAAGTGAAACGTCGGCTGATCGAATTTCTGGCAGTGAGGAAATTGAACCCGAACGGACGCGGTCCGATCCTCTGTTTTCTAGGTCCGCCGGGAGTGGGAAAAACCAGTCTCGGCCAGTCGATTGCCGATGCCATGGGGCGGAAATTTGTTCGCATCAGCCTGGGCGGTTTGCGCGATGAATCCGAGATTCGCGGCCATCGTCGGACTTACATTGGATCGATGCCCGGACGTTTGATTCAGGAGCTGCGCCGGGTCGGGACGCGCAACCCGGTCATCATGCTCGATGAACTGGATAAAATCGGATCCGACTTCCGGGGCGATCCGGCCAGCGCGCTGCTCGAAGTGCTCGATCCGCGACAGAATAACGCGTTCGTGGATCGTTATCTCGACGTGCCATTCGACCTGTCGAAAGTCATTTTCATTGGCACGGCCAACTACCTCGACCCCGTTCCCGTGGCGCTGCGCGACCGCATGGAAATTATCAGCATCCCCGGTTACACGCGTCGCGAAAAACTCGAAATCAGCCGCCGTTATCTCCTAAAAACTCAGTGGAGTGAGAATGGAATCACCGCCGAGCAATGCCCGTGGCAGGACGCCGCGCTGGAACGCGTGATCAACGAATACACTCACGAGGCTGGCGTGCGAAATCTGGAACGGGAAATCGGCGCAGTCTGTCGTTCCGTGGCCTCGAAAATCGCTCGCGGAAAAACCAAGCATCTGGAAATCACTCCTGAGCTGATTGAGGAAATTCTCGGTCCACCGCAATTCGTTTCAGAGGACCGCTTGAAAGTCAGTTTACCCGGAATCGTGACCGGGCTGGCGTTCACTCCATTTGGCGGGGAAATCCTCCACATCGAGGCGGCGCGTTTTCCTGGTCGGGGTGAAATGCGGCTCACGGGTCAGCTCGGAAACGTGATGAAAGAATCCGTCACCGCCGCGATGAGTCTGCTGCGCAGTCGTGCGGAGGGATTGGGCATTCCAGCGGAAAGTTTTCGGAAAACGGACGTCCACGTGCACGTTCCGGCGGGCGCGGTTCCGAAGGACGGCCCGTCCGCTGGCGCGGCGATGTTTACCGCACTCGCCTCACTTTTTACCGACACGCCCGTGCGGGCCAATGTGGCAATGACGGGTGAGGTGACTTTGCGCGGACTGGTGTTGCCGATTGGCGGCTTGAAGGAAAAAAGTCTCGCCGCGATGCGCGCTGGAATCGACACCGTGATCATTCCAAAAGGCAACGTGAAGGACCTCATTGATGTGCCAGCCGAGGCCAAAGAATCGATTCGATTCTGTCCGGTCGAAACGGTCGATGAAGTGCTCGCGATTGCTCTGGAAAAACCTGCCGCTTCGATTCCAGAAGCGGTGCAGTAGAGTCCAATCTAACTCGACTCACTTTTTTCCGACCAAAAAGTGAGCGGAGTTTCAGTTTATTCGTCGGGAAACAACGGCAGATTGACCTGCCGTTCGTCTTCCATCGGCGAGTCTTGGATCACTTCGCCTTCTGCCGCTGCGCTGCCGAGTTCCCAGAGGAGCCAATCGTCGTTTTGGACGTATTGCTTGAGTTTGTTATCCCAACGTTTCGGCACTTCGCGCGCGAGTTTTTCCAAAAACGGCAACAGCGGATTCTGCGGCGGCTGCTCTTTTTCGCGTTCGTCCAACGGCGTGTTTTCCCAGCCATAACGCCGGGCGTGATCTGCAAATCCGAAGCCATCGAAGAAATGTCCGCCGCCAATCAGCGGCATATACCACAGGCTCGGAATGCCTTTCGGGTTCGGCTTGATCGGCGCTTCGGCAGCGAGTCGTTCGACGAGTTCGAGGCCTTTCGGATCGTTCGCCAAATGCGTGCGAAGTTGATCGAACGCCGGAAAAGTCACGGGCGGAGTGACAAATAGAACCGGCTTAAATTGCAATCGCGACAGAACGATCTCGTGCACCGTGCCGACGCTGTAAATATTCGTCGGCACATAGGCGATGGTGAAATCGCTCGTGTCCACCATGCGCAAATCGATGTGCAAGGTTTCCCAAAATTTTTCCGCGCAATCGGCCCGCGTCTCGTCGCCTTGCTGGCTTTGCTCGAAGGCCCAGTTGTCACGGACGTCGATCGTGTTGATGTCCTCGATGCCGTATTGATGCAGCCCGCGAACGGTCGGTTTGTGCCAGGGATCGAAAACAATCGCGCCGTAGGAACGAAGGAAATCTCCAATGCGATTGCGCCAGCCGAATTTTTTTTCGTTCGCGCGGGAGGCGACGAAATCCATCGGGCCGGAGAGATAAACACGAGCGCCACGGAGGAAATTATGGGACTTCATGGGAGAAAATTATCAGGTGGAACTGGACGCGGCAAGGCACTCAAGGACCGTGGTTCGCAGCCGCCAGAATTGACTGGAACTCGACGCAGGAAGTTCCAGCGTTTTGACGGACCAGGGAAGTGACTCGGTGGAAATGGAGGAGGCGTTTTCCCACGATTGCAGGGTGGGGGAACGTTCGATGTCGTAGCGGAATCCGAAAAGGCTGGGGAATCGCAGCGTCGCCCGGACGGAAACGGAGTCGAGTGCGAGCAGACTCACGCGGGCCGGGAATTCACGTTGCGCGATGGCGTTTGGCTCATCCCAAACGTTGAGCAGGTAATGGAAAACCTCGGGCAAGCGGCGTTTCCAGGCGGCTTCGTTATGGCCGTCGCCACAGCCGGGAATGAAACGCAGATCGGAGTTGGGCGCGTAGCCTTGTTTTAAAAAAATGTCGTAGGCATTCAGGACATCCGGCCACTGCGACCCGCCTTCCGCCGTCCCCATATCAATGTAAGTCCGCTGAGAAATTTTTGATCCGAGTGCGAATTGATTCATGTAATTCGGCGCAGTCCAAAAGGCCGGCGAGAGGATGCCGATTTTGCCGAAAGTGTTGCTTTCGCGTCCCATGTAAAGCGAGACGAGCCCGCCCATGGATGAGCCTGCGGTAAGTGTGTTGGCACGGTCGTTTAGCGTGCGAAATTCGGTGTCGATGGTCGGGCGGACGTTGTTGATGACGAAGTCGCGATACTGATTGGCCAGCCCGGGATTTCCGCCAGAGCTGTCGGTGGGCGGCAGATAGATGCGGATTCCACGAGCCGGGATACCGCTGTAACTCGACTGAATTTGCCGCGAGACGATGTTCGGCGCGGACACGCTGGCGGCAGATTGATAATTGAAAACGCCGCCGTCCTGCACGATGAACGCGTCGAGATCGGTAATGTAATTTCCACCGCCGGGCGGGTTGTCGTAATGGTTGTTATTATCGTTTGGGACGAACTCGATGGTCTCGCCCGCCGCGCCGATTCCGGTGAGGCGAAACTGATTTTCCCCAGCGAAACGTCCGGCGCCGATGCGAGTCATTTCGCGGGTGATCCATTGCGTGCCGTCGCGATAGAGGATGTAGGCGCGCGTCCACGACGAGTAGTAGAGAATCGTTTTTCCCAGATACGGCGCGTCGGGCTGCGAGGGAATGTTCAGGGTCTGAATCGGACCTAAGTCGGATGAATTTGCAGTGTCGCAAATGTTAGCAGCGCCAGTGGCGCGGCGGATGAATTTGTATTGCAGCGCGGTGCCGGCCTGAACGCCGATGCTGCCGGTCCAGTTGTTGCCCGGAGTCCAGCGGAGTTTGATCGATTTGGTGACGTCCCAGTTTCCGAGATCGGCGTGATTTCCGACAACGCAAACGCTGTTTCCAAAACCCACGTCGGACGTAATGGAAAACGTCTGCGCAACTCTCAGCGGACTGGCAGCTTGGCTCGTGAGAACGAGGGCGAGCGAAAGCAAAAAACTGCGGAGAAACATTGGGGGGAGGTCTCACGATAATCCATAGCGATGGAACTCCGATGAGAATTTCGTGAACCCGTTAAAAACCGGACCGTTGTCTCAGGAGAGCACCCGACCAGGCCGTGATGGAGAAGTTTGTGCGCTGATTACGCTCTAACTCCGATGGAAATTTTCTGCCGGACGATGTTTTAGAATTTGCGCCAGACGTGGTTGTCCTGATCGATCATGTCGTCCGCTTCCTTAGGGCCCCAGCCGCCCGAAGCGTAGTAGCACATCGGGACGTTTTCGTCGTTGATCGCCCACGCTTTTTCGATTTCGTCGATGAATTTCCACGCGAATTCCACTTCGTCGCGGCGTGCAAACAAGGTTGCATCGCCCGCCATGGCGTCGAGGAGGAGGCGTTCGTAGGCTTCGGGCGTGGCTTTATTGAAGGTGGTGCCGTATTTGAAATCCATCTTTACGCGCTCAATCTGCACGGCGGCTCCCGGTTTTTTCGCACCGATGCGGAGGGAAATGCCTTCGTCGGGTTGGATGCGGATGACGAGTTCGTTGCGGTCGAAGCCGTCGGGGGATTTGTTGAAGAGAACGGGCGGCGCCTGTTGGAATTGAATCGCGATCTCGGTCGCGCCCTTCGGCAAGCGCTTTCCAACTCGAACGTAAAACGGCACGTCGGCCCAACGCCAGTTGTCCACGTGGAGGCGGAGCGCGGCGAACGTTTCGGTGTTCGACTCGGGGTTGACGCGTTCTTCGTCCCGATAGGCTTTGACCCGCGCGCCATTGATGGCTCCGGCGGAATACTGGCCGCGAATGACGTTTTTGCCGACGGCCTCGGTGCCAATGAGCGGGCGAAGGGAGCGGATAACTTTGACTTTTTCATCGCGGATGGAGTCGGCGTGGAGGTCCACCGGCGGTTCCATGGCAACGAGGCAAAGGAGCTGGAGAAGGTGATTTTGCACCATGTCGCGCAGGGCCCCGGCGCCTTCGTAGTAGCCACCGCGGCCCTCGACGCCGAGCGGTTCGGCGGCTGTAATCTGGACGTGATCGATGTAGCGATGGTTCCAGAGCGCTTCCCAAATAGAGTTGGCGAAGCGCAGGACCATGATGTTCTGGGCGGTTTCTTTGCCGAGATAATGGTCGATGCGGAAAGTGTCGCGCTCCTGAAATGAGCCGGAAACGACTTCGTTCAAGTGGTGAGCGGACTCAAAGTCCGTTCCAAAAGGCTTCTCAACAACGACACGCGCCCAGGAGCCGGCGACGGCTTGGTTGAGGCCGGCGGCTTTCAGGTTGACGAGGATTTCTTCAAATTGATCGGGACCGGCGGCGAGATAAAACAGGCGATTTCCTTTCGTCCCGGTGCTCGCGTCGATCTGGTCGAGCACCGTGGCGAGCGTTTTGTAGCCTTCGACGTCGCTGAATTCGCTGCGGTGATACGTGATCGTGGCGGCGAATTTTTTCCACAGTGCGTCGTCGATTTTCTGACGGGAAAATTTCCGCGCAGCCGTTTCTAACTCGACTCGAAAACCTTCGCTGGTCTTTTCGCGGCGGGCAAAGGCGACCACCTGCGTGCCCTCGGGGAGATCACCGTCGGAGGCGAGATTGTAGATCGCGGGAATCAGTTTGCGATGCGTCAGGTCGCCGGTCGCCCCGAAAATAACGATCGTGCAAGGCTGCGGAAGCGGGCGGGTCGGTTCGGTGGCGTTCATGTAGGGAGGAGGGATACGGCAAAGGGCAGGGGGCTTCAATCAGAAATGCGGCTGGCCGCTCGTGAATCGACTCGAACTCGAATGAAAAACCATCGGTTGCCATTCGTGCGGAGGGCTGTTTAACTGCGCAGCATCATGTCTTACCCGACGGTGTATCAGAAGAAAACCCTCTGGGCTGCGCTGACCGGATTCGCGACGTTGTCCATCGCGGCGATGGTGGTTTTCGTGATCTATGTGACGGGCCGGACGCTTTCGTTTCTCCAGCCGCTGCTTTTCCCGGTCGCCGTTGCGGGAGTTTTTGCCTACCTGCTCGACCCGGTCGTGGTGTGGATGGTGAAGCGCAAGGTGCCGCGGTTTCGCTCCGTGGTGATGGTCTTCGTTATTGTCACGTTGCTGGGCACTTCCATGCTGCTCTGGCTGCTGCCGACCGTGTATACGCAGACGGTGCGCATGGAAACCGCGCTGCCCGTTTACGCCGCGAAGGCCCGCGTGATGCTCGACGGAACGGTGCGGAAATATGGCAACAAGCTTCCGAATTTCGGTCCGTTTAAACGGAGTCCACTGCAACTCAAATCAGTTCCCACGCCGAGTCCGCTCACGCCCCTGGCGCCGTTGGTTCCGCTGACGATCGTGCCGCAGCCGGCTCCGGTCAGCGATGACAGCCTGGAAATCGAAGCCGCCAAAGATCCCTACAAAGTGCTCTTCGGCCCGAACGCCCAGGCGTGGATCCAGCAGCAAGTGCCGGAGTTATCCGCCAAGGCGTGGAGCCTGGTCAAGGGAAGCATCGGCGGCGTCGTGGGGATTTTCGGGTTCACCATCGGGCTATTTATCATTCCGGTGTATCTGTTTTTCCTGTTGGTCGAGGCGGACAACATCTCAAAAAACTGGCGCGATTACCTGCCGTTGCGCGACTCGAAGTTCAAAGACGAAGTCGTCATCGTGCTGGACCAGATCAACGGCTACATCATCGCCTTTTTCCGAGGGCAACTACTAGTCAGCATCATCGACGGAATAATGGTAGGCACGGCGCTGCTCATCATGGGGTTGCCCTTCGCGCTGCTCATCGGGCTGATGGTTTGTTTCCTCTGCATCATCCCATATCTGGGCGTGGTCATTTGCTGGGTGCCGGCGGTGATTATCGCAGCGGTGGAATTCAAAGATTGGCAACACCCGCTCACCGTTACGATCATCTTCATCGCCGTGCAGCAAATCGAAGGCATCTTTGTCGCGCCGAAAATTGTGGGAAACTCGGTCGGCTTGCATCCGATGACGATTATCGTCTCAGTCTTTGCCTGGAGCTTGCTCCTCGGCGGATTGCTCGGGGCGTTGCTAGCTATTCCATTGACGGCAATGCTCAAAGTATTGCTAACGCGTTACGTCTGGCAAAAGCCTTCGACCGAAGGGCTGCTCTTCACGCAGGAAACTTGAGCGGAGTTAGATATGAATCAGCCGGACTCGCGTCGAGTGATTGTTTCCACAAGCAAACGAGAAATTATTCTCGCAGTGCTGGGCGCGCTGTTGGTGATCGGACTCCTCGGTTACGCGTTCATGAATCTCGGAAGCAACTCGGTGCAGACCGCAATCACCGGCAAAGTCGCCGCGAAAAAATTCGTCCCGCGAGAGGAAACGCAACTCACGATTGGAACCGAAGGCGTGCGGCGGCAAGATAAAGCGGGGTTGTATTACCTGAGCGTGAAAACGAATGACTCGGGCGAAGTTTACAGCGTTCTCCTCAGCGAAGAAGACTACAACCGCGTGAATGTCGGCGACGCTTACCAGATTCCCAAGGCGTCGCTCGTCCCGGAAAAGTGAGTCGAGTTAGACCGCACTCGCGTCAGGGCGGCGGATGCGTTCGATCACCGGTTTTTGCACGAGATGCTCGTGAATCAAACGCAACTCCCGATCGGTCAACAATCGATAACTCCCCGACGGTAATGCGCCCAGACGAATCGGCCCGATCCGCGTCCGGCACAGGCGCACAACTTCATAATCAAACGCGGCAAACATGAGACGAATCTGGCGTTTCAATCCCTGGGCAAGAACGACGCGAAGATGGTTCGGCTTCACGATTTGCAGTCGCTCGATTTTCCCTCGACCCTGCTCGAGCACGATGCCGCGTTTGAGCTTGGGAGTTAGATCGGAATCAAAAGGCTTGTCGAGGAGCACTTCGTATTCCTTTTCGATCTTGTGCCGTGGATGCGTCAGCTTTTGCGCCAGCTCGCCGTCATTGGTGAGTAAAAGCAATCCTTCGCTGTCTTTATCGAGGCGACCCACGTGGAAAAGCCGGGGCCAGTTTCGCGGTAATAAATCTTCAATTGTCCGTCGACCAAGCTCGTCAGACATCGTGGTGACGTAGCCGCGTGGCTTGTTCAGAACCGCATAGGTCGGCTGCTCGACGTGGACGAGTTTATTATTAACTTTGACGTGATCCTCCGGCTTCACGTCCGTCGCCAGAGCCGTGCAGACACGGCCATTAATCGTCACTTTTCCCTCGGCAATGAGGGTCTCGCAGGAGCGGCGCGAGCCGAGTCCGGCTGACGCCAGAAAACGGTTGAGTCGCATGGAACTCGACTGAAAACTTGGGCGAAAAATTACGCCTCGGGAGTGGTCTTCACCAACCCGAGAACCTTGTCGCCGTCCTTGAACTGACCGCGTTTCTTGAGCAAATCGACACGCTCAAAGCGCTTGAGAACATTCCGTTTGGCTGCAATTTTGCTGGCACCTTTAAGGCTGCGATGTTGGGACATAACTTTGTGTTTGAGGTTTTCGAGGGGCGGGAAAGTAGGCAGACTTTCTGATTCGCGCAACTGGAAATTGCCACGCAGAAAAGATAATCCACCGCCTGACTTGCCCTCGTTGGAACTCTCTGTTAACCAATGACCAATGGTCAAGTTTCAGAAAATGAATGGCGCGGGAAATGACTTCGTGATGTTCGACAATCGCGACGGTTCCTTGCAGCTTTCCGCGAAGGAAATCGCGCGAATTTGCGACCGACATCGCGGCATTGGTGCCGACGGTATTTTGCTGGTTGAAAAAGCAGAATCGACTGCAACTCCCGTGGATTTTCGAATGCGCTATTACAATAGCGACGGCGGCGAAGCTGAGATGTGCGGCAACGGTGCACGCTGTTTTGCCCGATTTGCGCATCAGATTTCAGAATGCGCCCCGATGTTGAAATTTCAGACGCTTGCAGGGCTTATTGAAGCTCGGATTTCCGGCGAACTCGTCACGCTCACCATGTCTGCTCCGCACGATTTGCGGCTGAACCGCGACCTGCGAGTCGGCGATGAAATGGGCCGCATTCATTCAATCAACACCGGCGTCCCACATGCCGTCGAATTTGTCGATCATCTGGAGCGGATCGACGTGAAAACCCGCGGCGGCCAACTCCGTTTCCACGACGCGTTTCAACCGCGCGGAACCAACGTCAATTTCGTGAAGAAACTCTCCGATCACGTCATTGTCGTTCGCACCTACGAGCGCGGCGTCGAGGGCGAAACACTCGCCTGCGGCACCGGTGTAGTCGCCTCCGCATTGCTCCACGCGCTCGTCCACGGAGTGAGTTCGCCGATAGCCGTCGAAGTCCGCGGCGGAGACACGCTGGAAGTCGGGTTCCAACGCAATGGCGAGCACTTCGAAAACGTCACGCTGACGGGTCCGGCTGATTTCGTCTTCGCTGGCGAAATCGAAATCGGCGATTGATCTTTTTCACCTCAACCGCGACAGAAAAGCATGTTTACAGGCACCTACACGGCACTCGTCTCCCCATTTCGCGATGGGAAAATTGACGAGCAAGCCTTCGAAACTCTCATCGAAGACCAAATCGCCGGAGGTGTGGATGGCATCATTCCGGTCGGCACCACGGGCGAATCTCCCACCGTGGATTCCGAGGAGCATATCCACCTGATCGACCTCGCCGTCCGCTTCGCAAAAGGCCGCGTCAAAGTCATCGCTGGCACCGGTTCCAACTCCACCGCCGAGGCCATTTCCCTCTCGCAGCAGGCCGCCGAAAAAGGCGTCGACGGCCTGCTTGTCGTCAATCCTTACTACAACAAGCCATCGCAGGAAGGCCTCTTTCGCCACTACCAAGCCATCGCAAATTCCGTCCCGCTCCCGATCATGCTTTACAGCGTTCCAGGTCGGACTTGCGGCGAAATCAGCATCGAGACTGTCCTGCGACTCGCCTCAGAAATTCCTAACATCGTCTCGCTCAAAGAGGCCGGCGGCAACGTCGATCGCACCAGCCAATTATGCGCGGCCGTGCCAAAACATTTCACCATTCTCTCCGGCGACGACGCGCTCACATTGCCCTTTCTCAGCGTCGGTGCAGTCGGCGTCGTCAGCGTCGCATCCAACCTCATCCCCGGCGAAATCTCGAAAATGGTCACGTCACATCGCGCTGGCCAGACCGTCGAGGCGCTCGCGCTTCACCGTCGTTATTCGTCGCTTTTCAAAAACCTGTTCATCGAGCCAAATCCTGTTCCCGCGAAAACCGCCCTCGAATGGATGGGCAAAATGAGCGCCGAAGTGCGTCTGCCACTTTGCGAAATGTCCGCCACGAATTCCCAAATTCTCCGCGAGACACTCGAAAAACTTCACCTCATTAGCTAAATGCTCCGCCTCCTCGTCAACGGCGCTCAGGGCCGAATGGGACGCGCCATCATCGGCTGCGCCGCGTCCGATCCCGCCGTCACCATTTCCGGCGAAGCCGAGTCCGACGAAGAACTCGTCACATATCTATCTAACTCGGATGCAATTATCGACTTCACCCACGCCGACGTCACGACCCGCGTTCTGGAACGCTGCGTCGAGGCGAAGAAACCCCTCATCATCGGCACCACCGGACAAACAGAATCCGTTCGAACTCAAATCAAAAACGCCTCCAGCCACATTCCCATCGTCTTCGCCCCAAACTACAGCGTCGGCGTCAACACCCTCTTCTGGCTCACCCGCAAAGCCGCCGAAATCCTCGGTCCCGAGTTCGATCTCGAAGTCGTGGAGATGCATCATCGCCTGAAAAAAGACTCCCCAAGCGGCACCGCGCGGGGGCTCGCCGAGATCCTCACCGATGTTAGGAAACTTCAATACGCCAGCGACATCCGCCACGGCCGCGAAGGCATGGTCGGTGAGCGGACTTCCAGTGAAATCGGGATGCACGCCATCCGCGGTGGCGATGTCGTCGGCGATCACACCGTCATCTTTGCGAACATCGGCGAACGCGTGGAACTCACCCACAAAGCTTCGAGCCGCGACACGTTTGCTAAAGGCGCGATTCACGCCGCTAAATGGGCGCACACCCAGCCGCCCGGCCTTTACACCATGCAGCACGTGCTCGGTCTCGACTAACCATGCGAACCGGCATCGCCTTGGGCTCCAATCTCGGCGACCGATTGGTCAGTCTCCGGCTCGGACGCGATTCCGTGCTAGCACTTCCTAACATCAGCGGACCTGCATTGTTCTCACAAGTTTACGAAACGGCTCCCGTCGATAGCGCACCCGATGCACCTAGCTATCTAAACGCCGTCATGGAAGTCGAATACGATGGACGCGTCGCCACATTGTTAGATCAATTGCAAGGCATCGAACGTCAGCTAGGTCGTCCCGACAAACGCCCCCGCAACGCAGCTCGGCCGCTCGACCTCGACATCCTTTATTGCGGCAATCTCACTCTCAACAACGAAGAAACGATCATCCCGCATCCGCGCTTACATCTACGTCGTTTTGTCTTGGAACCGCTCGCAGAAATCGCAGGTGAAAAAATCTTACCCGGACAAAATACTAACATCGCCGGACTGCTAGCATCGTTGCCAAATGACGAAGGCGTCCACTGCCTCGGAGTTAGATTATGATGGAACTCGTATCAGTTTCCACTTTGTTAGAAATGAAACGAGCGGGTCGCCGAATCAGTGCGCTGACTGCCTACGATTATCCCACCGCTAGATTATTGGATGAAGCCGGTATCGACATTTTGTTAGTCGGCGATTCGCTAGGAATGGTCGTGTTAGGAATGCCAGACACTACGAAAGTCACTCTCGCTGATATTGTGCATCACACGCGTCCTGTCGCTCGCGCCGCGACTCGTGCGCTCGTCGTCTCCGATCTCCCATTTGGCTCTTACTCCAATCCAAAAACGGCCGTCCATTCGTCTCAGAAACTCATCGAATCCGGAGCTAGCGCTGTAAAGTTAGAAGGCGCACTCATCGAAGAAATCTCCGCCATCACAGCGCACGGCATTCCCGTCATTGCTCATTTAGGAATGCTTCCCCAACACGTCCGCGAAGAAGGCGGATACAAAATCAAAGGCCGCACCGAAGCCGACGCCGCGCGTCTCTTAACAGAAGCGCGTGCCGTGGAAAAAGCAGGTGCGAGTGCGATCGTATTGGAGTTGATCGTTTCCGAAGTCGCGCGGGAAATCAGCCAGTCGATCGCGATTCCCACGATCGGCATCGGCGCCGGTGAAGCTTGCGACGGTCAAATCCTAGTCACGCACGATCTCATCGGATTCTTTCCATGGTTCACTCCAAAATTCGCCACAGTTAGAGCGCATGTAGCCGATGCGATCAGCCAGGCCGCGCGGGATTACGCGGCCGCCGTGACGAATGGAAAATGACCACGCTGATCTTTCTCTATAATTTAGTCATTTTGTTAGTGTTATTGGGAGTTCTGCTGAATTTTCTTCTCAACCAACTAGCCGTTCCAAGATTGCTGCCGAGAAAGCTAGAATCGACTGCAACTCCGATGGTTTCGATCTTGGTGCCAGCGCGTAACGAGGAAGCTGTCATCGAACGCTGTCTCCGCTCACTCGAGAAACAAGATTATCCAAATTTCGAAATCATCCTCCTCGACGATCAATCAACCGACCGCACGGCGGAAATCGCATCGGAGTTAGGTTTCATTCACAACCAATCATGCCGCATCATTTCTGGTGAACCGCTTCCCGAAGGCTGGGTCGGAAAATCCTGGGCCTGTCATCAACTCTCGCAAGCCGCCCGTGGCGACTACCTACTGTTTACCGATGCTGACACAGATCACGCGCCGTTCGCACTCAGCGCCGCCATGGCAGAAGCCATTGAATCGAAGGCCGATCTGCTATCCGTTTGGCCCGCTCAGGAAACGAAAACGTGGAGTGAAAAACTAGTCATCCCGATCCTCTTCGTCGCAGCCGCTGGAATGGTGCCGCATTGGTTGTTAGCACTAGGTCAGCGCAACGAATCGATTCGGACTCGACTGAAAAGTGAGCAATGGAAAATGTTAGGTGTCGCTAACGGACAATACGTTCTCTTCTCCCGATCTGGTTACGAAAAAATCGGCGGCCATGCGGCAGTCAAAAATCACATGGTGGAAGACGTCAGCCTCGGACGTCTCGTCGCCAGTAAAACTCGTGACGGGATGATCCTGAAAAACTGCGATGGTGGAGCCATAGTTAGCACCCGAATGTATCAGTCCTTTCCGCAACTCTGGGAGGGTTTTAGCAAAAATGCCTGGCCACTGTTCGAAGGAGACAAGCGCCTTTTTATAATCGGATTAACCTCGCAATTTCTCGTCTTCGTCGCGCCGTTTCTTTTCCTTCTTATCGCACGAACTTCCTGGCTAATGCTCTTCTTCCAAGTCTGCCTGATCTACTTTCTACGTCTCGTATTCACGGTGCGTTATCAATCGAGTTGGATCGGATTCATCCTGCATCCGCTCGGCTACCTGTTAGGGACTGCCATTGCGATTAACAGTTATCGGAAGAACCGCGAAACCGGCCTGACCTGGAAAGGACGCACCTATCAGGTTCGTTAAGTCCTATTTTTCCCAAATGAAATGTTCTAGCCGAAGTCGCTTAATGCGTTCCACCGCCTCTGTAGAGCGGGGGCCTTTTGCCTGGGCTAGTTTTCGGTAAATCGCAATGGCCGCCCCCCATTGCTCATCAGATTCGAGACTTTCCGCGGCGTCAAACCCCGCTCGGTAAAACCAATAATATTCAGGAGTTCCAAACGCGTCTACAGGCGCGGCGAGAACGTCGTAATAAGCGGCTAACATCGCATCTTTCTGTCCTAGCCACTGGAGGCCTTTCGCTTTTTTGTATAACGCTAGATTCTTCCAATAACGAGAGACCCCGGGTAGCGCGGCGAGTTGCTCAAATGAACTAATAGAGTCATCCAGTTTCTTCAGATCCTGGCTTGCCTCCAGATAAAGCGTTTCTCCTTTGGCGGCTAGAGTAGAAGCTAACAAATCCGTCGGGGGATTCTGCGCTAACAAGTCGTTATATAGAACCAGTGCCTCCTCGTAGGCCCCGTTGTTTCGTTTAACCGAAGCTTGCTCGAAACGCGCGTAAGCCTGCAACGGACCTTTCATTCTCACGACCTTTTCGAAAAGTTCGATCGCCCCATCCACGGACGTGGGATTCATGGTTCGTATCGCCGATTGTCCCGCCAAAAAGGTGGCTTGCTCTAACAAGGGAGATTTTGGAAACCGAGTAGAGATCAATTCAAATTGAGCACCCGCAGCTGTGTAATCTTTTTCAGCGAAATAAGCCTCACCCAGTCTGAATCGAACCTCCGCTTCAAAGGTCGACGATGAATACGTTTTCAAAAATGCTTCGCACCGACTGATCTGATTTTGCGGCGTGTAATTATTCGAGGTGACGTTGCTTTCCTGCAAAAACATGAGGTAGGCACTACGTTCCGCGACTTCTTTGGACGGGCCGTTTTGTGATGCGAGTAAGAGTTCTTTCTGGCTGATTTCCGGTGAGCTATCGCGAGCAATTTCTGCCAGAGCCAGATGCGCGCCAGCGATTCGCGAATGAGGCGAAAAATCGCGAATAAACAGATTCAAAGTCTCCCTAGCAGAATCCATATCTCCCCCTCGCGCCTGGAGAAAACCCTTTTCAATGAGCAGATCGGAGCGCAGAGGACTTTCGGAAAAGAGGCCACTAAACTCATCGTAAACGCTGACGAACTTCTGAAAATCCGCAGCACGCAGCCAGGAAAGTGCCGCATCGTAGAGTAAATTCTGAGCGGAGTTAGATAGGACTCTGGCGGCTTTCTGAAAATGATCTGCGGCAAGGGAAAAGCGTTCGGTTTGAAAAAGGGCGTTTGCCAATGCCACGTGGATTTCGCCGGTTGTGGTGGCAGCTTTTGATAGTGTTAGGCCTTCGTTAAGGCGTCGAATTCCGTCTGCCCATTTTTGTTCCGAAACGAGTTGCTCGCCATAGTAGAGTAAGACATTTGCGCGCAAGGGATGTTTCGCGAATTTATCCAACCAGCCCGATAGTGTCGCGAGCGCGGCATCAGAGCCTTTGTCGCGTAAGTCAAACTGCGATTGATAGTAAATCGAGACCGCCTGGCGCTCAGGATTTGTGGAATCGCGGCTCCAACGACGCAACTGGTTTTGCGATGGATTGGATTGTTTCTGATAGATGCGGTTGAGTTCGGCAAACATCTCGTTTTGCGCCGTGGATTGCGGGCGGTTCTCGATAAAACCTTCCAGGACCTCGCCTGCATCATCTGGCCGGTTCAGTCCAGTCAACGCTCGTGCCAGGCCGAGATGAGCAGCAGCAAAAGCGGCTGAATCGAGTTGCATGGGATTCTGAACCAAGGTGCGAAAATGGCGCTCAGCTTGGGAGAAATCCCCAGCTTGCAGACAACGTTCAGCGGTTAGAAGTGTGGCGGCTTGGAGAGAAGTCAGATCGTCCGTGTTCGTGAGTTGCAGGTGGGAGTCCGATCCCTTGTTAGCCTGGAGAAGCAGGTCTGTTAAACGCAGTCGAGCGAGGTTTCCGAAGTCGGCATCATCTTGTATGCGTCGGTAATCCTCAGCCGCCATTTCTAGCTGATGAAGTCCACGGTAGGCTTCGGCCCTTGCAAAAACCGACTTAGCATAGAAGGAGGAATCTGTAGCCGGAAGTGACATCAAAATACTAACAACGTCTTGCCAATTCTGATCGATCAAATAGGATTGGATACTTAGGAACTTGGCTTCTTCTGTGCCTGGCAATTGGGCTAGCAGCATCCTTGCGTCAGTCGTCCTTTTGAGTTGCAGATAGGCTTTTACCAAACTCATTCGAGTTGCATTGATATCTGCACTGGCAGGGCTCAAGGCGAGGGCTTGTTGCAACTTTTGAACCGCCACTTGAGGGATTCCTTCGTGCATGGCAGTGACGGCTTCCTCCTGCAACGTGGCGTTTCCGCAAGGTGCAATGGCTAGGAACAAGGAGAAAGCAACGTAGGGTTTCATGAAAGGTAGCGTCGTAAGTAGCGTCCGGTCTCGCTCTGTGAGTTTTTAGCGATGACTTCGGGCGGACCGCTGGCGACAATTTCGCCGCCACCAGCGCCACCTTCCGGGCCTAGGTCGATGACCCAATCAGCGCACTTGATGACTTCGAGATTATGTTCGATGACGATGAGCGTATTTCCACTGGAACGTAGGCGAAGGAGGACTTCCAGCAGTTTCTCGATGTCGGCAAAATGGAGTCCGGTGGTTGGTTCATCCAAAATGTATACGGTGCGCCCCGTGGCCTTCTTCGCTAGCTCTGTAGCTAGCTTGACGCGCTGCGCTTCGCCGCCGGAAAGCGTGGTGCCGGACTGCCCGAGTCTTAGATAGCCGAGACCGACTTGTTCGAGTGCTAGGAGTTTGTCTGATATCGCTGGAACTTGCCTGAAAAAACGGCTCGCTTCGTCGATGCTCATGGCTAACACATCGGCTACGTTCTTACCTTTAAAAGTGACTTCTAACGTCTCGCGATTGTAACGTTTTCCAGAGCAGACTTCGCACTCCACATAGACATCGGCGAGAAAGTGCATTTCGATTCGAATCAGGCCGTCGCCCTGGCAGTTTTCGCAGCGGCCGCCTTTGACATTGAAGCTGAAGCGGCCGGAACTATAGCCACGGATGCGGGAAATAGGGAGGCCGGCGAATAAGTCGCGAATTGGACCGAAGGCACCCGTGTAAGTTGCTGGATTGGAGCGTGGTGTGCGACCAATCGGCGTCTGATCGATGATGATGGCTTTATCGATCTGGTCGATTCCAATGATACTCGAATGAGAACCCGGCTTTTCCTTCGAACGATAGAAACTGCGGAACAAAGCGCGCCGTAAGATGTCATCTACTAACGTCGATTTTCCGCTTCCGGAAACGCCCGTGACGCATGTTAGCAGGCCGAGCGGGAAGGCGGCTGTGATGTTTTTGAGATTATTTTCTTTGGCGCCCGTAATTGTTAGCCATCCGATTGAGCGACTTGGGTCGGCTAACAAATCCTCGCGTGGACGAACGCGCTCACGTGGGATGTTGATGCGTTGACGACCCGAGAGAAACGCTCCGGTGAGTGATGTTGGCGAAGCTAGGATTTCGCTGAGAGTCCCATGAGCGACTAGGTGTCCGCCGCGTGGTCCGGCTCCAGGGCCCATGTCGAAAATATAGTCGGCGGCGCGAATCGTATCTTCGTCGTGCTCGACCACGATAACGCTGTTACCCAAATCACGCAGTCGGCGTAATGTTCCTAACAATCGATCGTTGTCGCGTTGATGCAGGCCAATGCTAGGTTCGTCTAACACATAGAGCACGCCCGCTAGGCCGGAACCGATTTGCGTGGCGAGCCGGATGCGTTGCGC
>JAYVOE010000112.1:0-9365 GCA_043758065.1 Spartobacteria bacterium | reverse complement strand
CCGCGGATGCCGTGCAATGGGCCACGAAAATTTCCGATCCCGATACGCAGAAATCCGCTGTCTCGTCAGCCATCAGCCGCTGGGCATCGACCGATTCGCAAGCAGCCACCAGCGCTGCGCTGCAACTGGCCAACGCCGACACGCAGCAGGCCGCCATTTCTGCGATTGGCCGTCAACTGGCGCGCTCCGATCAAAATGCCGCCACGACCTGGGCGAACACTTTGCCGGCTGGACCTTTGCGCGATGCGGCTAACAAAAGCATCGCGGACCGTGGCGGGCGCGGCGGCGGCGGACCGGGAGGCCGCAGTCCCGGCGGCTAGCGTGAGTTCACTGGAACTCCGCTCACTTTTTTCCGGAGAACCGACCGAGCGCCTGAATCGACTCGAACTCCGCTCTAGATTTTAGAGCTGGTTTCCGACGAGGTCTTTCAGCCGCAACATTCCGCGTCGAATCCGCGCTTTCACCGTGCCCAATGGCTGGTGGAGCCGGGACGCGATTTCGTTCTGGGTTAGCCCGCCAAAATACGCCATCTCGATCGCCTCACGCTGTTCCTGCGAAAGCTGCATCACCGCAGCGCGAATGATTTTTCCCTTTTCGTTACTCTCGACATCATCGTTGGACTCACGCCGATCGATCGAAGTTTTGATGTCCGTCTCCACTTCCACCTCATCTCGCAAGCGCGCGCGGCGTTGCAACGACCGCAGCCGGTCGATCGATTTGTTTCGCGTCAACGTCAGCGCCCAAGTCAGCGGTTTCCCCCGTTCCGGCGCGTAGAAATGAGCCTTTTCCCAGATCTGAATGAAGACATCCTGGAGAATGTCCTCGGCCTCGCGCTGATCGTTCAGCACGCGCAAAGCCGCCGCAAAAAGGATCCCGCTCAAGCGTTCGTAGAGCGATTCAAAACTCGCCCGGTCGCCCTGCGCGATGCGGCGGAGAAGCTCCATTTCGAGCAATTGATCGGGGGTCGCGTCCATTCGGGAAAAACTGTCCAAGTATCTCTGGAATTCAAAGTGCGGCAAGGTTTATCCTCGTGCTGGAATGACCGTTTTGCGCCTCCTGAATCTGCTTCTCGCAGGCTGTCTCGTCTGGCTGGTTGTCCAAAAATTCGAGAAATCTCGCAGTCTGGTGGACGGATTTCCCGCTGTTATCGGCAAAGTCAATGGCCGCCCCATTTATGCCCGTGATTTGCTGTCCGCCGCGCAGATTGACGGCAAGATGCCGGACCAGAATCGACTGCAACTCGCATGGAAAAATCAGATTCGACTCGAACTCGCCTCAGAAAAAGCCCGCGACGTTTCCGTCCCCAATGAAGAACTCGAGCGCCAGCTGCAACTGGTGCGTGATCAATTTGACGATGGCGACCGCGCAAAAAACGCCCAGATTTCCAGCGGCCTATCCAACGCCGAACTCCGTCAGCGTTTCGAGCGAAATCTGAAAGCCGAACACTGGCTCCGGACCGCCGCTCATTGCGAACCGACCGATGCCGAATGCCGCGCCTGGTTTGCCGCGAATCCAGAGATTTCCCAGTTTCCAGAAGCCGTCGAGGCAACCCATTTCGCCGCCATTTTTCCGCCGAACGGAACACCACTGGAATTCCTGGAAAAAGGCGACCTCATCCGCAACGCCCAATCCCGCCTCCGCGACGGAATTCCGTTCCCGCAACTCATTGACGCCCTCTCCGACGATCCCGCAAAAAAGCTCACCCACGGATCGCTCGGCTGGTTCGGCCGCACTCGGATGGAACCCGCCATCATCGAAGCCGCCTTCCACCAACCGCTGCAAGAAATCAGACCGCCAGTCGAAACTAGATTCGGGTTCCATTTGATTCAGGTTTCCCAAAGAAATCCCGCGTCCACATTGACCTACGAGCAGGTCGCAGACGAGGTGCGCCAGCGTTGCCGCGACGAGCAGGAGCGAAAAAAAATCGAGTCCCTCATGGCAGACCTCGTGCAACATGCGAAGATCGAAATCTTCGATCCACGATTTCAAAAACCCTAAGCAATTAATGAGCAAACCAGAACGCATCGGCATCATCGGCCTCGGCATCATCGGCAGCCGCATCGCCGACCATTTACGGAAGCGCGGACACGACGTTTACGTCTGGAGCCGGTCGCCGCGACCCGTGCCAAATTTCCTCGGCTCAGCCCAGGAAGTCGCCCAGACCTGCAACGTTCTTCAGTTCTTCGTTTCCGACGACGCCGCGCTTCTGCAAGCCGTGCAATCCGTCGCCAGCGTCCTCACGAAAAATCACGTTCTGCTTTTCCACACCACCGTTTCGCCGGAGACGATCAAGCGTGCGGGCGGCATCGTCACCAGCGTCGGCGCGCAGTTCCTCGAAGCTCCCTTCACTGGCAGCAAAGTCGCCGCGGAAAAAGGCCTCCTCGTTTACTATCTCGGCGGCGATCCGGCGCTGATGGAAAAGATGACGCCCATCCTTTTGGACAGTGGAAAATCCGTCCTCTCGATCGGTGAAGCGGGTCAAGCTGCGGCGATGAAACTGGCCGCCAACATGATGATTGCTGGCTATATCCAAGTGCTCGGCGAAGCCATGGCCGTGGCCAGTTCAGCGGGCATTTCCCATGAGAAAATTCGTGAGGCGTTTTCCTCGAATGCCATCAATTCGCCGCTCCTCGAAATGAAATTGCCAACGATCATTGCGGACGATTTTTCACCGCATTTCACCGTGCGTCACCTGATGAAAGATCTGCGCCACGCAGCGAGTTTGAGTCAGCCGAAAAATCTCGCCACGCCGGCCGTTGACGCTGCGATGGCGTCGTTGAAACGTGCCGAACAAAAAGGTCATTTGGACGACGATTTCTCGATCATGGCGAAGCTCGCCGCCCAGTCTGGAGACGCGGCTTGAGCGACGTTTTTTCATTCGAGTTAGAGCGCACTGTGCTGGAGTTTCGCGGGGCGGACACCGTGCGTTTTCTCAACGGCCAGCTCAGCAACGACGTGAAAAAACTCCAGCCCCAAATCGCAATGCACGCCTGCGTAATGACCGCCAAAGGCAAGTTGAATGCCGAGGTCTGGCTAACGAAACTCGAAGACGGAATCCGAGTCGATGGCCCGGCGAAGATGGGTGAGGAATTGCTCGCGCGCTTTGAGCGTTACATCATTTCCGACGACGTTGTCGTGACCGATGTTAGCAATGACTGGAAGCTCGTGCATCAGGTCGGCGGCAGCGGCGGAATAACGTCCCACCGTTTCGGCATCGCCGGCTCCGATTTTTGGTTGAAACCGGGCGACGCCAAACCAGCGTCCCCTCGCCTGTTGAATCGACTGGAACTCGAATCATTTCGCATCGCGCGAGGCATTCCGGCCTGGGGCAGCGAGCTCGACGCAAACACCATTCCCGTCGAAGCCGGGCTCGACTGCATTGACTACCACAAAGGCTGCTACATCGGCCAGGAAGTGATCAGCCGATTAAAGAGCGTCGGGCACGTTAATCGCCACCTCGTCCGTCTTCGCGCGAAGCCGGATTCTGGGCTCGTCGTCGGAGCCGGTTTGCGCGTGGCGGATCAAATCGTTGGTAGCGTCACGAGTTGCGCTCAGAGTTTGGACTTGGAAAGTGTCGTCGCACTTGCTTACGTCAAACGAGCGCACGCCGCGCCGGGCACGATCCTCGCGACCGAAAACGGCGAAACGCTCACCGTCCTGCCATTAGTCCCATGAAATTCCTGATTCCACTTCTAGCACTTTTCCTAACATCCATCGCCACCCACGCGGCGGAGATTGCGGTCGTTTCCATTGAGGTGCCGGGCGAGAAAAAGCCGAAGGAAGTTTTGATTCAACTGGCACCCGAATCTGCGCCGCTCACGGTGGCGAATTTCGAGAAACTGGCGAAGAAAAAGTTTTACAAAGGCCAGGCGTTTCACCGGGCGATTCCGGGTCGGCTGGTGCAGATCGGCGACCCGCTCAGTCGCAAGAAAAAACCGAATCTCCCGCTCGGCACCACTGGTCCGGGCTATGTCGTTCCCGCCGAGATCAACTTAAAAAATGATTTGGGTGCGGTAGGAATGGGCCGGTTGCCGAACAAGATTAATCCGAACAAAGCCTCGAACGGCAGCCAGTTCTACGTCTGTCTCGCACCCGCACCGACGCTGAACGGCGAATACACCGTTTTCGGAAAAGTGATCAGCGGACTCGATGTTTTGGAGACAATCAGCCGCGGCGAAACTGATTCCAATGGAACTCCGCTGCAACGCTCGACGATTCGCTCGATCAAGATCGTCCAGCAATAGAGCACTTTAAATAGTCGTGGGATGTAGCGTCGAGCCTGTGGCTCGATTGCTTATTGCGACGTCACAGACTTTCGAGGCACAGCCTCGACTCTACGAAGCAAAGATTTGACTCTACATCGAGCTAACTAAACCACCTTACTCCTCGTCATTTCTCGACCCGGAAATCGGCATCGAGAATCGCATCGAGCTCGGCCATTTCTCGCGTCAGTTCGCGATGCAGCGTGACTGTTTTTTCATCGGAGTCAGAGTGCAATGGCTCGGCCAGGGCTTTCTCACAGCGCTTCGAGAGCGGACGTTTTACGTCAGTCGCGCCGGCTTGTTGCAGCCAGGTTTCGATGCGACTGACCCGTTGCTGGACGTCCCGAATTTTCTCCAACGCCGACGCTTCGGTGATCGTTCCCGCCGCCAATCGACGTAGTTGCTGGCACTCAAAAAGCCGACAGCGTTCCGGTCGCGCCGCATAGATTTTGCAGCATCCACTTTGCAATGCCGGACACGGTTGCGAGAAGCTTCTTCGACCTTTTTTCCGCTGAATCCGGAGCCCGAGCATAACCAATTCCTGCGGCTGATCAGCAGGTTGCATCTCGACTACGTGAAACAGGACGCCGTTGCAGCAGAGCCCGCACGACTGGCAGATTCGCGAGGCCAATTCTTCGTCTGACGCAATTAAAGACACGCTAAATTTCTATTCAAACGATGTAAGAGGCATGGACAGAAATATCTTTTACATCATTGGAGTCATCGTCGTCATCGTGGTCGTCTTGAAAGTGCTCGGATTGTTTTAATCTGCGGCAGCTAGAACCTGCCGTTGATCGAGAGCGAGAGAAAAGTCTCGTTTCTTGGACGATCCATCACGGCGTTTTGGTCCATCTTGTAGCGAACGGAAAGCCCGGCGCTGAGAGCCTGAGCAAGTGCCACGGTCGAGCCAGCTGAAACGGCAAATCCTTCGCCCGGCATTTCGCGTTCGGCATTCATCATCGCGGCGCGGAGTTCCAACGAAGTGCCCGGAAGAACGATGTGTTGCACGAGGAAATAGCCGGACTCCGACGTGTTTGAGCCACCGGCGAAACCGCCGCCAAGGGTCAGCGTGGTGGCGGTATCGACTTTCCAGATGACGGCGTTTTCCACGAACGCACGAATCGCCTGCGTGCCGTCGGCGGCGGTGGCGTTTTCGTAACCTGGGTTGAGTTGCAGTGTAATGGGGTCGCTATGGGGGGGTTCCGGAATGGCGTATTCGGTGGTGAGTCGGATGGAACTCCGCTCATTTTTCGTCGCATCGGGCGCGGTGTTTTCCTGATCCGCATAGCCGAGGCCGACCGTGGCCTGCGGGTTGACCTTCATTTTCCCCTGTAAACTGGCCGTCTCGCTGTGATCCTGCGCGAGCGCGGCGCTGAGATTTTGCTGCATCTGATAAGCGGCCTCGACCTCGATGCCCTCACGCGGGTTCCAGTTGAGTGCGGGTCGATTCAGCAGGTTTAAATAGGCGGAAGTCTGGTCTTCCTGCCGAAGCAACTGAATTTCCTGAGTGCGAAAACCAACGCCCGCGCCATAGGCAAGCGAGAGCCACGGCGCGATGGCTTGCAGAAAAACGAGGTGCGTTTGTTGTTGGAGCGAATTTGTCACGCCGCCAGAGATGGACTGCGAAACAGCGGTCGCCGAATCGACCGTGATGGAGACGCCGCCTTCGTGATAGGCAACGCCGGGCTGAGTTTTCGTCTCTTTTTCAATCGGGATCGCGCGTTCGATCTCTTGAGAAAATCCGGTCGCGCAGGCGAGAAAAACAGAGGCGAGTGAGATAGAAATCGCGTTCACAAATGCGGCTGCACTAAGCCACCGTTCCCCTATGAGTGCAATGCAACTCCGCTGAAAATTTTCTCAGGATTTCTGCGAAACAGCGCGTTTCCAATGACGGCGCATTCCGACGGCACCGCAACCGGTCAGCAGCGCGGCTCCCAACCAGGTGGATGGCTCGGGGACGACGGTGGTCACTTCATAGAAACCGGAGGCGAGTGTGATTTGAGTGGCGGTGCCGCCATTGGCGAAAACGAAGTTGCTGAGGTTGCCCGCTTGAGTGGAGTTGAAGATTAATCGGTCGCTGCCTCCGTCGGTGTAGGTGCTGCCGCTGGTCGGTGAGTAGTTGTTGATGGTGAGCGTGAAGAGACCGGGAGTAAATCCGGTGAAAACCAGGGTGCCGACTGCGCCCGTGCCAAAGTCGATTGTGGAATTTGCCGTGAGGCTCAATGCGCCAAGGCCGACCGCAGATGTTCCGGCACCCGTGCTGCTGCTCCCGGCGCCTTCGCTGCCCGCGGAGCGCGCGAAATTGCCGCCAGCGAGAGTAATGGGGACGCTGTTACCGATGCGATCCGTGGCCGAGCCGCTGAGCAGCAAGGTGCCGCCGGAGTTGATCGTGATGCCGCTGGTCGAGCCGAGGCCGTTGTTAGCGGAAACGTCGAGCTGGCCTGCGTTGATCGTGGTAGCACCCGTGAATGTGCTGGCAGCGGCGAGCGTCTGGGTGCCTGTGCCGGCTTTTGCCAGGTCGCCCAAGCCTTGAATGCTGCCGGAGAAACTCGCCGTGCTGCCGCCACTGCCAACGGTAAAAGTAGCCCCAGTAGTCGCCACAGCCGTCGGACCGGTCTGCACAATTCCAGAGCCTGTTAATGCGCCAATGGTCTGGTCGCTATCATCTAGATTGAACGTCGCGCCTGCGGAAATATCCACCGCGCCTGTCGTGACGAGGCGGTCATTGCCAGTGAGTTGCAAGGTGCCCGAAGTGATCGCCGTTCCACCGGTGTGACTGGCGAGGCCGGTGAACACCAGAGTGCCCGCGCCGGATTTGGTTAAGAGTCGAGTTCCACCCGATTCTGCAACGCCGCCGGTGAGTTCGAGTGTTCCCGCGTCCACCTGGATGCTGGTATTTGCCATCAAAGAAATTGCGCCCGTCCAACTGTTCGCTCCCGAGCTGCTGCGGAGCGCGCCATTGCCGCCAAGCCCGTTGCCAGTCAATTCCAACGTCTCCGCGCCGACGATCACGCCGCTGGATTCATTCAAAAGCAAAGTCGCGCCACTCAACACCTTGGTGGAATTTGCCGCTCCCGTCGCACCCAGCGCACTGGTCGAACGGACCTGCAACATGCCCGCAGATACCGTTGTAACTCCGGTGAAAATATTACTACCAGAAATAGTCGTGGTTCCCGCACCGGACTTGGTAATGGACCCGTCCCCGCTGATGGCACCCGAAAATTGGGAGTCGCCCGCGCCGCTGATGGCGAGCGCATTGCCACCGAGAGTTACCGCTCCACTAACTGTCAGTGTGCCAGCATCACTAACCATGTTGCCGCTTCCAATAAGCGTGCTATTGCCCGCGAAACTGTTAGCACCGGAGTTGTTCCTCAGTGTGCCTCCGAAGTTGAGCGCGTAGGATGCGGTGGTGATGTTATTCTCCAACTGCAGTTCCGCTCCACTCGCCAGATTCACTCCACCACTTCCACCAAGCGCACTGGCGTTTCGCAAGACGACGTTTCCCTGATTGATGTTAGTCGTTCCCGTGTAAGTGCTGAGTGCGGTGAGCGTAAGTGTGCCGGCGCCGGTTTTTGTCAAACCGCCCGTTCCACTGATCCCTCCACTGAACGTCGAAGAACTGCTTCCAGTGCTCAAGGTAGCACTGCCCAGAGTCACGCTGCCGGCGCCGGAAAGCGACGCACTGGCCGTATCGAAATTGTTTAAGGCAAACGTCGCACCGCTCGCAACTGTTAGAGCCGAGCTGGAAGAAACTCGATTAGCACCACCCATAATTAGCGTGCCGCCAGTGATAGAAGTTAGACCGGAGTAAGAGTTAACTCCAGACAAGGTCAAGTTGCCGGAACCCGACTTGGTTAGACCGCCAGTGCCACTGATACTGCCAGAGAAAGTCGAGCTCGTGCTGCCCGTCGTGAACGTGCCGCTGCCGAGCGTTACATTCCCTGCGCCCGAGAGGGAAGCCGTCGTGCCGGAGAACCCAGCCAAATCCACTGTGGCACCGCTCGCAACCGTTAGATCCGTCGCCGACGGCAACGCGTTCGCAATCCCCATGCGGAGCGTTCCGTTGCTAACACTGGTCGTCCCAGCGTAAGTGTTAGTAGCGTTTAAAGAGAAAATGCCAGCGCCCGTCTTGGTGAATCCGAAACTTCCCGAGATCGCCCCACTGGATAGGTTAGCCGTGGTAGGATTAACCATGGCGTTTCCTAACAGACTAATCCCGCTGAGGTAAAGGTCGGCCGCATTGGCGCCAGTCACCGTAAGCGTGCTAGCTCCCAGACTCAGGCTGCCCGTCGAATGTGTCACTCCGCCAGTGCCGGAAAGCCGATCGACGTTAATTGTGCTGCTGGTGAGGAGGTTGAGCTGGTTGTTGAAATTGGTAGAAGCATTGGCCGCGAGAGCCAGAGTGCCGCCATTTAAAATGATTCCACCTACAGTGGATTGTGCGTTCCGCAGTTCGACCGTCCCTTGATTGATCTGCAACGTGCCGCTGAATCCGGTGTTAGCATTTTGCACGACGAGACTGCCCAAGCCAGTCTTGATTAATGTAGCCGCGGCGTTGCCCGACTGTAAGCCACCAGCGGTGTTCGCCATGATAAGACTCTGACTCGCATCAATATTTAATGTTCCCGTCTGGCTCGCCAAAACGGTAAAGACTTTCGTAGGCGAAGTAGTAAATCCACTGGTGACACGGAGCGTTCCACCATTGAAAGCGAGAGCACTGGTAGCTGCGCCGAGATTGCTCTCACTGGCGATGTTAGTCGTGCCGCCATTGAGCGAAACATTTCCCGTAAACGTGTTCGTCCCGCTCAAGGTGAGCGTGCCCGCATCGGATTTTAACAGCCCGATCGCGGCCGCTGAGTTATTAGCAATGACGGAGGAAATAGTAAGACTGCTTCCCGGTGTTACTGAGATGGCTAGATTGCCAGAGGCCGAACCTCCTGCCGTGAGAACGCCAGCGCCACTGATCGTCGATGCCGTCGTCGTGCTCTTGATCAGCGATCCACTGGAAAGATTAAGGATGCGCGTGGCACTCGTTCCTAAATCCACCGTTGCGACATCGGTGAGGTTGAGCCCCAGATCAGTCGTTTGCCCCGCATTCGTCAG
>JAYVOE010000111.1:0-3254 GCA_043758065.1 Spartobacteria bacterium | reverse complement strand
TGGTGATGCGATCGATGGCGGAATTGCGCTCGCGGCCTTCGGGGAATTTCTCCACCCAGGCCGCGGCGTGTTGCGGATCGGTTTCGGCCCATTGATTCGCCACGCTGGTGACGACCCATTGGCGGCCGTCTTGCTCTGCGAGTTGGGACGCAAACGTCGCCGCAGCGACGGGATCCTGCTTCGTCCAACTGCGGGCAACCGCCATATTCATGAAACCCCGCTCACGTCCTTCGATCTCGTTTTGCGCAAACGCGGCGGCTTCAGCGGGATTTTTGTCGGCGAGCGCAAGCGTGACGCTCATCGCGGCGGACGTGCCGAGACTGCCATCGCCTTTTTCATCTTTGCTCGCGAATGCCCATTCGAGTGCGAGGCTTTTCAGGGCATAACGTTTATCGACCGGGTCGGTCAGCGACTTGGCGGCTTCAAGCGCGGTTTTCGCGTCGCCCGTGGAAAGCTGAGAAAATATTCCGCTCAACATCGCTTTGCGATCGGCTCCGGCTTCGAGTTTCGCCGCCATTTCGAGCGCTTTTTTCAGATCGCCCGCAGCGAGCATGCCGCCAAGTTCGTTGAAGGCCTGACGCCGTTTCGTCGGGTCGTCGATCTTTTGCGCGGTGTCGGTATTCAAATTTTTCGGGTCAATCCCGGAATCCAGTGCGCGGCTGCTGCTGACGGTCGCCACCTCACCCGCTCTGGTGCGGGATGCGGATTGGACCGGGGCAACATTTCTTGAGTCGAGTTGCATCGGACTCTGGTTTTTTCCAGAATGGTATCCGATTGCACCCGCTGCGATGCTCAGCGCGACTGCGCCAGAGACGATCAAGGGGAGTTTGCTCATAAAAGTTTAGATCCGAGTGACAACGTAATCTCCCTTTCTGAAACCCGCTTCCGCGAAAAAGTCGCGAGCGATTTTAGTATCTGGCTTCGACCGTGTTTACGCCGCCCAGAGTGGATCCGAGAACGGGCTGCACCCGATCCGCTTTGAGCACATAAAGCGGGGTGAAAATGTTTTGCGATTCCATGTAGCGATAGAGTCGAAACATGCCCCAGCCGAGTCCGGCGAGCAGGATTCCGATGGGAACGAGGATAAGGGTCACCGGGACGTCGCGGTCCGGGACGACGACCACGGCTTTCCGTTCGAGGCGCAGGCGATCCAGCAGGAGATTGATCACTTTCGGCATCCCGCGAGAGGGGCCATCTTCGTTGAATTCGTCGATTTGTTTGGCTAACAAATCCAGCTTTCCTCCAATGGAAATGCGTCGATAGGCCTCATCGGTCAGGCTGATGGAGATCTTGTCGGAATTGCCAGTAAATAAGACGATGAAACCAACAGGCTCGGGTATCCATTTGTCGCGCAGTTGTTTGGCGATTTCGGTTTCTTTTCCACGTTCTGCATCCCCTATTGCCACGACGTAACCGGAGATTTTATAGCGTCCGGATTCGGCACGCAACGTCTGCGAAAGAAAGTCGCGGGTTTTCGGATCAAAAAGCGCATCGCGATCCGACACACGCGTTTGCGGTCGAGAAGGCAGCACCGTCGCTCCGAGCAGACTCATCGCCAGCAGGACCCAGGCAAATGAAACCCAGCGGCTCAAAACAAATCCTCCGGTTTTTTGGTTACCTCGCCGCGCGATTTCAACGTCGCTGGCGGCTCGCTCAACCCAGCAGAGCAGAACCGTTTTAAATGATGCTTCACATCGTCGAGGATTGCCATGGTACCGCGATGAAAATTTTCTTTTTTGAAGTGTGGAATTGCCGCGTCGAGAATCGTTTGCAACACCGCCTCCGGAAGCGACCGCTCCAGCGCATAACCCGTCGTTAGTAAGATTGTCCTGGAACTCGAATCAAAAAACAGCACCAGCGCGAAACTGCGTTCCAGCCGACAATCGCGCGGCGCAAACTGGCAGCGATTCATCAACCAGAAAAGATACTCGCGCGGCTTAAAACTGGGGTGGACTTCCATCGTCATCACCGAAATATACAGCCCGGGAAAACTGCGTTCGATGTCGGCTAGTTTTTTCTCGATCGTATCCCGTTCGCGCTGTTCAAAATAAAGCGCCAGATCGGTGACGAAACGGTAATTCTTCGGGACTGTCCCAAATTTTTTATCCAACGCAGTCAGAGTGAAACCACACGCTGGGCACGCCTCCACTGGCTCCTGTAAAATAGCTAGACAGGAAGGGCAGCGCATAAATCACGGCCACCATATTTGCAGGCTGGATAGTTTACAAGAACGGGCATTTCCATTAGGGGATCAGCTTTCTGACATAACCCTAACCTCCTTGACTATGAAAAAACATCTCACCGTCGGCATGATCGGCTACAACTTCATGGGCCGCGCCCACTCGAATGCCTGGCGGCAGGCACCGCGTTTCTTCGATTTGCCAGTCGATATTCGTCTAAAAACCCTCTGCGGCCGCTCGCTGAATCGAGTGCAACTCGCCTCAGAAAATTTGGGCTGGGAAAACGCCGTCACCGATTGGCGCGACGTTATTGCCGACCCAGAAATCGACATCGTGGACATCACCACGCCAAATGACACCCATGCCGAAATCGCCATCGCGGCAGCCGAAGCGGGCAAGGCGATTCTCTGCGAAAAACCATTGGGGTTGGATTTGACTCAGTGCGAAGCCATGGTCGCGGCCGTCGAAAAAGCGGGTGTGGTGAACATGGTTTGCCATAACTACCGACGAATTCCCGCGATTGCGCTCGCGAAAAAAATGATCGAGGAAGGCGCTCTCGGCGACCGGATTTATCATTTCCGAGCCCGGTATGCACAAGACTGGATCGCCGATCCAAATTTCCCGATGGTCTGGCGGTTGCGCTCGGAAATCGCCGGTTCCGGGACGCACGGCGACATTGACGCGCACATCATCGACCTGGGGCGTTATCTCGTCGGCGACATCGCGGAAGTCTGCGGATTGATGGAGACGTTTATCAAAGAGCGTCCGTTGCAGGCAGAAATTTCATCCGGGTTACAGGCCACTGGCAGCCAGGAAATGGGCGAAGTCACCGTGGACGACGCCGTCTCCTGGATCGGAAAATTCAAAAACGGCGCCATCGCCAATCTGGAAGCGACGCGTTTCGCTTACGGACGCAAAAACCACATCACGCTCGAAATCAACGGCAGCGGCGGCTCGCTCGCCTTCAATTTCGAGGACATGAATCGCCTGCAATATTACAACGCCGCCGATCCTGAAAACGCACGCGGCTTTCGCGACATTCTCGTCACCGAAAGCACGCATCCCTACGCCGGT